>NZ_JBICYT010000002.1:0-285332 GCF_043201215.1 Streptomyces sp. NPDC048331 | reverse complement strand
CACCCCCCCCGCGCGGTGGCGGGCCGCCGGCGGCCCCCCCCGGGGGCGGACCCCCCGCCCCCCCCCACCCGGTAACGGCCCGGGCCGCGCCCCGGGGCGCCCCCGGGTCGTATCCGGTGTGCCGTGTGCCGTGTGCCGTGTGCCGTGTGCCGTGTGCCGTGTGCCGTGCGGATGGCGTGAAGTAGGCGTGCCATCTTGATCGAAATGAGGTTAGCCTTACCTAAATTCTTGCGACAACTTCCTTTGCCTGAAAGGTGTCCCAGTGATGCGTGCTGCCTCCCTGCCCCGTACCGCCGCCCGCGCGGCCGTCGCCGCCTCCGCGGCCGTCGCGCTCGCCGTCGGCGCGGCCGGTTCCGCCTCGGCCGCCACCTCGACCCGTACGGTCACCGACGGCGCGTCCACCTTCGCCCTCAGCCTCACCGCGCCCTCCGTCGCCGCGGCGACCGGTCAGAACGTCACGGTCACGGGCGGCGGCTACAACACCGCCAAGGGCATCTACGTCAGCCTCTGCGCCGTCAGCGGCGCACCCGGCGCGAGCAAGCCCACCCCCTGTCTGGGCGGTTCGGACCAGTCGGGCACCACCGGTGCCTCGCACTGGGTCAACAACACCTTCGGCGGAACCCTGGCCAACACCTCCACGTTCGGTACGGGCGGAACCTTCAGCGTGACCATCCATGTGAAGGCCGACCTCGGAGGCGGTCAGATCTGCGGCGAGACCGTCGAATGCGCCATCGTCACGCGCGCCGACCACTTCAACTCCTCGAACCGCAAGTACGACGTCCACGTGCCGGTGACCTTCAACTGAGCCCTCCCTTCCGGACCTTCGCCCCCGACCCGTCGACGAGGAAGCCATGACACCCCGACACCCCCTCACCCCCGGTCGCGCGGGCGCCGCATCCGCGGCGCTGGCGCTCGTACTGGCCGCGGCCGCCACCGGAAGTCCCGTATCGGCAGCCGGCGGTGAGGGGGCCGACGTGCCGCAGGGCACCGTCGCGTACCGGTCGGTGGCGCAGTTCACCACGGTAGGCAAACCCCGTGACCTGATGGTGCACCCGGACTCGAAGAAGCTGTACGTCGGTTCGGACGATCTGCCCGAGACCGCCGACGTCGACGAGAGCGGGCTGCACGTCCTGGACCCCGCGGACGGCAAGGTGCGCAGCACCGTCGGCCGGGCTCCCGGGCCCACCGGCACGCTCGGCCGACGGGCGGTGCGGCAGCTCCTCGCCCCGTTGCCCGGTGACGGGGCGGTGTTCTCCTATCCGCTGCGCGGCATCGGCACCGCGAAGGACGGCGACGCCGCCGCGGCGGGCGCGTGGGTGCCGGGTGCGGCCGTCACCCACGCCACCGCCGGGCTCACCGCCTCGACGGTGCTGGTCGCGCAGGGCCCCGTACTGTCGGAGGTCGACATCGCCACGGCGGTGGTGAAGCGCTCCGTCACACTGGAGGGCGGTGACGGGTTCGCGGTCGACGCGGCGCGGGGCACGGTGTGGTTCACGGACTTCACCCACCGCCGGATGCACCGGATCGACGCCGCCTCGTTCCAGGTCACCGCGACCGTGGAACTCCCGGCGGGGGAGGGGTTCGGCGGCTTCACGGAGGTGGATCCCGAGACCGGCGCGGTGTGGGTCGGTCTGGACTCCTCCGTCGTCGTGCACGACGCGGCGGGCAAGCGGCTGGGCACCCTCAGGGGCGCGGGCAGCGACATGCCCCGCGCGGCGGCCTTCGACGCCACGACGCACCAGGCGTTCGTCGTGTGGCAGGACGCGGGGGACAGCTCGCAGCCGGGCAGCGACAACGACGGAACGCTCACCGTCCACCGCACCCGGGACCTCCAGGAGGTCATGAAGACAGTCGTGCTCCCGGGACTCCACGTGCAGTTGGGCAGTGCGGCCGTCGCCGTCGAGCCCGGTGGCGCGAACGTCTTCGTGTCGGATCCGGTGGCCGGCCGGATCACCCGGCTGGAACGGGCCACCTCCCCGCGGGTCACCCGGAGCCCGGCGGACCGCTCGGTCGTGGCCGGCACCGAGGTCCGGCTGACGGCAGAGGCCGAGGGGATCCCGCGGCCCACCGTCGTCTGGCAGGTCAGTACGGACGCGGGCCGGACCTGGCAGGCCGTGGCAGGCGCCACCTCGCCGACGTACACCTTCACGGCGGCTCTCTCCGACAACGGCCGCCGCTACCGGGCGGAGTTCGCCAACGACTCCGGTGTGGTTCGAACCGCCGTGGCCACCCTCACCGTCGGCATCCCGGACCCGACCACGGGCGGCAGCGGCGACGGCGGCCCCGCTACGAGCGGGGGAACGGACTCCACCGGCTCGGCCGGGAGCACGACGGGCGGCTCCGACGGAGGCTCCGGTCCCGACGGAGGTTCGGACGGCGGCTCCGACGGCGCCGCCGGTACCCCCGGCACCGTCGGCGGCGGTTCGACCGGGGCCACGGCCGGCGGCGGCAACCACGCCACACCCAGCGGTGGTGCGCTCGCCTCCACCGGCGTCACCGTGGCCACCCTCGCCGGGAGCGCCGTCGTCCTCACGACCACCGGCTGGATACTGCTGCGCCGCACCGGCACCCGCACCCGGCTCCGCCCCGCAGCACCGTCCGACGGCCGGTGACCCGGCGACACCCCGATGGGCAGCGGCTTCGGCCCGGCACCGCCGACGACAGCGGGTACGCCCGGGCGGGGGATGGTTCGGCGTGTTGAATGGGTGCCCACCCATCCATCGACCAGAGCCGAAGGAGACATCGCACGTGATCGTGATCGCCCACCTCAGCGACGTCCATCTCGACGGTGACCGGCGCGCGTCCGACCGCACCCGCGCCGTCATGGAGTATCTCGACGCCCTTCCGCACGACTTGGACGCCGTACTCGTCAGCGGGGACATAGCCGACCACGCCAAGGACGCCGAGTACGAGGAGGCCGCGAAGCTGTTGCGCTCGCGCCACCCACTGGTCGTCTGCCCCGGCAACCACGACGAGCGGGCCGCCTTCCGACGCGGCCTGCTGGGGGAGGGGTCCCCCTCCTCCGAGCCCGTCGACCAGGTCCTGCGCGGCGAGGGCTTCGTCCTCGCCGTCTGCGACTCGTCCGTTCCCGGCGAGCACCACGGCTTTCTGCAGGAGTCCACCCTGGCTTGGCTGGACGGGGTACTGACCGAGACCCCGCCGGAGATCCCGGTCCTGGTCGCCTTCCACCACCCGCCGGTGCCGCTGCACACCCCGTACGTGGACGAGATACGCCAGTTCGGGGAGGAGCGGCTCGCCGCCCTCGCCGAGCGCCACCCGCACCTGACCGCCTTCCTGTGCGGGCACGCGCACACCGCCGCGGCCACCACCTTCGCGGGTCGGCCGGTGCTGGTGGCGCCGGGGGTGGTCTCCACGCTCCGCCTGCCGTGGGAGCCGCGGACCGGGTCCGACGAGCATGTCCACCTCGACGAGCCGCCGGCCGTCGCCTTCCACGTGATCGGTGACGACGGCCGACTGACGACGCACTACAGGGTGGTCGCCGCCCGCCGGTAGGCACGGCCGTCACGGGTCCGCGTGAGCCGGCCCGAGGTGATCAGATAGCGCCGCAACGCCGAGCAGTCCTCGTGAACGGTGCGCAGCGCGTCGTTCACCTCGGGCTCCGTGTATTCCCGGTCCACCGCGAACAGGGTTTCCGTGAGGTGGGCGAGCAACTGCTCGCGCCGGGCGACCTTGCGCGGGATCACGGTGAGGCGGCCGCCGGAGAAGAGGTCGGAGACGTTCCGGCGCGGCGGGCGCGGGGCGGCGGACTGCGGAGGTTGGTGCTCGGTGCTGTGAGACATGTCGGCGAGCTTCGCCCGGTCGCACGCGCGGGGGCAACGCATTTTCCGTACGCGGCGAACGGCGAACGGCGAGCGACGAACGACGAACGGCCGTACCTGCGACCAAAAGTGACGGTCATTCATCTTACTGAGTGGTAGTCCCGCCAGTACCCTCCCCGTGACCGGTTCCTTGCCCCCCACGGAGGAGCACGTATGCGACGTCCCACCGCTCGCCTGAGAACCGCCGTCGCCGCCGGGCTGATCGCCCTCGGCGCCGCTCTGCTCTCCCCCCTCGCCCCCGCGGTCGCGGCCACCCCCGCCGACGATCCGATACCGCTCCCGATCGCCGACTACTGCGGTGGCCAGTGCTCCGACATCCTGCCACCCGGCCAGAACGGCAACGCGACGCTCACCCAGATCCTGCTGCACAAGGCCTTCGGCACCATGCCCGCCCATGCCTCCGACCAACTGGCCCGCTACGACTCGCTGGTGGCCGGATATCCCGGACTCACCGACGCCAAGGTCAACGACTTCTTCAACAACGCCGCCTTCGGCGTCCCCGCCGACCAGGTCGAGTCCACCACCAGCCCGCGCCCCGACGTCACCATCACCCGTGACAAGAAGACCGGCGTCCCCCACATCAAGGGCACCACCCGCTACGGCACCTCCTTCGGCGCGGGCTACGCCGCGGCCCAGGACCGCCTCTGGCAGATGGACCTCTTCCGGCACGTCGGACGCGGCGACCTGACCCCCTTCGCCGGTGGCGCCCTCGCCAACCAGGGCCTGGAGCAGCAGTTCTGGCCGCAGGCCCCGTACACCGAGGCCGATCTCCAGGCCCAGGTGGACCGCATCCGCACCACCGAGGGCGAGCGCGGGCGTCTCGCCATGGAGGACGCCCAGGCGTACGTGGACGGCATCAACCTCTATCGCACCCAGTCCAAGAACGGCCGCTACTTCCCGGGCGAGTACGTCCTCACCGGGCACATCGACTCGATCACCAACGCCGGTGAGATCAAGCCCTTCAAGATCACCGACCTGATCGCCCTTGCCTCCGTCGTCGGCGGCCTGTTCGGCGGCGGGGGAGGCGGCGAGGTCCAGGCCGCACTGTCCCTGCTGGCCGCCCAACAGAGGTACGGGCTGGAGGAGGGCACCCGGGTCTGGGAGTCCTTCAGGCAGCGCAACGACCCCGAGGCCGTACTCACCGTGCACGACGGTACGAGCTTCCCGTACGCCCAGAAGCCCGCGAACCCGCAGGGCACGGCGCTGCCGGACGCGGGATCGGTGGTCTCCGAGCCGCTCGTGTACGACCGCACCGGCGCGGCGACCGCCGAGGAGGCCGCCGACCCGCCGAAGCCGGTCAAGCAGAGCATGTCCAATGCCCTCCTCGTCTCCGGCGCCCACACCGCGAGCGGCCACCCGGTGGCCGTGTTCGGCCCGCAGACCGGCTACCTCGCCCCCCAACTCCTCATGCTCCAGGAGCTCCAGGGCCCCGGCATCAGCGCCCGCGGCGCCTCCTTCGCGGGCGTCAGCATGTACGTCCAGCTGGGCCGAGGCCAGGACTACGCCTGGAGCGCCACCTCGGCCGGGCAGGACATCACCGACACCTTCGCCGTGGAGCTGTGCGAACCGGGCGGGCAGGCGCCCACCAGGTCCAGTGCGCACTACCTCTACCGGGGCACGTGCACCCCCATGGAGAAGCTGGAGCGCACCAACGCCTGGAAGAAGTCCGTCGCCGACCCGACCCCCGACGGTTCCTATCGCATGCAGGTCTGGCGCACGCACTACGGCATCGTCACCCACCGGGCCACCGTCGCCGGCAAGCCCGTCGCGTATGCGGCGCTGCGCTCCACCTACCGCCACGAGGCCGACTCGATCATCGGCTTCCAGATGCTGAACGACCCCTCCTACGTCAAGGACGCCCGCACCTTCCAGCAGGCCGCCGAGCACATCGGCTACGCCTTCAACTGGTTCTACGCCGACGCGCGCGAAGCGGCGTACTACAACAGCGGGTCGAACCCGGTCCGGGCACCCGGAGTCGACGCCGCCCTGCCCGTGCACGCCCGTCAGCAGTACGAGTGGCAGGGCTTCGACCCGGCCGCCAACACCGCCGCCTACACCCCGCCCGCCGAACACCCGCAGTCCATCGGGCAGGACTACTACATCAGTTGGAACAACAAGCAGGCCAAGGACTACGGGGCGGCCGGCTTCGGAATGGGCGCCGTGCACCGCGGCGACCTCCTCGACCGCCGGGTCGAAGCGCTGGTGGCGGCGGGCGAGGTGACCCGGGCCAAGCTGACCGGCGCCATGGCCGAGGCCGCGGTCACCGACCTGCGCGCCGAGAACCTGCTGCCCGAACTCCTCGCCGTCCTGCGCAGCGCGCCCGTCACCGATCCGGCGGTGGGCGCGGCCATCGACAAGCTGGCCGCCTGGCAGGCGAGCGGGACCCGGCGCAAGGAGACCGTCCAGGGTTCGAGGACGTACGCGCACGCGGACGCCGTCCGGATCATGGACGCCTGGTGGCCGCTGCTGATCGAGGCCGAGTTCAGGCCCGGCCTCGGGGCCCCGCTCTACGACGCCCTACGCGCCTCCCTGACCGTGGACGAGGCACCGAACGCGGGCCACGGGCCCACCGGTTCGCACGCCGGGTCGGCCTTCCAGTACGGCTGGTGGGGCTACGCCGACGAGGACCTGCGCATGGTGCTGGGACGGCCGGTCGTCGATCCACCGTCCCAGGTCCACTGCGGGGGCGGCTCGCTCCCCGCGTGCCGGCAGGTGGTGGCGGCGACCCTGAAGCAGGCGGCCGCCGCCACCCCCGCGGCCGTCTACCCGGCCGACGGGACCTGCGCGGCCGGGAACCAGTGGTGCGCCGACTCGATCGTCCAGCGCCCGGTCGGCGGGCTCGCCCACCCGCAGATCAACTGGCAGAACCGGCCCACCTACCAGCAGGTGACGGAGTTCGCCGCGCACCGCTGAACGCGCGAGGCGCACGGCGTGCGTGAGAAGCGCGACGGCCCGTCCGTTCCCGGAACGCTCCGGGAACGGACGGGCCGGGGGCCGATCGGGTGGGTCAGGGACCGACCGTGATCTGCTGCGTCGAGTCGGTGGTGTCCGTCACCTTGTACACCGCGTTGAAGATGGACGTGGTCGCGCTCGTCGGGCAGCCGAACCCGCCGGTGACCGTGACCGGAACCGAGACGTTCGTGAAGGTCAGGGTCGACGGCGAGCCGTTGGACCAGGTGCCGCCGGCGTTCGCCGGGGCGGTGGGAGCGGCCGTGACCGTGCAGGAGGCGAGCCCGCTCGTCTGGACCACCAGACCGCCGACCGGCAGACCCATGGTGGCGGTGATCGGGGCGCCGTTCTGCATCGACACCGACCAGGCGCCGCTGGTGGTGACCGTGGGTGTCACGCCCCACATGCTGGACGTGCACGAGCTGTAGGTGGGCGCCGAGATCGGCGAGGACACCGCCCCGGCCGGGTTGGTGTTGCCGGGGGCTCCCGGAACGCTGCCGGTGGCGACGGAGGCCGTACAGGTCACGGTGACCGAACCGGCCTTGAAGGTGGCCTTCCCACTGAGGGTGGCCTGGAACGCGTGCCCGGCCGGGGTGACGGTGGTCGACCCGGCCAGCGGTAAGGGGGCGGCGGAAGCGGTGACCGAGGCGAGCGTGATGGCTCCGGCGACGGCCGTCCCGAGGGCGAGCGCGGTGCGCGTACGGCTCATGGCTGTGCTCCTTGGGGATCGTGGTGCGGGGTGGGGGGAGGGGGTGCGGCCGCGGCGGACTCCGCCTTCGCGGCGTTACGGGCACCGCGGGCACTACGGGCGGCATGCGGCTGCCAGGCGAACATCAGGCCGCCGCCGAGGATGCCGAGGAGCGTGCCGATCAGGAACCCGCCGAGATTGGACAGGACCAGAGCGGCGGTGGCGATCAGGGTGGTGAGGACACCCGCGAGGGAACGCTGTGGGGGAGAGAACCACGCGGTGAGCCCGAGCACGATCATCACCATGCCCATCAGGACGGACGGGATACCCGCCACCCCCTGCTGGAGCATGATCTTCAGCGGTGCCAGCGGCAGGACGCAGATCCACGACCCCGCCAGGATCGCGAACAGCCCGCCCCAGAAAGGTCTGCTGCGCCGCCACCGCTGCCAGCGCCGCCGTAGGTTCAGAAGCATTCCTTCTTGCCCTTGCTGACGTTCATGCTGAGCCCGGAGAGCTTGAAGGTGCCGGCGTTCGTCGCCCACGCCGTCTGCTGGAGGCCGGTGATGCTGACCGTGTCGGCCTGCTGGGCGAAGAGGTCCTGCATCCCCTGGGCCTCGGCCGGACCCTTGTCGAGGGTGGAGGCGTCACGCCCGATCTCGATGTTGCTGAAGACGGCGTCGCCCGAGAGCTGGGTCGCGTCGACGAACAGATTGCTCGCCTCGACCGGGGACTTGTTCCCGGCGGTGAGGTTGAGCGAGATGTCCCCGATCACCGGGAGCGAGGTGACCACGGACTGACAGAGGCTGTGGAGCTTGGCCTCCCGGATGGCGGTGACGGCCACCGGGATGAGTTCCTGGCGGGCGTTGACGTCCACGCTGCCGTACTGGGCGAAGCCCTCGCCCTCCAGACTGCTCGCCGACACCTTGAACTGTTGTCCCGACACGGCGAACGAGGCGGCGAGCACGCCCTGCGCGAGGGCGATGCCGAGGCCGGCGGTCACGGCCACGGCGGGGATGGTCAGGACGGCGAACCGGCGCCAGCGGACGCGGCCGGAAGCATCGTCGGACGGGCCGGACGGGCCGGACGGGCCGGCGGGGTCGGCGGGGTCGGACGGGTCGGATAAATGGGGAGAACCGGTCATGAGAACGTCCCTTATTTCGGCTGTGCACCGTTGTTACCGACGAGTTGAATGTAAGAGTGCCAATGGGGGTTGGCAAGGTTGTGCGAGTGCACCCTTTGAGCCGACTCCTACTGCTCCGTACGCAGGAGTTCGGCGACCTCCGTGTCCACCCGCCGGGCCATCGCCCGCGCGAACTCCGAGGTCACCACCTCGCCGGCCACCGGCCGCAAGGCCGCCACCGCCGCCGTGATGTGCTGAAGTTGTGTGGCCGAAAGACGCTCCAGGCCCTCCAGGCCTTCCAGGCCCGCCGCGTCGATCACGTAGCGGCGGAACAGTCCCACGAACCGGTCCGCGACCGCAGCGGCCTGCGCCTGTACGAACTCCCCGGCATCCAGGATCTCCGCGAGCGGCACCCCTTGCCGCACCAGCGTCAGCGTGGCCTCCAGCAGTCGACGGTTCGGGTAGGTGACCAGATCCCCGTCGATCGTCACGTAGCCGAGCTCGGCCGCCCGCCGGGTGTCCTCGGCGGTCGCGGTCGGGCCGAACAGCTCCCGCAACTCGCGCCGGGACAGCGTCACCGGCTCTTCCTGGATCCAGTCGCGAGTCATCTCCCGTTCCAGACCCAGCAGTTGGGACAGGCCGCCGCCTTCCTCCCACGCCTGCAGCAGCTCGGCGATGCCGTTGACCGTGTAGCCGCGACCCAGCAGGTCGTCGATCAGCCGCAGCCGGGTCAGGTGATCGTCCGAGTACCAGGCGATCCGGCCCTCCCGGCGCGGCGGCGGCAGCAGCCCGCGCTCCTGGTAGTAGCGCAGGTTGCGCACCTTCACGCCGGCCGCCCGCGCCACGTCCTCCCGGCGGTAGCGCCCGCCACCGCCGCCCGTACCGTCGCCTGCGCCGCTTCCGTCACCGTTCCCGTTCTCCACCTGGCTGCTCACGCGCCAGAGTGTAGGACGTACCGGCAGGTCACATGTGGCGCGGACGATCCTGCTTGACCGCGCGCAGGACCACGAACTTCGGCTCGCTCGCGACGACTTCGCTGTTGCCGAAGAGCCGGCGCAGGTGGGTGTGGTAGCCCATGTGCCGGTTGGCGACGATCCACAGTTCGCCGCCCGGGCGCAGCACCTTGCGCGACTGCGCGAACATCCGCAGCGCCGTCGCGTCCGTCGTCGCCTGGTGGGAGTGGAAGGGCGGGTTGCTCAGCACCAGGTCCACGGAACCGGGGGAGAGCATCGCGACGCCGTCGCCGACGTGGAACTCGGCGGTGCGCCGGCCCTCGCGGATGTTCGCCCGGTAGGTCTCCCGCGCCGAGGCGACCGCCTGGTAGGACTCGTCGGTGAACACGACCTCCGCGTCGGGGTCGTGGGCCTGGACGGCCGTACCGACGACGCCGTTGCCGCAGCCCAGGTCCACGACCCGGGCCCCGTCGGTGTTGGTCGGCAGGTTCCGCAGGAAGAAACGGGTACCGACGTCGAGTCGGTCGGCGCAGAAGATCCCGGCGTGGTTGACGACGGAAAGGCCGGAGGCCGAGCCGGCGTCCTCGTCCACCGTGTACGTCAGGGGCCACGGCCCGGCGGAGGTGGGCCTGGTCGCCCCGGGGGTGCCCGGCGTGCAGAAGATCAGCCGCGCCTTCTTCTCCGCGAGCGAGGTCTTCGTCGGGCCGAGGATCTTCTCGAAGAGGCGCAGCGTGGAGGTGTGGATCTCCTTGACCATGCCGGTGCCGACGACGACGGTGCCCGCGTGGACGTGCGGGGCCAGCCGGTACAGCTGGTCCTCCAGCAGCGCCAGGCTCTTGGGCACGCGCACCAGCAGGACGTCGATCCGCTCGGGCGGCGGGTCCTGCGTGGTCAGCAGGGTCACCGTCGACTTGGCCGTCCCGATGCCGGCCCGGTCCAGGTTCGCGGCGGTGGCGGCGCGGGTGAGGGCGGAGTCGGTGATCTGCGTCGGGCGGTGCGCGGCGAGCGCCGTCGTCAGCGTTCCCCAGCGGTCCCCGAGCACGGTGATCCGGCCGCCGGCGGCGGCCAGGTCCACCGGTCCCCGCTCTCCGGTACCGGAGTCGAGGTGGCGCAGCAGGTACTCGTCCGCGGCGTCCCAGGCACGGAGCCGGTCGCGCGGGTCCTCGGGGAAGCGGGTGAGCTCGTAGGAGCCGAAGGGTGTGGTGAGGCGGTTCATATGGGCCCCAGGCTATCCGAGCCGGAGGCCCTACCCGCATGCGCGGGGCCGGGTGGCGCGCTACTCGGGGAACTCTCCCGCCATCGCGGCCGCCATCCGCAGGTACGGACGGGCCTCGGCGGCCCGACCCAGGCGCTCCAGGGTGCGACCGAGCATCAGCTGTGCGTAGTCCTCGACCGGCCACTGCTCCAGGAGCGCGCGAAGCTCGCGCTCGGCGCGGGACAGCTGGGCGGAGTGGTAGTAGGCGCGGGCCAGCAGCAGCCGGGGCGCCAGCAGCTCGGGGGCCTCGCCCGCCAGCGTCTCCAGGATGCGGGCGGCCGTCGCGTACTCCTTCGCGTCGAAGAAGAGCTCGGCGCGCGCCCACCGCTCGGCTGCCGTCCCGTGCTCGAAGTACGTCGTCGGCGCGTTCATCGCGTCCCTTCCGCCGTTCGGGTGGTTCGTCCGCTGCCTCCAACACGCCTCGGCCGCGGAACATTCCGCTCTCCACGGCCACCATGTCGGGGCTAGGTTGTCCACATGAGCAATCTCGATCGCCAGCCCGCTCTTTCCGCCTGCGGCGGCCGCGGCTTCGTCGTGGCCGAACCGGTGCGCGAGCTCCTGAGCCCGCGCACGGTCAAGCTCGGGGAGTCCACCGAGGTCCGCCGACTCCTGCCGAACCTGGGTCGCCGCATGGTGGGCGCCTGGTGCTTCGTGGACCACTACGGCCCGGACGACATCGCCGACGAGCCCGGCATGCAGGTCGCGCCGCACCCGCACTCGGGGCTCCAGACGGTGAGCTGGCTGCACCAGGGAGAGGTGCTGCACCGCGACAGCGTCGGCAGTCTGGAGACGATCCGCCCCCGGGAACTGGGCCTGATGACCTCCGGCCGCGGCATCAGCCACTCGGAGGAGAGCCCGCGCCCGCACGCCCGCTTCCTGCACGGCGCCCAGCTGTGGGTGGCCCTGCCGGACGCCCACCGCGACGTGGAACCGCATTTCCAGCACCACGCGGACCTCCCGACGGTCACGGCCCCGGGCCTGACGGCGACGGTCATCCTGGGCACCCTGGACACGGCGACCTCGCCGGGCACGGCGTACAGCCCGATCGTGGGCGCGGACCTGACCCTGGCGGCGGGCACGGAAACCCGCCTCCCGCTGGACCCGGACTTCGAGTACGCGATCCTGTCGATGTCGGGCGAAGCCCACGTCGACGACGTCCCGGTCCTCCCGGGCTCGATGCTCTACCTCGGCTGCGGTCGCACCGAACTCCCCCTGCGGGCGACGTCGGACGCGAGCCTGATGCTCCTCGGCGGCGAGCCGTTCGAGGAGGAGATCGTGATGTTCTGGAACTGGATCGGACGGTCACACGATGATATCGCGCAGGCCCGCGAAGACTGGATGAACGGGTCCCGATTCGGCGAGGTGAAGGGCTACGACGGCCCTCCGATTCCCTCCCCGGAACTGCCTCCGACCCACCTGAAGCCCAGAGGAAGGGTGCGTTGAACTGCTGTTTTTCGTGGAACTGGGCTGGGTGCAGTGCTCGCCCCCAGTCCTCCGCTTTTGGTTTCGGAGGTGAGGTCGCCGGACGTGGTGCGGTAGCCGCCGATGCTGGCGGTCGAGTCTCATGTGTCGCAGGCTGTAATCAACTTTGGTCGGACGAATGCTGACCCTTTGCTGACTTTACTGACGAGTAATCAGATGTTGCTTCGCGTTGCGTGGGGTGGACTTGTTGCCGAAGGGCGGTATCGGCAGTCGGCCCGCCGCCATTGCCCGCGAGCTTGACGGCAGATCCTGGCGGGGCGTGCGATCTGTTCCTGAAGCGCATGTGAGGGTGCATGGCGGATTGTGGACAGGTGACAACAGCCTTGGTCGTCCGGTCCTCTCCGGCAGGCAGCTGCGGGAAACCGTGCGAGTGAGGAAGGCCTTCGCCTCAGGTGCCTTGCAGCTGGGGTGGGCGGGCTCGATTGCAGCGGAGGGGTGTCTTCGAGGAACGAACGCGCCCCGTTCGGTCTCGGGTGTGTCGGCGTCTGCGAGGAGCGCCATGAGGGACGAACGGACGCGGGAGCGCACCGGGCCGATGGGACATCCTTGGCGCACGAGTCCCCAGTCTTCTGGTTCGCCCTCCGTGCGGTCGGGATCCTCCCTGGCGACCTGTCCGAGCGCCGACGGATGCCCGCCCGGGGTCTGAACAGGCCCGTGGGAGGAGGCACGGTGTGGTCGGCCTCCCATGAGTTCCGGCAGCTTTCAGTGGCTACGGCAGGCTGGGCAGACCAGCGGACTCCGGGGACCGTAGCGGTGGATGGGGGTGGCGCACAGCATGCAGGGGCCGATCTCCCACGGCGGGCAGCGCAGCTGGCCGGCGATGACACGCCGCTCGTTTTCCGTGAGGCGGAGCTGGACGGGGCGGCTGGGTGCACGCCGGTCGATGGCGAGGTGCTCGAAGGTCTGCAGTCCGGTTGCTGATCTGGTTTCGCGCCGTGGGCGGGGGTCGCTGACGAAGGTGCCCTCTTCGCCGTAGCGGCAGTGGGTGTCGAGTTCTTCCTCGGTGAAGGCGAGGGCTTCCTCGGCGTCTGCCGGGCCGTCCGCAGGTGGGTCTTGGTCGCCGTTGATCTCGTGCCAGCGCCGGACGTCGGCGGCCAGTGCCCAGAGGTGGGATATTCGGCGGCTGCCGTTGTGGTCGCTGATGCGCAGGGGGAGGTGTTCTCCGTCGGCGCTGGTGACGACGAGCTCGTCGAGCGGGGTGGACCGCTCTTCCGGTACGCAGAGGGTGGGGAGGAACCATCCGCTGTGGAACTTGCCGCACGCCTGTCCAGTTTCCGGGCACGGCCGTTCACTGGCCGGCGTGCACTTCCAGATCTGGAGGTGCCGTACGCCTCCTCGGACGATCATGGCGAGGGGTGAGACGATCCGCTGCCAGGGAACGTCGTCCACGCGTGCCCAGGGGACCCGGTCTATCAGGGCGGAGGCGGGGTCGCCGGTGATCCACAGGGGCGAAATGCCGTTGGCGCGGGCCCGGGCCGAGCGTCGGTGGACGCTGCTCGTGCTGATGGGGGAGTACTGGGCCTCCCAGCCGACGCGACCGGCGGGACCGGTCACGAGGACATCGGTGATGATCCGGTTGTCGGGAGACCGGGCTTCGAGCTGCACGTGGAGGCCGTGGCGGGACGCGGTGCGCGCGATCCGTTCCTTCATGGCCTTGTGCTTGTCGCTCTCCTGAGGGGTGGCGACATGGGTGACCGGCAAGTGCGCGGCCACCAAGGTCGCCCGGCCGCCGCGCCGTTGGCGGCGGACGAACATCCAGGGCGACTTGTCGGCCAGGGCGCACCCGCACTGGCCGCCCCTGCGGTCTTTGAGGCATTGGAGCAGATCCCGGGGGCGCTCGCCCACGGGTCGGGTGATCTCGTCGAGGAGATCGGGCCGGCCTGGGTAGCCCAAGTCCTCATGGGTCAGATTGATCTCTATGCCGTACTTGGTGTGGAACACCCCGTTCGCCATGCGTACGACGGTAGAACAGCTCTGGTCTGCGCAGAAGGGGGCGGGGGCCGGAGCCCGGCCACTGCCGACTGCTGGGTGGGCGCGTGGAGTTGTTGTGCGCCCCGGCGCGATCCCGCGAGCCCCTGCTGTCGGGATCCCCTCTGTTGTCGTAGCTCCGTAATTGCACATAGTTTGCAGCAGTGGCCGTCATACGAGACGACCATCCGATCCCGAGCGGTGGGAGGAACCCCCAGATGCCCGGTAGACGCCCGATGTCCCTGTGTGTGGCCGTGACCGCCGCGCTCACGCTGCTGGCCGGCTGCGGTGGTGAACCGGCTCCGGCCGGCGGCCGCCCGGTGGCGGGTGCCTCCGCACCGGGGTTCCCGCTCACGGTCTCCAACTGCGGGGTGGAGACCACGTATCAGCATCCGCCGCGACGGGCGGTGTCGCTGAACCAGCACGCCACGGAGGTGATGCTGGCGCTCGGGCTGGAGAAGTCGATGGTGGGCACCGGCTACCTCGACGACGCGATCCTGCCGGAGTACCGGGCAGCCTATGACGGCATCAAGGTGCTGTCGAAGGAGTACCCGTCGTTCGAGGCGATGCTGGCGGTCGAACCGGACCTCGTCTACGGGGGGTTCTCGACCACCTTCGACGAGAAGGAGGGCCGCAGCAGGGCCGCGTTCACCAAGGCAGGCGTCAACACCCGCCTGAACATCGAGGAGTGCGCCACCGGGCCGGTCACGATGGCGGACATGGACAAGGAGATCCGCGAGGTCGCGAAGACCTTCGGCGTCCCGCAGAGGGCAGAGCAGCGCATCGGCGCGCTCCACGCGGTGCTCGACCAGGTCGACGCCAAGCTGGCCGGGGTCGAACCGGTCAAGCTGTTCGTCTACGACAGCGGCGACAAGAACGCCTTCACCGCGGGCGGCCGAGGGATCGGCAACGAGATGATCAATCGGGCCGGAGCGGTGAACCTCTTCGCCGACGTGGACAAGGCGTTCGGCAACGTGTCGTTCGAGCAGGTCGCCGAGCGTGCGCCCGAGGTGATCGTCATCTACGACTACGGCGACCAGCCTGTCGCGGACAAGAAGAAGTTCCTGCTCGCCAACCCGGCCCTCAAGGACGTGCCCGCGATCCGCAACCAGCGCTTCGCCGTGCTGCCGCTGTCGTCCACGGTACTGGGGGTGCGGGTGCCGGGCGCCGTGGAGTCCCTCGCCCGGCAGATCCACCCGGAGCGGTTCCGTTGAGCGGAGCCGCTGGAACCCGGGAGACGGCCGGGGCGGCGGATGCGGCGGCGGGCACGGTCGGACCGGCCGCCGGCGGGAGAGTCGACCGCCGACGCGGCATCCCCTACGCCGTGGTCGTGGTCCTGCTCGGTGTGCTGGTGGCGGTGACGGCGACGGCCGCCGTCGCCGTCGGCTCGATCAGCGTTCCCGCCGGTCAGGTCTGGGGCATCCTGCTGCACCGCGTGAACCCGTCCTGGATCGACCCCTCATGGACGCCGGTCCGCGAGACGATCGTCATCGACGTCCGACTACCACGCGTCCTGCTGGCCGGAGCGGTCGGAGCGGGCCTGTCGGTCGCCGGCATGGCGCTCCAGGCCCTGGTCCGCAACCCGCTCGCCGATCCGATGCTGCTCGGTGTGTCCTCGGGCGCCTCGGTCGGGGCGGTGGCCGTCCTCGTACTGAACGTCAGCTTCCTCGGCGTGTTCTCCTTGCCCGCGGCGGCATTCGCCGGCGCCCTCGCTGCGCTGGTCGCCGTCTACCTGCTGGCCCGGTCAGGAGGACGGATGACCGCGGTCCGGCTGGTTCTGGCCGGGGTGGCCATGGCCGAAGTCCTGTCGGCCGTGGCCAGCTTCCTCATCGTCACCTCCAACGACCCGCAGAAGACGCAGTCCGCGCTGCGCTGGATGCTCGGCGGACTGGGCGGCACCACCTGGGCCACCCTGTGGATACCCGCGGGCGCCGTGCTGCTGGGCACCGCCGTCCTGCTCGGAGTGTGCCGCTCCCTGAACCTGCTCCTGGCCGGTGAGGAGGCCGCCGCGGCCCTCGGACTCGACGTCCACCGCTTCCGCGCCGCCCTGTTCACGCTGGTCGCCCTGATGATCGGCACCATCGTGGCCGTCAGCGGTCAGATCGGCTTCGTCGGCCTGATCATGCCCCACGTCGTACGACTACTGGTCGGCGCCGACCACCGCCGTGCCTTGCCCGCCGCCGCACTGCTCGGCGCGGCCTTCCTCATCGCCGCCGACCTCGGCGCGCGCACCCTCATGAGCCCCGAGGAAGTACCCGTCGGACTCCTCACGGCCCTCGTCGGCGGTCCCTTCTTCCTCTGGCTGATGCGCCGCAAGGGGGCGCGATGACAGAGGCGCCCGCCGTTGCCGCCCCGCCGGTCTCCCTGGACGCGGAGAACGTCTCCGTCGTGGTGGACGGCCGCGATCTGGTGCGCGAGGTGACGTTCCACGTGGCGCCCGGCGAGGTACTCGGTCTGGTCGGCACGAACGGAGCGGGGAAGTCCACCCTGCTGCGGACCTTCTACCGGGCCCTGCGGCCCACTTCGGGCCGCGTCCTTCTCGGCGGGCAGGACGTGTGGAGGATGCCGCGCAGACAGCTGGCCCGACGGATGGCCGCCGTCCTCCAGGAAACCGGCGGGGACTTCGACCTCACCGTCTACGACGTCGTCGCCATGGGTCGGACCCCTCACAAGCGCGCCTTTGAGGGCGACGATGCCGACGATCGGCGCCTCGTCATGCAGTCCCTGGCGGCCTTGGACGCCGCCGCACTTGCCCACGCGCCGTTCGACCGGCTGTCCGGCGGAGAGAAGCAACGCGTCCTCATAGCCCGCGCCCTCGCCCAGCGCACGCCGGCGATGGTGCTCGACGAACCGACCAACCACCTCGACCTCCGTCACCAACTCGACGCCCTGCGCCTCGTACGAGGGCTTGGCGTGACGGCCGTCGTCGTCCTGCACGACCTCAACCTCGCCGCGGCCTTCTGCGACCGCATCTGCGTGATGCACGGCGGCCGGAACGTCGCGACCGGCTCGCCCCGCGAGGTGCTCACCACGGAGCTCCTGGCCGAGGTGTACGGCGTGGACGCCGACGTCGCCACCCACCCGCGCACCGGAATCCCGCAGGTGACCGTATTGCCCGGCGCCGGCTCCATGGGAAGGAGTGCGCCCACCTCCTGAATCACGCTTCGGGGAATAGTCCTGGTCAGCAGTGCATGGAGGGTGTATTTCGTGTGTCCAAATGAACTCTCATATTCAGGGTGGACGGAGAGGGATATCGTCGGCGCGTCCAATTAATTCTGTTCTGGGTATTGAAAACCCCTCCGCCGCCGCCCTAGCCTTCTTGCGACCTACTCGCACTTGCACAGGATGTGCACCCCAGGGTGGGCGTCCGTGCTGACCGAAGGAGGACATCACCATGGCGCACACCGGATGGGCCGAGCCCGAGGAACCCCAGGCCCTGAAGTCCCACACCCCCGCGGTGGACGCCCCGTTCGAGTGGCGTGAGGACCGCGAGGACGAGCCCACCGAGAGCTGACCGTGCGGCGGGGGCGGCGGATGCCGCCCCCGTAGTGCCATCGCCCGCGCGCGTACTCCTCGCGCTGACGTTCCGCGCACCATCTTTGAGCTGTGGGGAAAGGGGTCGGCTTGCTGGAACTGATCGAACGGATCACTCGTGACCGGCCGCGCGTCGAGACCGTACCGACCTGCGTCTCCTACAGCGCGCACCTCTCGGCGGACCCCGGGCTCGCCTCCGGAGTCATCGAGCGGGTGACCGGAGGAGCGGCCCTGGCCGATCACGCCACGGCCCGCCGGGCAGCCGTCGGTGAGGCCTTCGAACGCTTCTGTGGCAACAGTGTCCCGGACGACCTCGTCACCGGCTCCTACCACTTGCTCACCCGTATGGGCCGGCCCGCCGAAGATCCCCGGCAATTCGCGCTCTACTCCCGCCGGCAGTACCAGCAGCGGGGATTTCCCTTCGTGATGATGGAGCGGGATTTGCCGATCTCCTGGACGTGGGGAAACGATCTGCACACCGGGGAAGAGGTTCTGGTCCCGGCGTCACTGTCCTACGTGAACTATTTCCGTGGCACCCGCCGGGTCGAACCGCCGACGAATTATCCGGTCCTCGCCGGTACCGCCGCCGGTCCGAGCCCGGAGCAGGCGCGGCGGTCCGCCTTGGAGGAGGTGTTCGAGCGCGACGCCGTCACCTTGTGGTGGGCGAGCGGGGCCGAAGCCTCCGCACTGCCCCTCGTCGCCGAAGGCCCGCTCGTCCGAGCGCTGGCGGAAGCGGAGGCGGCGGGCCTTCAGGTGACGTTCCTGCGGATCCCCTCCACCTTCGACGTCCTGGTCGCCGGGGTCTTCATCGAGGACCCGGTCCGGCAGTTGGTCGCGTTCGGCAGCGCGTGCCGTCCGCAAGCGGAAGCGGCGGCGGCCAAGGCCTTCACAGAGGCCATCGGCATGCACGAAACCGGCCTTGAACTGCTCGCCGCCGACGGCGGGTTCTGGCGTGCGGTGCGGGCGGAGCGGATCGACCACAGCCCCTACAGGCTCCACCGGCACGACCGGGCCTACCTGGAGGACTTCCGCACCGACTGGCGTGACGTCAACGACGTCCGGCTCCACCTCCAGCTCTACCTGGACCCCCGCATGCAGGGCGCCCGCCTGGACCGCCTGCGTGCCCCCGCCCCGGTACCCGTACCCCTCCCGTCCCCCGACACGGTGAGTTGGGGCGGATACCTGCGGCAGCTCGAAGGGCAGGGGATGCACGCCGTCGCCGTCGACCTGACCACCCCGCAGGCCCGGGCGGCAGGACTGCACGTGGCCCGCGTCCTCGTGCCCGGCTTGTCCTGCAACGCCCCCGCTGCCTTCCCGTTCCTGGGCGGCCACCGGCTCCGCGAAGAACCCGCAGTCCGTGGCTGGTTGCCCGGACCCCTCACCGAGGAACAGCTCATCACCGCCCCTCTGCCGTTCTCCTGACGGCCGATCAACCATCGCCCCCTTTCCACCGCACAGGACAAGGAGTGACCGCATGCGTCTCGGGCTGGCCCTGGGCTACGGCGGAGAACCCATCGAGCAGGTGCTCCCGATCGTCGAGCGGGCCGAGGAGATCGGCATCGACTCGGCGTGGAGCGTCGAGGAGTACGGCCCGGACGCCGTCAGCGTCCTCGGCTACCTGGCGGCGCGCACCGAACGGATCAACCTCGGCACCGCGATCATGCAGATCCCGGCCCGCACACCGGCCGCGACCGCCATGACCGCCATGACCCTCGATGTCCTCTCCAACGGCCGCTTCCACCTCGGCTTGGGCCTGTCGGTGCCCTGGATCGTCGAAGGCTGGCACGGTCAGCCGTACGACAAGCCCCTGCGCCGCACTCGCGAGTACGTCGACATCGTCCGCAAAGCGGTCGCCCACGAAGCCCGCGTCGAACACGACGGCACCCTCTACCAGTTGCCGTACCGCGGTCCCGGCTCCAGCGGTCAGGCCCGCCCCGTCAAAGCCGACTTCACGCCCCTGCGGCCGCACATCCCGGTGTACCTGGGGGCGATCGGCCCGCAGAATGTCACACTGGCCGGGGAGATCGCCGACGGCTGGCTCGCCGGCCTGTACGCCCCCGAGCACGAGAAGGCGCTGACGGCCCCGCTGGACGAGGGTATCGCCCGGGCCGGCCGACGGCGTCAGGACGTCCGTATCTGTCCGATCCTCTACGTCGCCCGCGCTGACACCGCCCAGGAGGGGCGGGACCAGCTCCGACCGCTGTTCGCCCACCTGATCGGGGCCGTCGGGGCCGGCGCACGCAACACCTACTTCGACCTCGCATGCCAGATGGGCTACGAAGGCCATGCCCGCCGCATCCGCGAGGAGTTCGCCGCGGGCCGGAAGGCGGACGCCGTCGCATTGGTTCCCGACAGCCTCCTCGACGAGGTGGCCCTCGTCGGCCCCCTCCCCGCCATGGCCGACCGCATCGCGGCGTGGAAGGAGTCGCGCGTGGACACCCTCATCCTCCTCGACCGCGACGTCGAACTGCTGGAAGCCGCCCAGGCCGCCCTGTGACCGAGCCCGACCGCCCGAGCCTGCGCCGGGCCTGGGGCCTGACCTATCCGCTGCTGGTCGCCGGCCTTACCCAGATCGTGGTCAACCTCGTGGACACGATCATGCTGGCCCATGTGTCGACCCGGGCCCTGGGCGCGTTCGCGCTCGCCGCCCCCGTGTACCTCGTGGCCCTGATCGTCGTGCGGGGCTGGGCCACGGCCGTGCAGATCCAGGTGGCCCGGCACCACGGCGAAGGATCACAGGACGACATCGCCCGCACCGTGCGGGTGGGCCTGATCGTGGCCGCCGTCGCCGGGATGGTGGTGGGCGCGCTGCTCCACGCCGCGGCAGTCCCTGTGTTGTCGCTCCTGGGCGGAAGCGGGGAACTGGTCGGTCCGGGCGCGGCGTACCTCCGAGTGCTTGCCTTCGCGGTCCCGTTCGCCGCGATCTCGTTCACCGTCCAGGGTGCCTGTGCCGGCATAGGGGCGACGCGGATCTCGATGTACACCGCCCTGCTCGTCAACCTCGTCAACCTGTCACTGGGCCTGGTCCTGATCTTCCGGGCCGGGCTCGGAGTCGCGGGCGCCGCCCTCGCCACCCTGACGGCCACGGTCGCCGGGACGGGATTCCTCCTCCTGTACGGGCGGCGCCGACTGCCGAGCCGGGCCACCGACATGGCCTCAGCCCGCGACAGCGCCCGGCGGCTGTGGCGGATCGGCTGGCCCGAGATGACCACCTCGGGCATCGGCTATTTCAACGAGGCGTTGCTCGCCGCCTTCGCCGCCCACATGAGCACCCGGGAACTGGCCGCCTACCGCATCGTCGACAACCTCGTCCTGGTCACCTTCACCTGCCTCGCGTCGGCGGCGACCGCCCTCACCGTTCTGGCCGGCCAAGAACTCGGCCGCGGCTCCGCCGAACGCGCCCACACCTGGCACCGCACCGGCCTCGTCCTCCTGGCCCTCATGCTGGCCGTACCGTCCGCCCTGGCCCTCGGACTCGGGCAGCCCCTGCTGTCCCTCGTCACCGACGACCCCGCCGTCGCCCGGCAGGCGTGGGCCGCCACCCCGCTGGCCCTGCTCAGTCTCGTCCCGTTCGTACCCGCCATGGGCTACGCCGCGCAGCTGCGCGCCGCCGGCGAGACGCGCGCGGTCCTGTTCGCCTCGGTCACCAGCGACTACCTCCTGCTGGTGCCGCTCGGCTGGCTCCTCGGCGTACACGCCGGCCTCGGCCTGCCGGGCCTCTACCTCGCATGGACCGCCTTCGGGATCCTCTACGCCGCCATGCTCCGCAGAAGCCGCGCGCGACGGGTCGGCGGAGGCGGCACTCGGTCACGCACGCCGGGGCGCGGTGGCCAGTCCCCGACTCCCTCCGGCTCTTCCCAGAACCTCTGACACCGGGCAGGCGGCCCACCGGCTTCCTTGTTGCACATATATTGCAGTTGCAGGGCAAGTGCAGAAGGAGTGGGTGCTGTGGCGGGACCGGTGGTGCTGGGGATCGAGTCGTCGTGCGACGAGACCGGTGCGGGCATCGTGCAGGACGGGAAGCTGCTCGCGCACGTGGTGGCGTCGAGCATGGACGAGCACGCCCTGTTCGGTGGCGTGGTGCCCGAGATCGCGGCCCGTGCCCACCTGCACGCCTTCAACCCGGTGGTCAGGCAGGCCCTCGACCAGGCCGGACTGCGGATCGGCCGGCTCGATGCCGTGGCCGTCACCACCGGCCCCGGCCTGTCCGGCGCCCTCCAGGTCGGCCTGGCCGGGGCGAAGACCCTGGCCTACGCGGCCGGGGTGCCGCTGTACGGCGTCCACCACCTGGCCGGGCACGTCGCCGCCGACACCCTGGAGCACGGCCCGCTGCCCGAACCCTGCGTGGTGCTGATCGTCTCCGGCGGCCACACCTCGCTCCTCCTCGTCCGGGACCTCGTGCGCGAGCCGATCCTGCACCTCGGAGACACCCTCGACGACGCGGCCGGCGAGTGCTTCGACAAGGTCGCCCGCATCCTCGGCCTGCCCTACCCGGGCGGCCCGGCCATCGACAAGGCCGCTCGGGAGGGAAACCCGAAGGCCGTGGCCTTCCCGCGCCCGCTCACCCGCCCCGGCGACGACCCGTACGCCTTCTCCTTCTCCGGCCTCAAGACTGCCGCCGCCCGCTGGGTCGAGCAGCACCGTCAGCGCGGCGAGGAGGTGCCGGTTGCCGACGGGGCCGCCGCCCTCCAGGAAGCCGTGGCCGACGTCCTGACCCGCAAGGCCATGGCGGCCTGCAAGGCGTACGACGTGAAGACACTGGTCGTGGTCGGCGGCGTGGCCGCCAACTCCCGCGTCCGCGCCCTGGCGGAGAAGCGGTGCGCTTCCGCCGGCATCGAACTCCGGGTCCCGCCCATGACCTTGTGTACGGACAACGGGGCGATGATCGCCGCCGTCGGCGACCTGCTCGTCCGCTCCGGCGCCGAGCCGGCCCCGCTGGACGTCTCGATCGACCCGTCCGCCCCCCTCGAGTACGCGTCCCTGACCCCACTCGCCCGGCCCGCTGTCCGGGTCGCCTGATGCCCGTCCAGGTCCTTCGCATGTCCGCCTCCGAGGTACTCGGGCATACGGCAGGGGTGCGCGAGGTCTACAGCGAGGCCTACGGCGCCCCGCCCTGGTCGGAGCATCCGGGCCGGGCCGACGACTACGTCCGGCGGCTCGCCGACGACGTGAAGCGCCCGGGCTTCACCGCGGCACTCGCCCTCGACGGGGACGCCGTCCTCGGCTACGCCACGGCCTGGACGACTCCGGAGTCCTTCCCGACCGACCGCTGCTACCCGTACATATCGGCAGCCCTGGGCGAGCGGCACACCTCTGCTTGGCTGTGCGGCGCACGGGAGGTCGACGAGCTGGCCGTCGCCGCCCGTGCCCGGGGCGCCGGATTGGGCGCCCGCTTGCTGGCTGCCGTCACCGAGGAGCGCTCCGACGGCCTCTGCTGGCTGCTGACCTCGGTCCGCGCCAGGGCCGCCTGCGCGTTCTACGAGCGGCAGGGCTGGACCCAGGCCACCCACCCGGCACCCGAGGGAGCCGGCTACGCCGCCTTCCTCGGCCCCCGACACCCGGCCCGCCCCGCCGCCCCTCGCCCCATCTGAGAACCGACCAACGGAGCCGACCCACCGTGCGTACCGCCGACATCCGCAGCAGATTTCTGGACTACTTCGCCGAGCGCGGCCACACGGCCGTCCCCAGCGCCCCGCTGCCCACACCGGACCCGACGCTGCTGTTCGTCAACGCAGGCATGGTGCCGTTCAAGCCGTACTTCACCGGTGAGGCCGCCCCGCTGTGGGAGCGGGCCACCAGCGTGCAGAAATGCGTACGGACCCTGGACATCGAGGAGGTCGGGAAGACCACCCGGCACGGATCCTTCTTCCAGATGAACGGCAACTTCTCCTTCGGGGACTACTTCAAGGAAGAGGCCATCGCCTACTCCTGGGAGCTGTCGACGACCTCCCAGGCAGACGGCGGCTACGGCCTCGACCCGGACAAAATCTGGGTCACGGTCCACCACTCCGACAATGAATCCCGCGGCATCTGGCGCAAGGTCGCGGGCCTGCCGGACGACCGGATCGTGGCCCGGGGCGACGAGGACAACTTCTGGTCCATGGGTGTCCCCGGCCCCTGCGGCCCCTGTTCCGAGCTGTACTACGACCGCGGCCCCGCCCTCGGCCGCGAGGGGGGACCTGCGGTCGACGAGGACCGGTACATGGAGTTCTGGAACCTCGTCTTCATGCAGTACGAGCGCGGTGAGGGCCCCGGCAAGTCCGGCTACCCGATCCTCGGCGAACTGCCCCGCCGCAACATCGACACCGGCATGGGCCTGGAACGCATGGCCACCCTGCTCCAGGGCAAGGACAACCTCTACGAGATCGACGAGACCCGCCCGATCCTCGACCGCGCCGCGACCCTCGCCGGCGTCCGCTACGGAGCCGACGCGCAGGCCGACGTACGCCTCCGGGTCGTCGCCGACCACGTCCGCACCGCCCTGATGCTCCTCGGGGACGGCACCGCCCCCGGCAACGAGGGCCGCGGCTACGTCCTGCGCCGCATCCTGCGCCGCGCCGTCCGCTCCATGCGCCAGCTCGGCTACCAGGACCCGGCCCTGCGCGAACTGCTGCCCGTTGCCCGGGCCTGCATGGCCCCCAGCTACCCGGAGATCACCGAAGCCTTCCCACGGATCACCGACCAGGCGTACGGCGAGGAGGACGCCTTCCGCGCCACGCTCAAGCAGGGCACCACCGTCCTCGACACCGCCGTCACCAAGGTCAAGTCGGAGGGCGGGCGTTCACTGCCCGGCGCGCAGGCGTTCCTGCTGCACGACACCTACGGCTTCCCCATCGACCTCACCCTGGAGATGGCCGCCGAACAGGGCGTGGAGGTGGACCGTGAGGGCTTCACCGCACTGATGAACCAGCAGCGGGAACGGGCCCGCGCGGACGCCCGCGCCCGCAAGTCCGGCGGAGCCGTCGACACCACGGCCCTGCGGTCCGTCCTCGATGCGCACGGGCCGACCGACTGGCGGGCCTGGGAGACCCTGACCACCGAATCCCGCGTCCTCGCCGTCCTCGGGGCCGAGGGCGCGGTACCCGTGGCCCGGACCGGGGAGATCGTCACCGTCGTCCTGGACCGCTCGCCCTTCTACGCCGAGTCCGGCGGCCAGGACAGCGATGCCGGCGTCCTGTCCGGGGCCTCGGTAGAGGCCGAGGTACTGGACGTCCAGCGTCCGCTGCCCGGCCTCGTCGCTCACCAGGTGCGGGTCACCGAGGGTGAGCTCGCCCCGGGTGACGCGGTGCACGCGGCCGTCGACCCGGAGTGGCGGCTGGGCGCCCGCCAGGCCCACTCCGGTACCCACGTACTGCACGCGGCCCTGCGAGAGGTCCTCGGCCCCACCGCCCTCCAGGCCGGGTCCTACAACCGGCCGGGCTACCTGCGCCTCGACTTCCCCTGGCGTGGCGGCCTCTCGGCGACCGTCCGCAGCGAGGTGGAGGAGGCCGCGAACCGGGCCCTGCGCCGCGACCTGCCGGTCGGCGTGCAGTGGATGACCCTCCCCGAAGCGAAGGCTCTGGGCGCGCTCGCCCTCTTCGACGAGACGTATGGGGAGAAGGTCCGGGTCGTCGAAATCGGCGGGGCCTGGTCGCGCGAGCTGTGCGGCGGCACACATGTGGAGCACGCCTCGCAGGTCGGCACGGTCGCCCTCACCTCGGAGGGCTCGGTCGGCGCGGGCATGCGCCGCCTGGAGGCCGCCGTCGGCGTCGAAGGCTTCGCCTACCTGGCCCGCGAGCGGGACCTGGTCGCCCGGATCGCCGAACAGCTCGGCGCCCCGCGCGCCGAGCTGCCGGAGAAGATCGCCGGGCTGCTGGACCGGCTGAAGGCCGCCGACCGGGAGAACGCCCGCCTCAAGCAGCAGGCGAACACCGCCCGCGCCGCCGAACTCGCCGGAAGGGGGGTCGACGCGAACGGCGTCCAGGTGGTCACCGCCACCGCCGAGGGCGGTGCCGACGAGGCCCGCGCCCTGGCCATGGCCGTGCGCGACCGGCTGCCTGCCGCGATGCCGGGTGCCGTCGGTGTCGGTACGGCGGCGGGGGTGGTCGTCGTCGCACTGAACAAGGCCGCCCGCGAGGCGGGCCTGAACGCCGCCACGCTGGTCAAGCAGCTCCTCGGCGGGCGCGGCGGCGGTTCCCCGGAGCTGGCCCAAGGCGGCGGGCTCGCCGCCGAGCGTCTCGCTGACACCCTGGCGGAACTGCCCCGTCTCATCGGCAGCCGCTGATCTGCTCCCTGGGGAGGGCGTGGCCGCATGCCACGTCCTCCCCACGGCGGTGCAAAGCTTCCACCAGCTGTCGGCCAGCCTTCGGTCACGTCGCCCTCATCCTCGTCCTGCACATAGGTTGCAAGAGCACTCTCTTCGCGTTAGATGTGGAACGCGACCGAGAGAAGCCACCCATGACTGCCGCGACACCTGTCCCACCAGCGTCTTCTCGCTCCCGATGGCAACGCTTCACCGGGTCCATGACCCGGGCGGAGTGGCGGCGGGTGGCCGGGATGGCCGCCTTCATCACCGCCCTGCACGTCATAGGGTGGTTCACCCTCGTCGCGATCGTCGCGCCCGAGCACTACAGCCTGGGCGAGAAGACCTTCGGGATCGGGCTCGGCGTCACCGCCTACACCCTGGGCATGCGGCACGCCTTCGACGCCGACCACATCGCCGCGATCGACAACACCACCCGCAAGCTCATGCACGAGGGCCAGCGTCCCCTGTCGGTCGGTTTCTGGTTCTCCCTGGGCCACTCCACGATCGTCTTCGCTCTCGCCGTCCTACTCTCCCTGGGGATCAAGGCCCTCGCCGGGCCGGTTGAGAACGACGACTCCCAGCTCCACAACGTGACGGGATGGATCGGAACGACCGTCTCCGGCGTCTTCCTCTACGCCATCGCGATCATCAACCTGGTGATCCTGGCCGGGATCTGGAAGGTCTTCCGGGAAATGCGCTCCGGTCACTTTGACGAGGCCGCCCTGGAGGAGCAGCTCAACAACCGCGGCTTCATGAACCGCCTCCTGGGTCGGCTGATGCGGTCGATCACCAAGCCGTGGCAGATGTACCCGCTCGGGATGCTGTTCGGCCTCGGCTTCGATACCGCCACCGAGATCGCCCTGCTGGTCCTGGCCGGGACCGGCGCGGCCTCCGGGCTGCCGTGGTACGCGATCCTGTGCCTGCCGGTCCTCTTCGCGGCGGGAATGTCGCTGCTGGACACCATCGACGGCTCGTTCATGAACTTCGCCTACGGCTGGGCCTTCTCCAAGCCGGTCCGCAAGGTCTACTACAACCTCACCATCACCGGACTGTCGGTGGCCGTAGCCCTCATCATCGGCACGGTCGAGCTGCTGGGTCTCGTCGGCGAGAAGCTCGACCTGCACGGACCGTTCTGGGACTGGGTCGGCGGCCTCAATCTCAACATCATCGGCTACCTCATCGTGGGCCTCTTCATCGCCACGTGGATCGTCGCGTTCGCCGTCTGGAGGTTCGGCCGTATCGAGGAGAAGTGGACTGCCAACCTCCAGCCCGCCCACGCGGGAGGCGAGGCGGGGACAGACCGGCAGCCGTGACTCCGCGGCGGGGCTGGGGCCCCTTCCCTGTGGACGGGAAGGGGCCCCGGCGCGTTTTCACGGGCTGCCGCTTCCGGTACCGGCCGTTGTGATCTCCCGGAGGTCTCTGTCAGGTCACTCCGCCGAAAGGCGCGGGGTGCGCTGCGGCTCGGAGCGCCGGGTGCCGGTGTTCTCGAAGGCGGCGGCGAGAGTCAGCAGGGCGTTGTCGTCGTAGGCGCGGCCCGCGAAGGTCAGCCCGACGGGCATGCCCGTGTCTGCCATGGTGCCCATGGGCACGGTCACGGTCGGGATGCCGAGGTGGCGGGGGACCAGGTTGCCGTTGGCGACCCAGACGCCGTTGCGCCAGCCGAGGTCGGCGGAGGCCACGGAGACGTCCATGTCGGCGGGGCCGACGTCGGCGACGGCGGGGAAGACCACCGCGTCCAGACCCAGCCCGTCCATCCAGAGCTCCAGGTCGACGCGGCGGGTTATCGTCCGTGAGGGCCGCGATCTGGGGCAGTTCGCCGAAGTGGACCTCCCCGGGTTCACCATCCGGGCCGTGGCGATGCTGAGCGGGATCTCCGAAGACGTGATGTTCGGACGGTCCCGCTGGGAGCACACCTCCGCGCACGCGTTCGCCCTGTCCGCCCTCGAACGCGAACTGCGTCCCACCACCGGACAGGCATGACGACGCGATCCTGCCCGGACTCCTCAGTTTCGGGCAGGCGCCCGGTCGCCCCTCCCGGCCCCGTGCTGTGGCAGGTCATCGGCGGCGGGCGTTGCAGCTCAGTTCTCAGCCGGGGTGCTGGGTTTGAAGCGGATCGGGGCTTGGAAGCGGGCTTTGCGTGCGGCGCGGCGGAAGACGGTGAGGACGGCGGGGCCGGCCAGGCAGATGCAGACGAAGTTGGTGACGGCGCGGCCGGTGTCCCAGCCGAGGGAGGTGGCGAGGTCGAAGGCGAGGTAGCGGTGGAACTGCTCGGTGAAGGGAAGGCCGGGGAGGTAGGCGATGGAGCTGTTGGGGTCGAGGGAGAAGGGCCAGAAGGAGAGGTTGAGGAGGAAGCCGAAGAGGTAGCCGGAGACGGATCCGTAGACGGCGAGCATGGCCACCTCCTTCCGGCCGGCGGCCTTGGGGAGGAAGCCGGCGAGCATGCCGACGAAGGCGCAGCCGAACATCTGGTACGGCATCCAGGGCCCGACCCCGCCCGTGATGAGGGCGGAGGCGAAGAGCGAGGTGCAGCCCAGGGTGAAGCCGAAGCCCGGGCCGTAGACCCGGCCGGCCAGGACGAGGATGAAGAACACCGTCTCGATGCCGGCCGTGCCCGCGCCCAGCGGGCGGATCGCGGCGTTCACCGCGGAGAGTACGCCGAGCATGGCGAGGGCCTTGGAGTTGATGCCGCCTTCGGCGATTTCGGAGATCACCACGCACAGCACGATGGCGAGGAGGACTCCGAAGATGAGCGGCGGGGCGTAGTTCGACCCGAATTTTCCCGGGGCCACGAGGAAGGGCCAGAAGAAGGCGACGATGCCGAGGAAGGCCGCCATGGCGATGACGATCCCGGCGCGTGCACGGATGCGGATGGCTGCGGCGCGTGCGGTCATGAGGCCGGGTCCGTCCCGTGGTCGGTGAGGGTGGCGGCGGCCTGGGCGACCGTGAGGTAGGGGAGTGGGGCGAGGATCTTCGCGGTCTGCGGGGCGAAGACGGGGGAGGCGACGATGACCTCGTCGGTGGGGCCGTCGGCGACGATGTCTCCCTCGGCCATGACGACGACGCGGTCGGCGGCGCGGGCGACGAATTCGACGTCGTGGGTGGAGATCACGACGGCGCGGCCCTCGGCGGCGAGGTCGTCGACGATGCGGATCAGTTCGCTCTTGGCGCGGTAGTCGAGCCCGCGGGTGGGCTCGTCCAGCAGCAACACCCGAGGTGCCGCAGTCAGTTGGATCGCGAGAACGAGGGCGAGCTTCTGGCCCTCTGACAGGTCGCGAGGGTGGGTGGAGCCGGGGATGCCGGGGGCGAGCCGGTCCAGGATGGTGCGGGCCCGGATCCCGTCGGCGGCGACGCCGGACTCGGCGTCGGCCTGGTCGAGTTCCTGTGTGACGGACTCGAGGTAGAGCAGGTCGGTGGGGGTCTGCGGGACCAGCCCGACCAGCTGCCGGGCGTCCGCGGCCGACAGCTTCCGCGGGTCGAGCGGCTTCGGGTCGCCGGGAGTGCTGACGGCCACCGATCCGGCCTTGCGCGGGCCGGATCCCTGGAGCGCCCAGAGGAGGGAGGATTTGCCGGAGCCGTTGCGGCCCATGAGTGCGGTGATCTCGCCGCCGTGCAGGGTCAGGTCGACCTCTCGGACGGCCGGTACGCCGTGGTAGGTCACGACGACGCCGCGTGCGGTGAGGAGTTCCGGTCGGTCCGGGGC
This sequence comes from Streptomyces sp. NPDC048331, assembly GCF_043201215.1. NCBI lineage: Bacteria > Bacillati > Actinomycetota > Actinomycetes > Kitasatosporales > Streptomycetaceae > Streptomyces > Streptomyces sp. NPDC048331. Next base: position 255,560 of record NZ_JBICYT010000002.1, on the reverse strand, counting down.
CGGGACGGGCCGGACCGGCGGGGGGATGGTGTTTGCCAGCCGGGTCCGCAGGGGGGCTGCGGCCCGGCGGGCGTCGCGGATCGAGAGTGGCAGCGGCGTCCAGCCCGCAGCACGGCCCAGTTCGACGATGGGCGGGGCGATGGAGGAGCTGCGGAAGATTTCGGCGGGTGTGCCGGAGACGACCTGGCCGTTGCCAGGCAGGTGGATGACGCGGTCGGCGTACTGGACGACGCGCTCCAGGCGGTGTTCGGCGAGGAGGACGGTGACGCCGAGGTCGTGGACGAGCCGGGTGACGGCGGCCAGGACCTCCTCGGCGGCCGTCGGGTCCAGGGCGGAGGTTGGCTCGTCCAGCACGAGCACCCGTGGATGGGCGGTGAGGACGGAGCCGATGGCGACGCGCTGCTGCTGGCCGCCCGAGAGCTCGTGCAGGGCGCGGTGGCGCAGGTCGGCGAGGCCGAGGAGGTCGAGGGTCTCCTCGACGCGCTTGCGCATGGTGGCGGGCGGGACCGCCAGCTGCTCCATGGCGTAGGCCAGTTCCTCCTCGACCGTGTCGGTGACGAAGCCGTCCAGCGGGTCCTGGCCCACCACGCCGACCACGTCGGCGAGTTCGCGGGGCGGGTGCTCGGCCGTGTTCCGGCCGTCGACGAGGACGCGACCGTAGAGGGTGCCGCCGGTGAAGTGCGGGACGAGCCCGTTGACGGCTCCGAGGAGCGTGGACTTGCCCACGCCGGTGTGGCCGACGACGAGGCAGAGTTCGCCTTCCTCGACGGTGAGGTTCACATCGCGCAGGACCGGTTCGGCCGTGTCCTCGTACTGGACGGTGACCTGGTCGAAGTGGATCACTTGAGTTCCTCGGTGCGCTGGGGTGGGACGGCCGCACGGGCCGGCGCGGTCGGCGGCGGGGCCAGGAAGCCGGCAGTCCCCGCGAGGAGGATCGCTGCCGCAGGCACGAGCGGCAGGGTGGGCCAGCTGAGCGGGTAGATCGACGGGTTGAGCTCGGCCGCGTTGAAGCCGACGTTCGCGAAGAGGAGGACGGCGGAGAGGACGCCGCAGCCGGCGACCGCCCATTCGGCCACGTGCCAGGGATCGGGCCGGTAGGTGGTCCGGGTGATCCGGCGGCCGCCCAGGCGCAGCCCGGCGAAGCACAGCACGGCCCCGGCACCCATGGCCGGGAGCCCGAGCAGCTTCGGCGCGGTCGCGTCGAGGAGCCCGTATGCACCGGCGCACAGACCGCACATGCCGAGCAGCATGAGGGCGCCGGTCAGGCGACGCGAACCACGGGTGGCGGTGCCTGCGCGGCCGTAGCCGCGGGAGTCCATGGCGGCAGCCAGGCGCAGGGACCGTTCCAGGGCGTCCTCGAGGACGGGGACGATGATGCCGCGCAGGGCGCGGAGTCCCTTGGAACGGCCGGCCCGCAGCCGCTTGGCGCGGTGGACGCGCTGCACGCTCTGGACGAGCTGCGGGGCGACGCTGATGGAGACGGTGACGGCGACCCCGAGTTCGTAGAGGGCACCGGGCAGGACGCGCAGGGCCCGCTTCGGGTTGGCGAGGGTGTTGGCGGCGCCGATGCAGCACAGCATGCAGGCGAGCCTGAGTCCGTCCGTCGCAGCGGAGAGCAGTGCTTCCAGGGAGACGGGGCCGCCGAGCTGGATGCCCGCGTACCAGTCGGGGGTGGGGATGTGGGGCAGGGAGAACAGGAAGTGGTCGCGCGGGGTGATGCCGGTGGCGAAGATCGCGCGGAACGTGACCCGGATCGCTACGACGGTCAGCGCGAGATACAGGTAGTACTTGAAGCCGCGCGCCCAGGGCGCCTCGGTACGGCGCATGGTGATGACGTAGCCGAGGACCGCGAGGACGAGGAACAGCAGCAGCGGATTGTTGGTGCGGCTGACGGCGGTGGCGAGGGCGAGGGCCCAGATCCACCAGGCGACGGGGTGCAGGGTGCGGGGCAGTCGGCGGCCGCCCGTGTCCGGCGCGGGGCCGGACACGGGCGGCTTCGCCGCCTGTGCCGAGGTGGTGGTGCGTGGCACGCGGCTACTCCGTACGACGGCGGCGCTTGGCGGCGTACACGGCCGCGGCGCCGATCAGCAGCACCAGCGCTCCGGTGACGACGGCGGGCAGGTACGAGCCGACATCGTGCTTCGCGTCGGCGGCAGGCGCCGCTTCGACCACCTGGGGGCCGGGCGCGGCCACGGCCGGAGCACTGGACGAAGGTGGCGTGGAGGGCAGGGGCGAGACGCTCTCCGAAGGGCTCGCCGAGGCCGAGGGGCTTTCCGAAGCCGTGGGGCTGGGCGGCGGTGCCGTGGCCTGAGGGGCGCTCGGGGGCGGGTTCTCCGGCCTGGGACCGGTGTTGACATTCGGTGGCAGCGGTGCGGCCGTGCGGGTGTCCTTGGGCGCGGGGCCCCCGGTGGGCCGGGTGTTCTTGGCGCGGAGCTGGTCGGGAGTGACGGTGGGCTTGCCCTCGGTGCCCTCGATGTTCGTCCCGCCGAAGATCCACAGGTCGACGCTGCCGGGCTTCGGCTTGTAGAGCATGGCGCCGAGCTGGCTGTACTCCCAGGTGTTCTGCCCGGGGTTCGCGTGCCAGTACGACCAGTAGGCGGAGGCGGGCGGGGTCAGGACGCAGTCGTCCTGCTGCGGGGTGGGGTACTGCTTGCCGCCCTGGTGGCCGCTGTAACCGATGCGGCAGATGAAGGCAGGACCGTCGTGGCCGGTGCCGGTGGTGGCCCAGCCGCCCTGGTTGAGGAGTTCGTAGCCGGTGGTGGGGGTGGTGCCGCAGGAGCGGTAGACGGGTCCGCCCCAGTGGCTGAAGTCCACGGCGAGGACGACCCCCGAAGAGGTGGTGCACTGGCCCATCGGCTGCGGTGCGGCGCCGGCCGGGGACGCGGTGGCGGCGAAGGCCGCCACCGTCAGCCCCAGCGCAGCAGCCGTCCGGGCCAGGGCCCGCACGACGCGGTTGCGGCTCATGCCTCACTTCCCGGGGTCTCGCGGCGGCGCTTCGCGGCGCGGGTGATGCCCCAACCGCCGAGGATCAGTGCCAGTGCCGCGGCGGCGAGCGTGCCGACCTGGGCTCCGGTGGAGGCGAGAGGGCCGCCGCCCCCCGCCCCGGAGCCACCCGCGGAGCCTGTGCCGCCATGGGTCTCGCCCGGAGTCACGATGACGGGCGAACCGTTGCCGCCGGAGGTACCCCCCGACGTTCCGCCAGAGGTGCTGGGGACGGGCTCGGGGGTGGTGCCGGTCAGGTCGCGGGTCAGCGCGCCGAAGGAGATGCCGGTTGCGCCGCCGACGGCCTGGGTGGAGGCGCGGAGGTCGGAGCCGGTCTGGCCGCCCTGGGCGACGTTGAACCCGCCGTCGCCGTTCTGCTGGCTCGCCAGGAACTTGCGGGCCTTGGCGATCTGAGAGCTGTACTTGGGCGCGTCCAGGGAGAGCCCCTGGATGGCGAGGGCCGCGGAGTTGACGGAGTTGCCGGAGGCACCTGGGAAGCCGCCGTCCTCCTTCTGCTGGGTGGCGAGCCAGGCGAGTGCCTTGTCCACCGCCGCCTGGGAGTCGGCGTCGGGCAGGAGGTCCACGGTCATGGCGGCCATGGCGGTGGAGTCCACCTCGGGGCCGCTGGGCTCGCCGATCAGGCTGACCCAGGCGCCCGAGGGGGCCTGGAGGCTCTTGAGATACGTGGCGGGTTCGGCCGCGGCGCCCTTCTCACCGGCGCGGAGCTGGGCCATGACGCCGAGGGACTGCTTGAAGACGGAGGTGGCGTAGGCGTAGTTGCCCTTGGCCGCGCACTCCTGGCGGGTGTCGGTTTTCGCCTGGCAGGTGATCTTGGAGAGAGCAGAGATCAGGTCCTGGCCGCCGAAGTTCCGGGGGTCGCGGCCCACGGCTTCGGCGAGTACGGCCGCCTTGCCGATGGAGCCGCCGTTCGCGTACTTCGTGCCGACGAGGGTCCAGTCGTGGATGCCGCGCTTCTGGCCGTCCTTGCCGCCCTTGTCCATGAAGTCGACGATGCGGCGCAGGGCGGTGTTGTCCCCGCCGGTGGCGGCGAGGGCGTACGCGCCGTCGATGGTCAGGCCGTAGTCGGCGAAGCCACTGCCGGGCTGGCTCTCGTAGAAGCGGCCCTGCACCAGCCGGGACGGCGCGGTCAGGTACGCGGCGCCCTTCTTCAGGTCGGGCCCTTCACCGGCCGGGGGCGTGGTCGGCGGGTTCGTCGGCGTCGGCGGTTCGGCCGGCTTTGCGGTCAGCGTGGCGAGATCGCTGCCGGCGCCCGCGATCGCGGACGTGGCGGTGGGGTACAGCCTCGATTCGGTGTCGTCCTCGGCGAAGCCGAATCCGCCCGTCTGGAGCTGGTGCTTGGAGAGCCAGGAGACCCCGGCGTCCGCGAACGCCTCGTCGCCGAGGGCGCGCAGAGCCTGCGCGGCCCAGCCGGTGGCGGCCGGGTTGCCGGTCGTCTCGTAGTAGACGGCAGGCCAGGCGCCGGTCGCCTGCTGGGTCCTCTTCAGGTAGCCGCGGGCCTTCTGGAGCACCGCCTCGTGGCCGCCCGCCCGTTCCAGGGCCAGCGTGATCAGGCCGGTGGCGCCGGCCTCGCTCTCGCACCCCGGGCTACCGGGCCGGATGAGGACGCTGGTGAATCCGCCGTCCTCGCACTGCAGGACGGTCAGCCGGGCCACGGAGCCGGGGGGAGGAGTCATACCCGCGTTGACCAGCGCGATGACGGCCATGGCCTGGGCGTCGGCCTGACCGGTCGTGCGGAAGTCGCCCTTGGTGAAGCAGCCTTCGACCGTCTCGCCGTCACCGATGTCGCGGGGGCAGGCGTACTTCACGAGGTCGCCGAGGAGGTCATGCCCGCCGAACGTGCGGGGGTCCTTGCCGGTGGCCTCGGCGACCAGCGCGAGCCGGGCTGCGGCGGTGGCGTCCGGGATGCCGTCCTTGCCTGCCGGGTAGGCGTACGCATCGGTCTGCGCGGGCGTGGCGAGGAAGTCGGCGATCTTCTTCGCCACCGGGCTCTTGCGGTCCGCTGCCGCGAGGGCGAACACGGCCTCCGTGGAGAGGAAGTGGTTCGGGGTGGTGGAGCCCTCGTCGACGACGCGCTCCCCGTCCGTCAGCGTCCCGGTGACCCAGCGGGTGGTCGCCGGTACATCGACCCGTCCGGCCGGCACGGTGGGCGGGGCCGTCGGGACGGTCGGATCGGGGGTGGTGAAGCCGCGGATGTCGTCGGGGGAGAAGGACGGCTTGCCCTTCGTACCGGCGATGTCGGTGCCACCGTAGACCCAGGCCTCCACATCGCCCGGCTTCGGGTTGCGGGCCATGGCGCCCTGCTGGCTGTACGACCACTTCCGCTGCCCCGGCGAAGCCGTCCAGTACGACCAGTAGGCGGTGGCCTGGGGCGTGAGGACGCAGTCCTCCTTGTCCGGCGTGGGGTACTGCGTACCGGTGCCCTTGCCGATGCGGCAGATGAACGCGGGGCCGTCGTGGACGGTGCCCTCCATGGTGAACCCAGCAGTCTGCAGCAACTCGTAGCCGGTGGTGGGCGTGGTGTCGCAGCCCTTCTCCACCTTGCCGCCGAACGGGCCGAAGTCCACGGCGACGATCGCCCCGGTGGTGGCCGTGCACTGCTCGATCGGGTCGGCCGAGGCGGACACCGTCCCGCCCACGAAGGCCACGCTCGCGGCGAAGGTCAGCAGCGCCGCCGATATGAGCGACAGCAGCCCCTTGCTTCCCAGGTGTCGCTCTGCTTGCTGTGCGGTCCCCACCACGGCCCCTCGTGTCGGCCGGGCGGACCAGTGCGTGGCAAAAAGGGCTTCCGCAGCCCGTGGGCGCACGGGGAAGCCCTTTCGAACCACGCCGTAGTCCGCGACGGCGTTTCTCGCTGCAAAATCCGGCTCCAGGCATTCCGACTCGCCCGGCGGTGCCGGGCCTACGGTTGCGGGTCAGCGCCGGAATTCGACCGGCTTCCCCTGGAGCTGAGTGCTTATCAGTCGGAGTGGAACACGCGGATAAAGACAGCGTCAAGGTGGTCTGCGTCTCATGTGACATGGCTCCGGCAGCGCTCGATCGGTCCCCGGCACAGCGGCTGGCGGAGCTTTGATCACTCGGGTAGCGTCCTGGGCTGCCACATGGGGGAACCTGGTGCGAATCCGGGGCTGACGCGCAGCGGTGTGGGACGGCAGGGGGCCGTCACCGAGCCCGAATGCCCATGCGGCATGGCACATCACCAGCCGTACCACGCGTTCGGACGGCCGCCACCGAGCTCCGGGCTGCCCGCCCGCACGAGCCACGGTCAGGTCGGCGTCCCCCATTCCAGGAGCAGGCCATGTCCCGTACCCGTACCCCGCGCCGCCTCTCGCTCGCGGTGCCCGCAGCCCTCGGCGCACTCGCCCTCACGACCCTGCCGGCCTTCGCGACCTCCTCGCCCGCCCAGATCGCCACGTCCAAGACCAACGGCGTGACGTATCTCAAGTCCCTCCAGGCCGCCGATGGTTCGTACGCGGGCAGCGGCCTGTCGAACGAGTGGGCGTTCAGCGCCTTCGCAGCCACCGGCACGGCCGTCGTCGACGTCTACCCCGCTGGCGACACGACGAAGAACGCGCGCACCGTCTACCGCAACCTGCTGTCGACGGCGGGCTGGCCGCAGGCGTCCCCGGTGGTCACCGACTACGAGCGCGGCACCCTCAACGCCTACGCCGCCGGCATCGACCCGGCCCGGGTCTCGGCCTCCCGCAACCTCATAGCCAACATCTACTCCTACTGGCAGACCGCCGAGGCCGGCTACTTCGGCCCGTCGGGGAACTTCAACGGCACGGTCTTCGCAGCCCTTTCGCTGGGCGGCGCCAAGACCCAGGGCGGCGCGAAGCGGGTGCCGCAGGCACTGACCGACTCCATGGTCACCCGCATCCGCGCCAACCAGCACGTGGACGGCGGCTGGACCTTCAACAAGGCCGAGGGCAACCCCACCGTCCTGAATTCCGCGAGCGACGTCGACATGACCGGCGCCGCCATGGCTGCCCTCTGCATCTCCGGCGTCCCGAACACCGACACCGACGTCGTCCAGGCAAAGAACTTCCTCAAGAGCACCCTCGTCTCCAGTAGCGGCGCCTTCAACTCCCTGTACGGCGTCAACACCAGCTCCAACGGCTGGGGCGTCGCGGGCCTCAACGCCTGCGGCTTCAACCCCCAGACGGGCGACTTCCTCACCGGCAGCGGCAAGACCCCGGTCGACTTCCTCATCGCCAACCAGTACAAGCCGGCGGGCGGCTTCAAGTACAAGCCCTCCGACACCACGCCCTCGGCCTACTCCTCCATCGACGCGCTGCGCGCCGTCGCCGGTGGCGGCTTCACCACGGCTCCGCCCGTCCCGGTCACCCCCGGTGCCCCGCAGTGGGTCGCCCAGTCCACCTTCACCGCGGGGACGGCGACCAAGCTGGCGCTGACCGTCGACGACGGGGCCGGCAACCTCAAGGTCTGCTCGGTGGCCTTCACACCGACCGGTACGACCACCACGCTCGGCGACGTGCTCACCGCCGCGACCTCGGCGGCCACCCCCTCGGGCTGCGTCACCGGTGTGACCCCGTCCTCCGGGACCGGCACGATCACCACGGTCAACGGCAAGGCCAACAGCGGCTCGAACACCTGGAAGGTCAGCGTCGACGGATCCTCCTTCGCCGGGGCCCTGCGCGAGAAGGTCATCAACGTGGGCGACACCATCGCCCTGCGGTGGGGCGCCTGATCATCTCGACGGCAGTGCGGGTTTGCGGGTCTGAAGCCCGCAACCCGCACTGTTGCACTATTGGAGGAACGGGCAACGTGAAAGCAGGGCGTTCACCCATGGCGCCGGGAGGGTCGGGGATGGCGAAGATCGTGCCGCGTCATGTGATCGTCGACGGGGTGCCGTTGGTCGCCCTCACGGAGCAGGAGTACGAGAGCCTCGCGGCCTCGAGGCGCCAGTTCGGCTCCCACGTAGTGCGATTGCGGATGACACGGGAGGCGCTCACCTCCTTGACTCGGGTAGCCGGGGCGATGTGTGCACTGCTCCGGGCGGGCGAGGTCCCGGCCGAGACTTCCCGCAAGGCACCCGATGGTTCCCGCCAGCGGTCGTATGGCCTGCTCAGCGCTCTGGAAGCAGCGGTCGAGCAGGCCCAACGCGTCATCGGAAAGCAGCCGGAAGCATCACCCGGCGCGGCCAACGGTCCTGGACGCAAGCGCTAGCTGACCGATGGAGTGAGCCAGGTGGCACGGATTTCGGAAGGGACTAGAAGGACGTCCAGGTGAAGGACACCTGGTCGCCGGCGTTGAGCTTGAACTGGCAGCCGCCGACCGGGGTGGGGGTGCCGTTGACCGCGATGCTCCAGTAGGCGGAGCCACCGCCGCTGACGTCCTTGATCGTGTCGACGGAGAAGTCGTCGAAGGACGCGTACCAAGTGCCGTCCCAGGCGAAGTAGTTCAGGCGGGCCGCGTCGTCGAGCGCCGCGGTCGGGGTCGGAACCTTGGACGGGTTGGCGCCGCCGTTGGTGCCGTCGCACTTGTGGGTGCCACCGGTGGTGGTTGTGACGTCGTGGCCCTTGGTCTTGATCTTGCCCTTGAACAGCAGCCCGTTGGGGCCCTGAACGGTGAGGTTGACCTTGACGGCCGCGTTCGTGTTCGGCTTGGGGGCGGCCTCGGCCACGGCAGGAGCGGTGGCGAGCGCGAGGCCGACAGCGACGGTGGTGATCACTGAGCGGCGGGCGAGGAGCTGGCGCATGGTGCCTTCTTCCGGAGAGGGGCGACGGGTCCGAGCCGACGGTCCCTCCGCCACACGTGCCCGTCCCCTGCCCGTTTCCATGAGGAAACGGGCAGGGGACGCAGGCCCGGGGTGGGGGCTTCGCGCTGCAGACCATGACAGTGAGAAGCAGTACGCATCGCACCCCGGGTACTCCGACTCACGGTGCCTTCGGCCCCGTTCACGGTTGCAGGTCAGCGCCGGATTCCCACCGGCTTCCCCCAGTTGTGCATGCATTCGATTGTGAGCTCCCGCCGCGTGGGACCGGAGCAGAACGCATCGTACGACCTGGTGGGCATGCGCCGGAAGCGGATCCAGCAAGGTGATCGCGTGAACACATCGGTTCCGTTCTGGCGGGCCGTGTTCGGCCGGAAGGCAACGCTACGCCCGGCCCGGCCGCCGCGCCTCCGCCTCGGTCACCGGGTCTCCGGCCTGCGCCCCGTGCAGTACGTGGGCGAGCACTTCGGCACCCCGGACCACGCGCGGACCCGGCCGATTGAAGTACGCGGGGCCGTCCAGCACCCACACCTCGCCCGCCCGCACGGCGGGCAGTTCCTCCCACCCCGGCAGCGCGGTGAGCAGGCTGATTTCGGTCAGGGTCCGTTCGGGCGGGAAGCCGCACGGCAGCACCAGGATGACGTCCGGGCGCGCGGCGCGTACCGCATCCCACGTCATCGGCCTGGTGTGCTCCCCGGGCGCGGCCAGCAGTGGCTTCCCTCCCGCGTACGTGATCTGCTCCGGTACCCAGTGTCCGGCCGGCCACAGCGGGTCGAGCCACTCGATGGCCACTACCCGCGGCCTCGGCCGGCCCGCCACGGCGCGCCGGACACCGGCGAGCCGGCCGAGCAGCTCTGTGCGTCGGCGCTCGGCCGTGTCCCGGACTCCCAGCAGGTCGCCCACAGTGACGAGGCAGTCCAAGACGTCGTCCAGGGTTCGCGGTTCCAGGCTCAGCACGCGAGGTCCGGCATCCATGAGGCGCACCGCCCGGGAGACGCTCTCGTAGGAAACCGCGCAGACCCGGCAGAGGTCTTGGGTGAGCAGGACGTCGGGGGCGAGCGCGGCCAGTGCCTCCGTGTCCAAGGTGTAGAGCGACGAGCCGCTGTGCGCCGCGCCACCGACCGCGGCGGAGATCTCCCGGCTGCTGAGTGCGTCCGCGTCGAATTCGGCGCGGGTGACGACGGGCACCGACGCGACCGCCGCGGGCGGCCAGTCGCATTCGTGGGTGCGCCCGACCAGGTCAGCGGCCAGTCCGAGGTCCGCCACGATGTCCGTGGCCGCGGGGAGCAGGGAGACGATGCGCATGCCACGACTCTAGGCCCGCCCGAGTGGTGGGTCTGGACTTACTAGGACGTCCAACTATATGTTCGTGGCACAAGGTCCGCGGTGCAGGGAAGCCGGTGAGAAACCGGCACGGTCCCGCCACTGTGACCGGGGAGTGTGCTGCCATCCACACGCCACTGACGAGGTCTGTCGGGAAGGCGGGCGGCGCGCGGGGATCCGGGAGTCAGGATACCGGCCGCGGATTGTTCCGTGTTGTCCACGAGGATGGAGCAGACACGCATGGCACCGGTTTGTACCCACGACCCTGGTGATCCGGCGGAGCACGCACACACCGATTTCGCGCGCTCGTAGTTCTCACGGCTTCCCCGCAGCGGCGCACCCACACCCGGGTGCAGTCCGCCGGCCTGCCGTGCCATCCCCGGATCCAACCTGACGAGAGCAGGCACCCATGGTCCGTGAACTCACCCATTTCATCGGCGGAAAGCACACCACCGGCACCTCCGGGCTCTTCGCCGATGTGTACGACCCCAACACCGGCGCCGTCCAGGCCCGGGTCCCGCTCGCCGGGCGCGCCGACACCGAGGCCGCCATCGCCAACGCCGAGGAGGCGCAGGCCGAATGGGGGCAGTGGAACCCCCAGCGCCGCGCCCGCGTCATGCTGCGCTTCCTCCAGCTCGTCGAGGGTGAACGCGAGAACCTGGCCCGGCTGTTGTCGGCCGAGCACGGCAAGACCGTCGCCGACGCCCACGGCGACCTGCAACGCGGCCTGGAGGTTGTCGAGTTCGCAGCAGGTATCCCGCACCTGCTCAAGGGCGAGTTCACGGACAACGCGGGCACCGGCATCGACGTGCACTCCTTGCGATCCCCGCTCGGTGTCGTCGCCGGCATCACCCCGTTCAACTTCCCCGCCATGATTCCCCTCTGGCAGGCCGCGCCTGCCCTGGCCTGTGGCAACGCGTTCATCCTCAAGCCCTCCGAGCGCGACCCGTCCGTACCGCTGCGCCTCGCGGAGCTGTTCCTGGAGGCCGGTCTGCCGCCGGGCGTCCTGAACGTCGTCAATGGCGGGAAGGAAGCCGTGGACACCCTCCTCGAGGACCCCCGCGTCCAGGCACTCGGTTTCGTCGGCTCCACGCCGATCGCCGCGCACATCTACGCCACCGCTGCCGCCCACGGGAAGCGGGCGCAGTGCTTCGGCGGAGCGAAGAACCACATGATCGTGATGCCGGACGCGGACCTCGACCAGGCCGTGGACGCCCTGATTGGCGCCGGCTACGGCTCCGCCGGCGAACGCTGCATGGCCATCGCCGTCGCCGTACCGGTGGGCGAGGACACAGCCGACCGGCTGGTCGCCGCGCTCAAGGACCGCATCGCGACCCTGAAGATCGGGCGCTCCGACGACCCGGACGCGGACTTCGGCCCCTTGGTCAGCCGGGACGCCCTCGACCGGGTGCGCCGCTACGTCGACATCGGCGTCAACGAGGGCGCCGAGCTCGTCGTCGACGGCAGGAGCTTCACCCTGGACGGTCACGAGGACGGCTTCTTCGCCGGTGCCTCCCTCTTCGACCGGGTCTCCCCGCAGATGCGCGTCTACCGGGAGGAGATCTTCGGCCCCGTCCTGTCCGTGGTCCGCGCCGCCGACTTCGAGGAGGCGCTGCACCTGCCGAGCGAGCACCCGTACGGCAACGGCGTTGCCATCTTCACCCGGGACGGGGACACCGCCCGCGAGTTCACCCGCCGGGTGGGTGCGGGCATGGTCGGCGTCAACGTGCCCATCCCGGTGCCCGTCGCCTACCACACCTTCGGCGGCTGGAAGCGCTCCGGCTTCGGCGACCTCAACCAGCATGGCCCTGACTCGATCCGCTTCTACACCCGTACCAAGACCGTCACCTCGCGCTGGCCCTCCGGGGTCAAGGAGGGCGCGAGCTTCACCATCCCGACGATGGGGTGAGCGCCGTGACCACCACCCTCACCGAGGACCAGCTCGCCCTCGCCGAGGTCACCCTCGACTTCGCCCAGGAGCAGCTCGCCCCCCATGCCGTGGCCTGGGACCAGGACAAGCACTTCCCCGTCGACGTCATCCGCCGCGCGGCCGCACTCGGTCTCGCTGGCGTGTACGTCCGCGAGGAACACGGCGGCTCCGGCCTCTCCCGCAGCGACGGCGTGCTCGTCTTCGAGACCCTCGCGACGGGCTGCCCGTCCATCGCCGGCTACCTCTCCATCCACAACATGGTCGCCTGGATGATCGACCGCTACGGAGACGAAGGCCAGCGCGCCCGCTGGCTGCCCGGACTCTGTTCCGCGGCGACCCTGGGCAGCTACTGCCTGACCGAACCGGGCGCGGGCTCGGACGCCGCCGCGCTGCGCACCCGCGCCGAACGCCAGGGCGACCACTACGTGCTCACCGGCGTCAAGCAATTCATCTCCGGTGCCGGCACCTCGGACGTCTACGTGGTCATGGCCCGGACCGGCGAGCCGGGCCCGGGCGGGATCTCCGCCTTCGTCGTCGAGCGCGAGGACCCGGGCGTCTCCTTCGGTCCCAACGAGCGGAAGATGGGCTGGAACGCCCAGCCGACCCGCCAGGTGATCCTCGACGGCGTCCGGATCCCTTCCGATCGGCGTCTCGGCGCGGAGGGCGACGGCTTCCGCATCGCCATGAACGGCCTCAACGGCGGCCGCCTCGGCATCGCCGCCTGCTCGCTCGGCGGAGCCCAGAGCGCCCTCGACCGGAGCCTGTCTTACCTGGCCGACCGTGAGGCCTTCGGCAGCCGACTCCTGGACGCGCAGGCGCTCCAGTTCCGTCTGGCCGACATGGCCACCGAACTGGCCGCCGCCCGCGCGCTGGTCCGGCAGGCCGCCGAGGCACTGGACACCGGGGATCCGCTGGCGCCGCGCCTGTGCGCGATGGCCAAGCGGTTCGCCACCGACACCGGGTACACGGTGGCCGACGCGGCCCTCCAGCTTCACGGCGGCTACGGGTACCTCAGCGAGTACGGCATCGAGAAGATCGTCCGCGACCTAAGGGTCCACCAGATCCTGGAAGGCACCAACGAGGTCATGCGCGTCATCGTCGCGCGCGGACTCACGGAGACCCTGCGATGACACACGAAGCCCCTGAAGACCGCGACCATGTCCTCCTGCGCACCGAGGGCCACGCCGCGTACATCACCCTCAACCGCCCCAAGGCACTCAACGCCCTCAGCCACCCCATGGTGCTCCGCATCGAGCAGGCCCTCACGGCCTGGGCCGAGGACCCCGCCGTCGCCCTCGTCGTCATCGAGGGCGCCGGGGACCGGGGCCTGTGCGCGGGCGGGGACATCCGGGCGATCTACGACGACGCCCGCACCGGCGGCACCGCCTCGGCGGACTTCTGGCGGGACGAGTACCGCCTCAACGCGCTGATCGCCCGCTACCCGAAGCCCTACGTCGCGCTCATGGACGGCATCGTCATGGGCGGTGGAGTCGGCGTCTCGGCCCACGGCAGCGTCCGGATCGTCACCGAACGCTCCAAGATCGCCATGCCGGAGACCGGCATCGGCTTCGTCCCCGACGTCGGAGGCACCTACCTCCTCGCCCTGGCTCCGGGAGAGCTCGGCACCCACCTGGCACTCACCGGAGCTCCGGTCGGTGCCGCGGACGCGCTGCTGTGCGGGCTCGCCGACCACTTCGTCCCGGCACAGGCGCTGCCCGCGCTGTCCCGGGAGCTGGCCGTGGAATCCGTACACGAAGTGCTGGAGCGGCACGTGCAAGCGCCTCCCGCAGGGACCCTCGTTCCCGCGCGCGCCGAGTGGATCGACCGCTGCTATGCCGCCGACACCGCCGAGGAGATCGTGGCCCGGCTCCTGGCCTCGGGCCCGTCCGCCGCGAAGGACGCGGTGGGCACCCTGCTGTCCAAGTCGCCGACGGCGGTCAAGGTCACCCTGGCCGCGCTGCGCGCCGCCCGCCGGCTCGGCCCGCTGGAGCGGGTGCTGGAGCAGGAGTACCGCATCTCCTGCGCGGCACTGTCTTCGCTCGACCTGGTGGAGGGCATCCGGGCCCAGGTCATCGACAAGGACCGGAACCCGCGCTGGTCTCCGGCCGCGCTTGAGGACGTCACCCCGGCGGACGTGGACCGGTACTTCGCCCCGCTCGACGCGAACGAGCTCGGGCTCGTCGCGGCCACTTCGTCGCAGGAGGTCGTCTGGTGAGCACTACCGTCGCATTCATCGGGCTCGGACACATGGGCGGGCCGATGGCCGCCAACCTCGTCAAAGCCGGCCACCGCGTCCTCGGCTTCGACCTCGTACCGGCTCTGCTGGCCGCCGCTGCCGCCACCGGCGTCGAGCCGGCGCCCTCCGCCGCCGAGGCCGCCGCCGTGGCCGACGTGGTGATCACCATGCTTCCCGCGGGCCGTCACGTCCTCTCCCTCTACCGGGAACAGGGGCTGCTCGCCGCGGCCCGCCCCGGGACCCTGTTCGTCGACTGCTCCACGATCGACGTGGCCGACGCCCGGGCCGCGCACGAGGCCGTCGTCGCGGCCGGTCACCGGGGGCTGGACGCCCCGGTGTCCGGAGGAGTCGTGGGCGCGGAAGCGGCGACCCTCACCTTCATGGCGGGCGGAGGGACAACCGAGTTCGCCGCTGCCGAGCCGCTGCTCGGCGCCATGGGGAAGAAGGCCGTGCACTGTGGTGCGGCAGGAGCCGGCCAAGCCGCGAAGATCTGCAACAACATGATCCTCGCCGTCTCGATGATCGGGGTGAGCGAGGCTTTCGTCCTGGCCGAGAGCCTGGGCCTGGACCACCAGGCGCTGTACGACGTCGCCTCCACCGCCTCCGGCCAGTGCTGGGCCCTCACCGTGAACTGCCCCGTGCCCGGACCCGTACCGACGAGCCCGGCCAACCGCGACTACCGGCCGGGCTTCGCCGCTCCGCTGATGGCCAAGGACCTGGGCCTCGCCGCGAACGCCCTGCGGGCCGGCGGGGTGGAGGCTCCCTTGGGCCTCAAGGCCGCCGAAATGTATGCCGAGTTCGCCGAAGGCGCGGGCGCGGGCCTGGACTTCTCGGCGATCGTCCGCACCCTCCGCCCCGCCGGAACGAACCAGAACGGAACCCCCGCATGACCGCCTACGAGACCATCCTGGTCGAACGCAAGGGCCGCGTGGCCGTCCTCACCCTCAACCGGCCCGAGGCCCTCAACGCCCTCAACCTCCAGGTCATGACGGAGGTCGTGGCCGCCGCGGAGGAACTCGACCGGGACCCGGAGACCGGCTGCATCGTCCTCACCGGCTCCGCCAAGGCCTTCGCGGCGGGCGCGGACATCAAGGAGATGCGCCCGCAGAGCTACATGGACATGTACCTCTCCGACTGGTTCACCGCCTGGGACCGCCTCGGCCAGCTCCGCACCCCCACGCTCGCCGCGGTCTCCGGTTACGCGCTGGGCGGCGGCTGCGAACTCGCCATGCTCTGCGACATCCTCCTCGCTGCCGACACCGCGAAGTTCGGCCAGCCCGAGATCAAGCTCGGCGTCATCCCCGGCATCGGCGGCTCCCAGCGTCTGACGCGCGCCGTCGGCAAGGCCAAGGCCATGGAGCTGTGCCTGACCGGCCGCACCATGGACGCCGCAGAGGCGGAGCGCGCAGGGCTGGTTTCCCGGATCGTGCCCGCGGACGAACTGCTCGCCGAGGCACTCGCGGTGGCCACAACCGTCGCCGACATGTCCAAGCCGGTGGCGATGATGGCCAAGGAAGCCGTGAACCGAGCCTTCGAGACCACTCTCACGGAGGGCGTCCGCTTCGAACGCCGCCTCTTCCACGCCGTGTTCGCCACCGCCGACCAGAAGGAGGGCATGTCCGCCTTCGTGGACAAGCGCCCGCCGCACTTCACACACGGCTGAGCGCGACCGGCGTCCTCAACGGTGTTCGTCCTGCCGGGGCCTTCCGCTGTTCTGAAGGCCCCGGCAGGACAGGGAGAGCCGTTGACGTGTCAGGTCGACCGCGACGATCCGTACGGTGATCTTGTCGCCCTCGCGGACGATTTCGCGGACATCGCCGACCCTGATTGAGTCGAAGGGGTTCTCGGTCTCCTGATCAACTGGGGAACTGGCCATGATGATCACCCTACGGCGGTCACACACGGAGGCCATCCGGGTTGGCTTCGGCACATGGACATCGAACCCCGCCCTTGGGCATGCGCTGTGATCAGGGACTCACCCCCTTGGCCGGATCGGCCGCAGGCTGTAGCGTCACGCCGACATCTACACATAGCGACGACGGCGAGACGGAAGCCCGGTGTGAATCCGGCACGGTCGCGCCACTGTGTGCTGCTCTGGCACCCTCTCCGGGGTGGCGGTGGCAGCGAGTCAGACCCTCGGACCGTTGTCCTGCACCACCGTATGGGACGCGTTGTTCCCCGAGGAGGTTCCACCATGGCCGAGGCCGTTGCTTCCGCTGCCATACCCGCTCCCGCCCTCTCGCCTTCGGCGCCGCTGCCCGTGAAGGCGGTCCTGCCCTGGGCGCTGTTCGTCGGGCTGCTGATGCTCGTGGCCCTGTACTTCGTCGGCGCGGAGCAGGGTGCCACCGCCGTGTTCTCCGGCGAGGGCGTGCACGAGTGGGTGCACGACGGTCGTCACCTGCTCGGCTTCCCCTGCCACTGAGAGGCACGCACATCATGTACGCCTCCACTGTCAGAGGTCTGCTGGTCCGCGGCATGCTCGCGGGCCTGATCGCCGGTCTGTTCGCCTTCGCCGTCGCCTATGTGGTCGGTGAGCCCCCGGTACGCGGCTCCATCGCCGTCGAGGAGGCCGCGGCCGCCAAGGAAGCCGCTCCCGCGGCCGGCCACGCCGGTCACGGCGGCGGCGACGCCCCCGCCGCCGCGGAGGAAGAGGAAGAACTCGTCAGCCGGCCCGTGCAGTCCACCGTCGGTCTCGCCACCGGCGTGCTGGTCTACGGGGTCGCGCTGGGCGGCATCGCCTCCCTCGCGTTCTCCTTCGCCCTGGGCCGCGTGGGCCGGTTCGGCCCCCGGGCCACGGCCGCCCTCACCGCAGGGGGCGCGTTCACGCTGGTTTACATGGTGCCGTTCCTGAAGTACCCGGCGACCCCGCCGGCCGTCGGGAACCCGGACACCATCGGCCAGCGCACCACGCTGTTCTTCCTGATGATCCTGCTCAGCGTCCTGCTGGGCGTCGGCGCGATCGTCCTGGGCCGGCGCCTGGCGCCGCGCCTGGGCAACTGGAACGCGACCCTGGCGGCTGGGGCGGGCTTCGTCGTCGCCACCGGACTGGCCTTCCTGGTGCTCCCGGACAACACCGATGCCGTCAAGGACGAGTTCCCCGCGGCCCTGCTGTGGGACTTCCGGGTCGCATCCATCTCGGTCCAGCTCGTGCTGTGGGCCGTGTTCGGGATCGTCTTCGGCATCCTCGCCCAGCGGCTCCTGGCCCAGCGCACCGATCCTGCAGGTACGGAGTCGGCGGCTGCTCGGCCGTCGTCGGTTCTCAGCTGATCAAGGAACCCGCAGCCGGTTCCAGAGAGCCCTGTCTTCCCGCACATGCGGGGAGGCAGGGCTCCGGTCATCGCTGCCCGATCGCTCAGACTGTCTGGGGGAGCGGGCGCTGCTCCGGGCCGTTGTAGATGCCCAGGGGGCGGATCAGTGCGTTGTGGGCGAGCTGTTCGGTGATGTGGGCCGTCCATCCGGTGACCCTGCTCATGACGAACAGCGGAGTGAACATGGGTACGTCGAAGCCCATCAGGTGGTAGGCGAGCGCGGCCGGGTAGTCCAGGTTCGGGTGGATGCCCTTGCGGCCGATCATCGCGTGGCGCAGGGCAGCGTGCAGTGCGGCGAGCCGGGTCACCTCCGTGTTCGCGGCCCGGGCGACGAGCCGGTCGGTGGCCTCCTGCATAATCGGAACGCGGGAATCGCCGTGCTTGTAGACACGGTGGCCGAAGCCCATGATCTTGCGCTTCTCCGTCAGGGCCCGGTTCAGCCAGTCGGCGGCCTGCTCGGGGTCTCCGATCTCCCGCAACATGTGCATGACCGCTTCGTTGGCGCCGCCGTGCAGGGGACCTTTCAGTGCGCCGATCGCCGCCGTCACCGCGCTGTAGAGGTCGGAGAGGGTGGAGGTGACGACGCGGGCGGTGAAGGTCGAAGCGTTGAAGCTGTGTTCGGCGTAGAGGATCATCGAGATCTCGAAGCAGCGCACCACCTCGGGGGCGGGTACGGAGCCGAAGCACATGTGGAAGAAGTTCTCCGCATAGCCGAGGTCCGGATCCGGCTGGACGGGGTCCTGCCCGAGCCGTCTCCGGTGGTCGGCGGCGACGACCACCGGCAGTTTGGCGAGCAGGCCCAGCGACTTGGTCAGATGGCCGGCGGTGCCCTCCTCGTCCTCGGTGGGGTCCTCCGCGCCGAAGAAGCTGACGGCGGTGCGGAGGACGTCCATGGGGTGGCAGGTCCGGGGCAGGCCGGCCAGCAGTTCGGCCGTGGTGCGGTCGAGCGGGCGCAGGGCCCGCTCCCGGGCCCGGACCCGCTCCAGCTCGCCGACGTCCGGCAGCTCGCCGTGCCACAGCAGGTAGGCGACCTCCTCGAAGGAGCGGTGCGCGGCCAGCTCCTGCACCGGATAGCCTCGATACGTCAGGGAGTTGGTCTCCTCGATCACCGTGGAGATCGCGGTGGTGTCGACGACGACGCCGGCGAGGCCGCGGTGGACCTCAGGGATGGTGGCGGTCATGGCTCACTCCGGTGGGGTCAGCTGCCGGGCGGCAGGGTGAAGTCGAAGACGTTTCCGTCGAAGGCGCTGTACGCGCCGTAGTCGAGGACCTCGTACAGGCGGGAGCGGGTCTGCATACCGGGGAGGAGGGACTCCTGGGACCCCTCTTCGGCGATCGTGCGCAAGCCGGCCTCGACCGCGCCCATGGCGAGGCGGAAGAGGGTCACGGGGTAGATGACGAGGTTGTAGCCGAGGTCTTCCAGCGCGCGGGCGGACAGCACGGGGCCCTTGCCGAACTCGGTCATGTTGGCCAGAAGCGGTACGCCGACGGCCTTGCGGAAGGCCTCGAACTCGGCCTCACTGCCCAGGGCCTCCGGGAAGATCGCATCCGCCCCCGCGTCCACGTACGCCTTGGCGCGGTCGATCGCCGCCTCCAGGCCCTCGACGGAGCGGGCGTCGGTGCGTGCCATCAGGAGGAAGTCCGGATCGCGTCGGGCGTCGACGGCTGCCCGTACCCGGCGCACCATCGCATCGAGGGGGATGAGCGCCTTGCCGTCGAGGTGGCCGCAACGCTTGGGGCTGACCTGGTCCTCCAGGTGGAGGCCGGCCAGGCCCGCGTCCTCCATGAGCTGGACGGTGCGGGCGGCGTTCAGAGGTTCGCCGAAGCCGGTGTCGGCGTCTACGAGGGCAGGCAGGTCGATGGTCCTGGTGATCTGCTGGGCACGGGCCGCGACTTCGGTCGCGGTCGTCAGGCCGATGTCGGGCAGCCCCAGGTCGGCGGCGAGGACCGCTCCCGAAAGGTAGACGCCGTCGAAGCCGGCCTCCTGGATGAGGCGGGCCGAGTACGGGTTGATCGCGCCGGGCATGCGCAGCAGCCGGCCCGAGGAGAGCTGTTCGCGGAAGGTCTGGCGCCTGGCTGTCGCGGTGGTGTGGGTGTGCAGCATCAGAACAGTCCTTTCGGGAGCGTCCCGTCGTAGGCGGTGGTCCGGGTCGTGTCGACCACGGGGAACAGCGCGGCGAGCCTGTCGGTGTCCAGCTCCGCGAGTCGGCCGGCGGCGTCGAGGAAGCGGTCCTGCTCGTCCGCCGTGACGATGCCCTCTGCCAGGGTGCGGAACTTGCCGGTGTAGGCGGCCCGGTCGAAGGGCCGGGCGCCGGCCGGGTGCGCGTCGGCGACACCGAGCTCGTCCTCGATGACGCTGCCGTCGTCGAGAGTGATGACCAGGCGCCCGCCGAAGGCCCGGCGCTCCGGGTCGGGGTGGTGGTAGCGGCGGGTCCACTCGGGGTCCTCGACGGTGGAGATCCTCTTCCACAGCTCGACGGTCGCGGGCCGCTGGGCACGCTCGGGGGCGTAGGACCGCTCGTGGTGCCAGGTGCCGTCCTCCAGCGCGACGGCGAGGATGTACGGGATGGAGTGGTCGAGGGTCTCGCGGCTGGCCGTCGGGTCGTACTTCTGCGGGTCGCCGGAGCCGGATCCGATCACGTGGTGGGTGTGGTGGCTGGTGTGCAGGACGGCCTTGCGGATTCCTGCGGTCGGGCCGGTCTTCTCCCGCATCCGACGGGCCAGGTCGATGATCGCCTGCGCCTGGTACTCGGCCGAGTACTCCTTGGTGTAGGTGTCCAGGATCGCGTGCCGGGACTCTCCTGCGGCGGGCAGCGAGACCGTGTACGAGGACTGCGGCCCCTTCAGCATCCTGGCCAGGAAGCCGTCCTCTCCTTCGTAGATCGGCGAGGGGGAGTTCTCGCCGCGCATGGCCCGGTCGACGGCCTCGATCGCGGCCTTCCCGGCGAAGGCCGGGGCGTAGGCCTTCCAGCTGGAGATCTCTCCCTTGCGGGACTGCCGGGTGGCCGTAGTGGTGTGCACCGCCTGCTGGACCGCCTGGTAGACGGTCGCGGTGTCGAGGTCCAGCATCGCCCCGAGCCCGCAGGCGGTTGCGGCGCTGAGGTGGGCGACGTGGTCGATCCGGTGCTCGTGCAGGCAGATGCCCCGGACCAGGGCGACGTGCACCTCGTACGCGGCGATGATCCCGCGCAGGAGATCGGCACCCGAGCGGCCTGTGTGCTGGGCGACGGCCAGCAGGGGCGGGATGTTGTCGCCCGGGTGGGAGTAGTCGGCGGCGAGGAAGGTGTCGTGGAAATCGAGCTCGCGCACGGCCGTGCCGTTGGCCCAGGCCGCCCATTCGGGGGAGACCCGTGCTTCCGGCGGCAGCCCGAAGACGGAGGCTCCGGGCACCGCCCGGTGGGCGGCGGCCTGGGCCCGGGCCACCGCGACGGGGCGACGCAGCAGGGAGGCCACGGCCACGGAGGCGTTGTCCACGATCCGGTTCACCGCCATGTCGGCGGCCTGCGGATCGAGGACGGAGCCCGGCTCCGTGCCGGTTGCCGCCTCGGCCAGCTTCCAGGCGAGCTGCCGCTCGCGCGGAAGACGGTCGGCGCTGGGATGGACGCGTACCTCGTGCTCGATCATGGAACTCCTCGGGTGCGGGATGCGAAGGTTTCGATGCCTCACCCTTCCCCGCATTCGGAACCGATGCGACAGCTCCAACCTGCGGAATCAGTACCTTCAAATGCTGCGAATCTGCGAATCTTGCGAAAGAGGCGAGTGCTACCTTCGCAAGAGAGGAACGGGTGGAAGGGACGCTGTCGCCACATGGGACGTACGGCCGGACGGAAGATCTACGCCCACGCGAAACTGCGCAGGCTGCGACGCGAGCGGGGCATGAACCAGGTGGAGCTGGCCCGTGCCCTGGACCTGTCCACCAGCTACCTGAACCAGATCGAGCACAGCCAGCGGCCGCTCACCGCTCCGGTTCTGCTGAAGATCGCCGAGGTGTTCGGGGTCGACCCCGAATTCTTCTCCGAAGCCGACGAGGAACGCCTCACCACCGATCTGCGCGCCGCCTTGGCGGACGAGGCCGGCGGGGTCTCGGTGGCCTCCGAGGAGATCGCGGACATGGCCCGTGACCACCCGGACATCGCGAAGGCCCTCGTCGCGCTCCACCACCGCTATCGGGACGCGGCCGAGCAGGTCGCCGCTCTGGCCCCGCCCGGGGACTCGGCGGTCGTGGTGCGCGCCGAACCGCATGACGAAGTACGGGACTTCTTCTACGCCTACCACAACCATTTCGACGCGCTCGACACCGAAGCGGAAGCCGTCGCAACGGCCCTGGGCGGCGGCTCCGTGTCCCGCACGGCGGACCGCCTCGCGAAAGTCCTCGCCACCCGGCACGGGGTGACCCTCTTCGACGGTGCTCCGGACTGGTCCTCGGACGCCCGCCGCTTCGATCGCGAACGTGGCCTGCTGTTCCTGTCGCCCTGGCTGACCGACGCGCAGCGTGCCTTCCAGCTCGCGACCCAGCTGGCGCTGCTGGCGTACGGTCCGCTGCTCGACTCCCTGGTGGCCAACACCGAGTTCGACTCCGAGGCGTCGTCCGGACTGGCCAGGGTCGGACTGGCGAACTACTTTGCGGGCGCCCTCCTGATGCCCTACGGGCCCTTTCGGGCAGCGGCCGAGGAACTGCGCTACGACATCGAGCTCCTCCAGGCACGCTTCGGGGTCGGCTTCGAGACGGTCTGCCATCGGCTGAGCACCCTGCAACGCACCGGACAGCGCGGGGTCCCGTTCTCGTTCCTGCGGGTCGACCGGGCCGGGAACATCTCCAAGCGCCAGTCCGCGACCGACTTCCACTTCTCCAGGCTGGGCGGGACCTGCCCGCTGTGGACCGTCTACGAGGCGTTCTCGGCCCCGGGCCGGATCCTGACCCAAGTGGCGGAGATGCCGGACGGCAAGAAGTACTTCTGGATCGCCCGCACTGTGACCCGCGGAGGCTACGGCCATCGTGCCCGCCGGGCCGAGTTCGCCGTCGCGCTGGGCTGCGAGCTCCGCCACGCGTCCCGGCTCGTCTACGCCGAGGGTCTCGCGGTGGTGGAACAGTCGGCTGCGACGCCGATCGGGCTCGGCTGCCGGATCTGCGAGCGCCGCGACTGCGCCCAGCGGGCCAGGCCGCCGGCCGGCGGCCGCCTCGCGGTCGACCCCGACCGGCAGACGTACGTTCCCTACCCGGTGTTCAAGAGCGGGTGATCGGGCGTCCCGGACGGTTTCACGTCCCGCCCAGCACCTGCGCGTACTCGGCGAGCGCACCTTCCTGGTCCCAGGTCAGCTGCCGGACCTCCCAGATCAGCAAGGCCGTGTCGACCACCTCGGGCGCAGGTTCGCAAGGCTCGGCCGATGGGCGGACGTCGGTCAGCCCAGCCAGCACGGCGACCCGTATGCCGAGCGTCGCCGCGAAGCCGTCGAGCATCTCCGCATCGAGTTCCTTGGCACCTCGTCCCACCGCGCCGATGGTCGAGGCCGCCTTGCACACACCGGACATCAGGCACATGACCTTGGCTGCCCCAGACCAGTTCAGGTTACGGAGCGCGAGCATCCGCAGGAGGAGGGAGCCGAAGCCCAGTGGGTACTGCTCGTACGGGCGGGGTTTCCAAGGCGTGAGCGTGCCCGCCGGCGCGGTCATGGAGCGTGCACGGGTGCGCAACAGGTGCCTGCCGGACGGGGGCAGAGCAAGGGAACGCGACACCATGGAACTGGAAGCGCCGGCCGTCTCGTCGAAGAGCCACGCCGTCGCGGGCACGGGGAGGTCCGCGATGAGCAGGAGGTCGTGGGTGCGCAGCCCGGTCCGCTTCGCGAGTTCGTCGAGGAGCTTATCGGTCGGAGGCCATGTGGCTGGGAGGCCGACCACCTGCGCGAGGCGCGCCAGACGTACGTCGGGTTCGGGATATGCCGAGGGTTCCATGACCGCCACAGCTGGTAGGGGGTTGGGGACGTGTCCGCGAGGCCTGGGCCGATGCCAGGTGCGTCAGCTGCGGGGTGACGAGGACGCGCCGATGACGGGGTACGGGACGAACGTGCTGCTGTTCTCGTCCACGGCGAGGGCACGGCCGAGTGGGGGGACCGCCCGCTGCGGGCAGTCGAGGCGCTCGCAGAGGCGACAGCCCATGCCGATCGGGGTGGCGGCCGCCGTGTTGTCGAGGTCGAGCCCGTCGGCGTACACGAGCCGGGAGGCATGACGGATTTCGCAGCCGAGGCCGATGGCGAAGGTCTTGCCGGGTTCGCCCCAGCCGCCGCGGTGGCGGGTGACGGCGCGGGCGGTCCACAGGTACCGCTGTCCGTCGGGCATGGCGGCGACCTGGACGTGGATGCGGCCGGGCGCGGCGAAGGCCTCGTAGACGTTCCAGAGCGGGCAGGTGCCGCCCGCTCGGGAGAAGTGGAATCCGGTGGCGGACTGCCGCTTCGACATGTTGCCGGCCCTGTCCACGCGTACGAAGGAGAACGGGACGCCGCGCAGCCTGGGGCGCTGGAGGGTGCTGAGGCGGTGGCAGACCGTCTCGTAGCCGAGGCCGAAGTGGTCGGTGAGTCGTTCGATGTCGTAGCGGAACTCCTCGGCGGCCGTGTGGAAGGCCGTGTACGGGAGGATCAGCGCGGCGGCGAAGTAGTTGGCGATGCCGATCCGGGCCAGAGGGCGCGCCTCGGACCCGGCCGGGAAGTCCTCGGCGGCCAGGCGGTCGAGCTCGTCCCCGTACTCGAGGAGGGCGAGCTGGGTGGCCATCCGGAAGGCCTGCTGGCCGGGGCGGAGCCTGCTCGACAGGTGCAGGGCGCGGCCATCGGCGTCGTAGTGGTGCAGCCTGTCGGAGTCTGCGGCGATCCTCACCCCGTGTCGGTCGGTGAGGCGGTGCGTCAGGGCGCGGATGACGTCCCCGGGGCGGATGCGGATCTCGCGGGCCAGGTCCTCGGCGGCGAGGTCGGTGTCGTGGAGGTAGTTCTGCCGCCGGTAGAAGAACTCGCGGATCTCCTCGTGGGGAGAGCGCGGCGCCTCCGCCGGGCCCCCACGGCCTTCGGCCGCGTCGGCGAGCCGCTCTGCCAGGAGCTGGCTGCGTCGCCCGAGGTCCAGCAGGACGGCGGCGACCGCGGGCATCCGCGTGGCCAGCTCGGCCAGGTCGGAGGAGGAGACGCGGGCTTCGGCGACCTCCTTGGCCAGCGCCTCGCGAAGGTCGGCGACCATGCGGCTGGTGTCGCGCTCCGAGAAGAACCCGGGGTCCACCCCGAAGGCCTCGGTGAGGCGCAGCAGCACCGGGACGGTGAGCGGGCGGGAGTCGTGTTCCATCTGGTTCAGGTAGCTGGGCGAGATGCCCAGCACCCTGGCCAGGTCGGCCTGCGTCATGCGCCGCTCTTCGCGCAGCCGCCGCAGGCGTGCTCCCGCGTAGGTCTTGCTCACCGGACTCCTCCACCGTCGGACGGATCCCGTCAGCATACGGCGACCTGACTCATCGGTAACCTTCGCAAGCTTGGCAATTTCAGCCTCGAAGATTCGCAAACCTTGGCAGACGTACCTCCTTGATGGCACCCAGTGCCAGTGTCAGAGTCAGTCCTGCGGCCAGCCGGAACCGGTGGCCGGGAAGGACCCCAGAACCTCGATTCATGCCCTGATTTCGGTGGTCTGGCCGTCCGCTCCTGGCCGATCGGCAGCATTGCTCAGCTCCGGCCCACGGGCGGGTTCGGCGGCCGCGCCTTCTTCATCAGGCACAGAGTGTCAATGCGTGGATCCCTGTCGGGGGCATTGGCAAGACAAGCGACGACGGAAACGGTGACGGTCATGGCAGAGGCGAACACGACGGCGGCGGCCGAGCAGCTCAAGCAGCGCTGGGCCGACGACCCGCGGTGGGCAGGGATCGAGCGGACGTACTCCGCCGAGGACGTGGTGCGGCTCTCGGGCAGCGTCCGCGAGGAGCACACCCTGGCCCGGCGCGGCGCCGAGCGGCTGTGGCGACAGCTCCACGAGCAGGACTACATCCACGCGCTCGGCGCCCTCACCGGCGGCCAGGCCGTCCAGCAGGTCCGGGCCGGGCTGCAGGCCATCTACCTCTCGGGCTGGCAGGTGGCCGCCGACGCCAACCAGGCCGGGCACACCTACCCGGACCAGAGCCTGTACCCGGTCAACTCCGTGCCCCAGGTGGTGCGTCGGATCAACAACGCGCTGTTGCGCGCCGACCAGATCGCCACCGCCGAGGGAGGCACCGACACGACGGACTGGCTGGCCCCGATCGTCGCGGACGCCGAGGCCGGCTTCGGCGGACCGCTGAACGCCTTCGAGCTGACCAAGGCGATGATCGCGGCGGGTGCGGCAGGGATCCACTACGAGGACCAGCTGGCCTCCGAGAAGAAGTGCGGCCACCTCGGCGGCAAGGTCCTCGTCCCCACCTCCCAGCACATCCGCACCCTGAACGCGGCCCGCCTGGCCGCCGACATCGCGGACACCCCGACGCTGATCATCGCCCGCACCGACGCCCTCGCGGCCACCCTGCTGACCAGCGATGTCGACGAGCGCGACGCGGAGTTCTGCACGGGTGAGCGCACCGCCGAGGGCTTTTACCACGTGCGGAACGGCATGGCCCCGGTCATCGCCCGGGGTCTGGCGTACGCCCCGTACGCCGACCTCATCTGGGTCGAGACCGGCACGCCCGACCTGGCCCAGGCCCGCGAGTTCGCCGAGGCGATCCACGCCCAGTACCCGGACCAGATGCTCGCCTACAACTGCTCGCCCTCCTTCAACTGGAAGGCCGCGCTGGACGACGACCAGATCGCCAAGTTCCAGCGGGAGCTGGGCGCGATGGGCTACCGCTTCCAGTTCATCACCCTGGCCGGCTTCCACTCGCTCAACCACGGGATGTTCGACCTGGCCCGCGGCTACGCCGAGCACGGCATGACGGCGTACGTCGACCTTCAGGAGCGCGAGTTCGCCGCCCAGGCCCAGGGCTTCACAGCCGTCAAGCACCAGCGCGAGGTCGGTACCGGCTACTTCGACCTGGTCTCCACCGCGGTCAACCCGGCCTCCTCCACCACCGCGCTCGCCGGCTCCACCGAGGAAGAGCAGTTCCACTAGGAGCCTCCGCTCCGGGTCCGGCCGGGCCCAGCTCGGCGCTCCACCGATCGTCGTCCGACGGCGCCCGAGGGTTTCCCTTGGGCGCCCGCCGCCCCACGCTGAGGAGAAGAACCTCATGTCACTCATGCCCCTGATCAGCAGCGTCCGGGTTCTCGGCGCGCCGGCTGAGCGCCACGAGGAGATACTGACTCCCGAGGCCCTGGAGTTCATCGGCCGGCTCGACGCCGCCTTCGCGGACCGCCGTCTGGAAATCCTCAAGGAACGCCGCCGCCGCTCCGCCCACTTGGCGTCCGGGACGCCGCTGGACTTCTCCCGCGCCACGGCCGCTGTCCGCGCCGACACCGACTGGCGCGTGGCCCCGCCCGCCCCCGGGCTGACCGACCGCCGAGTGGAGATCACCGGCCCGCCGGAGCGCCGTATGGCGATCAACGCGCTGAACTCCGGGTCCAAGGTCTGGATGGCCGACTTCGAGGACGCCACCGCACCCACCTGGAACAACGTCGTCGGCGGTCAGCTCAACCTGCTCGACGCCATCGAGCGCCGCATCGACTTCACCACCACCGAGGGCAAGGAGTACCGCCTCGGCGCGGACCTCGCGACCATCATGGTCCGCCCGCGCGGCTGGCACCTCACCGAGGAGCACCTGGAGGTCGACGGCCGTCCCGTGTCCGCCTCGCTCGTGGACTTCGGTCTGTACTTCTTCCACTGCGCGCAGCGGCAGATCGACGCCGGGTACGGCCCGTACTTCTACCTCCCGAAGTTGGAGAACCGTACCGAGGCCCGCCTGTGGAACGACATCTTCGTCTTCGCCCAGGACCTCCTCGACATCCCCCGTGGCACGGTCCGCGCCACGGCGCTGATCGAGACGATCACCGCCGCGTTCGAGATGGAGGAGATCCTCTACGAACTGCGCGAGCACAGTGCCGGCCTCAACGCCGGCCGCTGGGACTACCTCTTCAGCCTCATCAAGACCTTCGGCCACCGTACCGACTTCCAGCTCCCCGACCGGGCCTCGGTCACCATGACCGCCCCCTTCATGCGGGCCTACACCGAACTCCTCGTGCGCACCTGCCACAAGCGCGGCGCCCACGCCATCGGCGGTATGGCAGCCCACGTCCCCAGCAAGGACCCGGACGTGAACGTCGCCGCGTTCGCGAAGGTCCGGCTCGACAAGGAACGGGAGGCCGAGGACGGCTTCGACGGCTCCTGGGTCGCCCACCCCGGCCTCGTCCCCCTCTGCCGGGAGGTCTTCGACGGTGTCCTCGCGGACCGGCCGAACCAGCTGGAGCGCACGCGCGAGGACGTCGAGGTCACGGCCGCCGACCTGCTGTCCGTCCGCAGGATCGCGGCTCCGCCGACTTCCGAGGGCATCCGCTCCAACGTGGCCGTGGCGCTGCGCTACTTCGACGCCTGGCTGCGCGGCAGTGGCGCCGTCGCACTGAACGGCCTGATGGAGGACGCCGCCACCGCCGAGATCGCCCGCGTCCAGATCTGGCAGTGGCTGCGCCACGACCGGGTGGACCGGAGTACGGTCATCGACCTCCTCGACGCCGAATGCGCGGCGCTGGAGGCCGAGGACCCGCAGGCGCTCGCCCTCGAAGCCCGTGAGGTCTTCGTGGACTCCGCGCTTTCGGTGCAGCTCGCGCTGTTCTTCACGCCTGACGCTTACGCCCGCCACCTGGTCCGCCGCGCCCCCGCGCAGGTGAACGCGTGAACGCCCTCCCGCAGCCTGCCGGTATCCGGCGAGTCGGTGTCGTCGGCGGCGGCCAGATGGGCGCGGGCATCGCCGAGGTATGCGCCCGCGCCGGACTCGACACCGTCGTGGCCGAAGCGGACGCCACCGCCGCCCGAGCGGCCGGTCAACGCGTGGCCGTCTCCCTGGAGCGAGCGGTTCAGCGCGGCAAGCTCGACCGCCTCTCCGCCGAGGATGCCCTGGCCCGGCTCGTATGCACCGGGGACCTGGAGGACCTCGGCGACCGGCAGCTCGTGATCGAGGCCGTCACCGAGAACCCCGAAGCCAAAACGGAGATCTTCACGGCCCTGGACAAGATCGTCGCGGATCCGGAGGCGATCCTCGCCACGAACACCTCGGCCATCCCGATCATGCGGCTGGGCATGGCCACCGGTCGCGCCGACCGGGTCGTGGGACTCCACTTCTTCAACCCCGTCCCCGTCCTCCCCCTGGTCGAGGTCGTCTCCTCCCTCCACACGTCGGCGGACACCCTCGCCACAGTGGAGACCTTCGCCCAAGAGGCTCTCGGGAAGACCACGGTCCGGTCCCAGGACCGGGCCGGCTTCGTGGTCAACGCGCTGCTGATCCCGTACCTGCTCTCCGCCATCCGCATGGCCGAATCAGGGTTCGCGAGCGCCGCCGACGTGGACGCCGGCATGGAGCTGGGCTGCGCCCACCCCATGGGCCCGCTCAAACTCGCCGACCTGATCGGCCTGGACACCGTCGCGGCCATCGCCGAGTCGCTGTACGAGGAGTTCAAGGAACCGCTGTACGCCCCGCCCCCGCTGCTGTCGCGGATGGTGCAGGCCGGGCTGCTCGGCCGCAAGAGTGGCCGCGGCTTCCACACATACGGCCGGGTCTGAGGGGCCCGGCACGACTCCGGGGCTGAGGGTGCGCCGGAGGTACGCAGGAACGGTGGGGGAGTGGCGAGTGGTGTCGTCGCGTCCCCACCGTTCCGTATTCTCAGCGGGCCACCACGGCCTCGACACGGGCACCGAGTTCCGCGACGACCTCGCGCACCACCTCCTCGTACACGGCGCGGCTGTTCATGTCGTGGCCGTCCCCCCCCCGCCAGTGCATGGCGACGAAGGGGACGCCGCCGGCTACCACCGCTGGGACCATGGCGGGGTCTGCCAGGCCCCACTGACGTCGTGTCTCCCAACGTGGCCGGTGGCCGC
The DNA here is from genome assembly GCF_043201215.1 of Streptomyces sp. NPDC048331. Classification (NCBI taxonomy): domain Bacteria; kingdom Bacillati; phylum Actinomycetota; class Actinomycetes; order Kitasatosporales; family Streptomycetaceae; genus Streptomyces; species Streptomyces sp. NPDC048331. The sequence goes on along the minus strand of NZ_JBICYT010000002.1, from coordinate 226,022 downwards.
TTTCGCGGGACCCCTGGACCGAGGACGCCGCCTTGCCGGCCAGGCGTAGACAGCTCAATGCCTACGCCGTCGCGGAGAACGGCTGTTCCGCTTCGCCACCTGAGACCTTCCCGTCTGCCGGGCCTGCGTCGCTCCTGTCCGGTCGTGGCCGGTCCGGGCCGGACGCCGAAGCGCCCGGCCCGGACGCGCGGCATCAGCCGTTGCCGACCGCCAGCTCCGCCCTGACCTCGCGGGCGGCGGCGACGAGGTTCTCCAGGGAGGCTCGGGTCTCGGTCCAACCACGGGTCTTCAGGCCGCAGTCGGGGTTGACCCACAGCCGTTCGGCGGGGATGGCGTCCAGCCCCTTGCGCAGGAGGCCGGCGGCCTCGTCGGTGCTCGGGACGCGCGGGGAGTGGATGTCCCAGACGCCCGGGCCGGCCTCACGGGGGTAGCCGTGCTCGGCCAGCTCGTCCGCGACCTGCATGTGGGAGCGGGCGGCCTCCAGGCTGATGACGTCGGCGTCGAGGTCGTCGATGGCCTGGACGATGTCGCCGAACTCGGCGTAGCACATGTGCGTGTGGATCTGGGTGTCCGGCCGCACACCACTGGTGCTGAGCCGGAACGACTCGGTCGCCCAGGCCAGGTACTCGGCGTGATCCGCGGCCCGCAGAGGCAGGGTCTCGCGCAGCGCCGGCTCGTCGACCTGGATGACCGAAGTGCCTGCTGCCTCCAGGTCGTTCACCTCGTCGCGCAGGGCGAGCGCCACTTGGCGGGCGGTGTCTCCGAGCGGCTGGTCGTCGCGTACGAAGGACCAGGCGAGCATGGTGACCGGACCGGTGAGCATGCCCTTGACCGGCTTCGGCGTCTGAGCCTGCGCGAACGTCGTCCAGCGAACGGTCATCGGCTCCGGCCGGGAGATGTCGCCGGCCAGGACGGGCGGGCGGACGTAGCGGGTGCCGTAGGACTGCACCCAGCCGTGCTGGGTGACGACGTAGCCGGTCAGCTGCTCCGCGAAGTACTGGACCATGTCGTTGCGCTCGGGCTCGCCATGTACCAGCACGTCGACGCCGGTCTTCTCCTGGAACGAGATCACCTCGCGGATCTCGTTCTCGATCCGCTCCTCGTACCCGGCCGCGTCGATGCGGCCGGCCCGAAGGTCGGCGCGGGCCACGCGCAGCTCGTCGGTCTGCGGGAACGAGCCGATGGTGGTGGTGGGTAGTACGGGCAGTCCCAGGTGGGCGCGCTGCGCGGCAGTGCGCTGCGCGTAGGGCTGGGAGCGGCGGCCGTCCGCGTCGGTGACGGCAGCGGTGCGGGCCCGGACGGCAGGGTCGTGGGTGATGGCGGAATGGGCGCGCGAGGCCAGGTCGGCGCGGTTGGCGGCCAGCTCTGCGGCGATCACGTCGGTGCCTTGGGCGAGACCGCGGGCGAGGGTGCTGATCTCGGTGGTCTTCTGTCGGGCGAAGGCGAGCCACCGCCGGATCTGCGGGTCGATGTCCCGTTCGGCGTTGGCGTCCAGCGGCACGTGCAGCAGGGAGCAGGACGCGGCGACGTCCACCCGGTCGGCAAGGCCGAGGAGGGTGCCGAGGGTGGTCAGCGACTTCTGGTAATCGTTGATCCAGATGTTGCGACCGTTGACGACACCCGCGACCAGGCGCTTACCCGGCAGCCCGCCGACCGCGGCGAGGGCATCGAGGTTCGAGGCGGCGGAGTCGGTGAAATCGAGGGCAAGGCCCTCCACCGGGGCGGCGGCGAGGACCTGGAGGGCGTCGTCGAGCCGGCCGAAGTAGGAGGCGACCAGCAGCTTGGGCCGGTCGGTGAGGGCGCCCAGGTCACGGTAGGCGCGGGCGGCGGCGTTCAGGTCGGCCGGGGTGCGGTCCTGGACCAGGGCGGGCTCGTCGAGCTGCACCCACTCGGCGCCGGCGGCGCGCAGGTCGGCAAGGACCTGTGCGTAGACGGGCAGCAGCCGGTCGAGCAGGGTGATCGGCTGGAAGTCGGCGGCGACGCCGGGGGCGGGCTTGGCGAGCAGCAGGTAGGTGACAGGGCCGACGAGGACCGGGCGAGCCGACCGGCCGAGCGCGAGGGCCTCCTTCAGCTCGGCGACCTGCTTGCCGGAGTCGGCGGTGAAGACGGTGTCGGGGCCGAGTTCGGGTACCAGGTAGTGGTAGTTGGTGTCGAACCACTTGGTCATCTCCAGGGGGGCCACGTCCTGGGTGCCCCGCGCCATCGCGAAGTAGCCGTCGAGGGCGTCCGCGGCGATGGCCTCCTGGTGCCGATCGGGGACAGCGCCGACCATCACACTGGTGTCCAGGACGTGGTCGTAGTACGAGAAGTCGCCGGTGGGCACCTCGGTGATGCCGGCGTCGGCCAGCTGCTGCCAGTTCGCACGACGCAGGTCGGCGGCGGTCCGGCGGAGGGCGTCGGCGGTGACGCGGCCCTTCCAGTAGCCCTCGATCGCCTTCTTCAGTTCGCGGTTCTGTCCCTGGCGGGGGTAGCCGTACACGGTGGCTCGTGCTGCCGCGGCTGCGGACTTCGCTGTCACGGAACTCTCCTTCGCGAGATGTGTCCAGAACATCCCGGACGACGGGACGCGGACGCGAAGGGACGACAGAACGTGCGGACCACGCCGCGGGAGAGAACACCGCACGTGCCGCTCGCTGTGTACGCCGACCCGCCCACGAGGTCACCGGGACATCCGCATGCGGAATACGTCCGCGTGCGGGCAACGGGCAGGTCTTCGGACTCGCGGGCACGCCTGCCGGTCTCCCGGCGGGCACCTACTGGCCGTCGCTTCCCAGGACCGTTGGCCGGTCCCAGTGCGTATGACGGCGGTCGTTCCCGCTCACCGCTGCGGGGCAGTCCCGGATTCCCACCGGGTTCCCTCTTACGACGCATCCCGCCTGGCGGACGGGGCGAACCAGCTGCACCGGCCACCCTAGGGGCCCGGATCGCGCAGCGACGAGTGGATTCCAGTATTCGGACAGTGGAATGAGATATCCGGCGGGAGGTAGCCGGGGAGGCGGACGTGCACGTCGAGTCAGGCCGCGAGCCTGCTGGATGTCGACCCGGACACCGCGTACGGCTGATGTCGGAGGGAGCTGCCCCGCTCGTCGGGCACACACATGCCGCTGACCGTCCGCGAACGACGGCGGAGCCTCGAGCGACGGAACCACGACGGTCCATCTCCTCCACCAACCCACACTTCCCCGTGCGGGCCCGGCCCAGACCGCCCAGGGCGCCGCGCGGTCGGGCCGGTTACAACGGCCGTGGGGCGTGGCATGCTCGACCTATGGAGGGCGATTCCGTGCTACCCACAGGCGGCGGCGCGAGCCCCGAGATGCTGGCGTTGGCCAACGTGGTCGCCAGGCTCCGTGCCGAGGTCGTGGACCTGGAGGCACAGGCGTCGATGACAGCCGTCCTCGAGCGTGCCAAGGGCATGGTGATGGCCCGGACGGGCCTACCGCCGGACGCCGCGTATCAGGAGCTGCTCGACAGTGCCGCGCGACACCGCCGGACCCTGCTGGAGGAATGCTGGATCACCCAGGGCCAGGTCGGTGCCGGTTGGGCGGGGACGCCGCCGAAGGCCGCCGAGCGGGCCGCTCGTGCAGCCGTGCCCGTAGTGGAGCACACCCCCTTCGACACCGGTCGCTACGTCCTCTCCGGTGGGGTCGGCCCCCGAGCCGGCCATCGGGCGCTCCTTGCCCGCTTGGCCGAAAGCCTGACGGCCGCCGACGTACGTGCCCCCTCCGAGATCGCGGGCCTGCTGCGATACGTGCTCGGCGAAACGGAGGACGTGGCCGCGGTGATGATCTACACCGTTGCCCCGGCCGGAAGCCTGGAGCTGACCGGGCACGCGGGCGTGGACGACGCCACGGCCGAGCAATGGAGCCACATCCCCCCCGCTCAGCGGTGTCGCGGCACTGGAGGCCATCGAGGCCGAGGAGGCGGTGTGGCTCGAAGACCTGGCGCGGGACGCCGTCCGGTACCTGCTGATCGGTGAGCCGCCCGAGCGGTGGCCTTCCCGCGCGTGGCTCCCCGTACCCGGGAGTCGGCCGGTGACGGCCGTCGTCGGATTCTTCCGTACCCGGCCGGGCCCCTTCGACGCGCGCACCCGGACCCTCCTCCGGCGGGCGGTCGGCCTGTGCACCGGCCCCTTGCGGGAAGACCGGGACTCCGACCGGCCCGACCCCCTCCAGCAGGACGTCGAGGACGTCCAAGCGATCTTCGACGCCCTGCCGGGGCCGGCGGTGCTGCTGACGCCGCTGCGTTCGCCCACGGGACAGGTGGAGGACTACCGGATCGACGCGGCGGCGCCCGAGGCCCTCGACGTGGCCGGTCGGCACGGCAGACAGCTGATCGGCCGGAAGATCCTGGAGACGTACCCGACGGTGGCGGGCAGCGACGTCTGGGAGGGGTACCTGGACACGCTGACCACGGGCGCCGTCTACGAGAGCGAGCCCTTCACCTATGAGGAAGTGGCCGCCGGAGCCCCGCGGCAGTCCGTCTACTCGGTCCGGGCGTCGAAGCTGAGGAACCGTCTGATCGTGACGTGGATCCGGCACGACACCGACGAACGTGAGACCCGCAGGCTGGACGACATGCAGCGCCTGGGCAACCTCGGCTGGGCGGGCTGGAACCTCACCACGGACACGATCAGCTGGTCCGACCAGGTCTACACGATCTTCGACCGCGATCCCGCTCTGGGCCCCATGCGCCTGGAGGAGCTGCCGAGTCACCTGCTGGCGGAGGATCTGCCGGAACTGGGCGCGGCCGTGCAGCGCCTGTTGGGCGACGGCGGGGCCATCGACCAGCCCTTCCGGATCGCCACGGCACGCGGCGTCCGGCACCTGCGGATCGTCGCCGAGGGCCAGCGGGACGCGGACGGCAATCCGGTGGAAGTACACGGCTTCTTCCAGGACCTGACCGCGCAGCGGGGCGCCGAGACGGCCCTGAAGGAGAGCGAACGCGCCAATCTCGTCCAGCGGGGCATGCTGAAGGCGGAGCGCGCCCTGGCCGCAAGACTCCAGGACACCCTCCTGCCGATCGCCGAGCAGTCCCTCGAGCTGGCCGGTCTGCGCGTCGACGTGGCCTACGTCCCGGCAGAGAGCGGGCTGAACGTCGGGGGCGACTGGTACTCCGCCATCGAACTCCCTGACGGGAGCGCGTTGTTCGTCGTCGGGGACGTCGCCGGCCACGGCCTGTCGGCTGTGGGCACGATGGCCCAGCTGAGGTTCACGGCCAAAGGCATGAGCATCACCGGATCACCCCTGTCGGAGGTCCTGGCCCGGCTCAACACGCTCCTGCTCCACACGGCGGGGGATGCCCACGGCGCCACCGCGACCATGGTCATGGGGCGCTACCAGCCCTGGGACCAGCGGCTGACCTGGGTGCGGACGGGGCATCTCCCGCCGCTGCTGATCCGGGGCGGCCGGGCGGTCTACCTCCCCCAGCCCGAGGGCAGCCTCCTCGGCGCGGCGGCCGCTTCGGTGTACGAGGAGCAGGTCACCGAGCTGTTGCCGGGGGACCATCTGCTCTTCTACACGGACGGCCTGGTGGAGGAGCCTCGCGAGGACCTGGGGGTCGGGCTCGACCGGCTCTCCGACACGGCGCTGCGGCTCGTGCGGGAGGGCCGGAACGGCTACCTCGCCAAGACCCTGGCCGGGCGGCGTCCGGGCAACCGGGACGATATCTGCGTCCTACAGGTCCACGTGCCCGACGCGCCCTGATCCGCACCGCGGAAGCGTCGGTGTGGACCAGCAGGACGTCGGCGTGGTCGCGCCGGCGCTGTTCCTCGTGGGCGAAGAGGCTGTCGGCCGACCCACGGGAGGCGTCAGACCTGCGCGCTGCCCGCCGAGGGGCACCGCAGGTGTCAGTGGTCCGACCGACCCTGGTGCGTTGCGGCCGCCGGGAGCGCGCATGAGCCCCCGGTATCGGGGCAAGTGCCCCGGGCACGCTCGACGCGCGCGAGACGCACCGGTACCGAGCCGGCCGCTGATGCCAAGAGGTGGAACATGACCTCGAACCGAGCGGGCGCAGGCCCCGCGTACACCCTTGTCGACGCCCAGGACCCGACGTCCCCGTGGACTGATTTCCAGAAGGTCATGGACCGGATGTTCGACCTTCTGGAAGGCGCTCATCAGGACGACGAACCCCCTGCGCCGACGAGGCCCCCGGCCACACCGGCGGTCGGGGCGGCGCCGAGCGATGACGCCGCGGACGAGGGGACGCCGCGGACGCGGGGACGCCGCGTGGCCGCCTTCGCTCTCAGCGCCAGGCAGGATGCCCTTCGGCGGCACCGCCGGCGGTGAGCGCGCGCTCGCCGGTCCTGTCCGCGCGCACGGCCCAGATCGTGGGCTGTTCGTAGGGGCCGCGGACGAAGGCCACCCACGTGCCGTCGGGGGACCAGACGGGGTCCATCTCGTGGGCGCTGCCCGCGATCAGTTCGCGATCGTCGCTGCCGTCCGCGTTCACCAGGCGGATGTCGCCCTGGGTGCCCGTGCCGTAGGTTCCGGCCGTGTAGGCGAGGGTGGCGCCGTCGGGTGACCACACCGGGTCCTGCGCCGCGTGCGGCAGCCGTGTCACCTGCCGCGGGGCGCGGTCCGGGACGGCGGGATCGACCACGTGGATCTGCCAGTTCCCGGCGCCTGTCTGCAGGCAGACCGCGATGCTCTTGCCGTCCGGCGACCACGCGGGATCCTCGACCTGGCTCCCGCCCGAGGTGAGCTGGCGAGCCGCGCCGTCGGCGACGTCGACCACGAACAGTTGCTGTACGCCGTCCTTCTTGCGCAGCACGGCGAGCCGGCTGCCGTCCGGCGACCAGGACACCCTGCCGCCGGCGATGGAGGTGATCCGGCGCGCCTTCGAGCCGTCGGCATCGGCGATCCAGACGGCCGTGCCCTCGGGCGTGCTGCGGGTGAACGCGAACGACCGGTGGTCCGGGGACCACTGGGGCAGCATGTCGCACGTGCCCGCGCCGCCCGCGATGAGCTCCACGGGCTTCTCCGCCGAGGCGTCCCGACGGGCGATGACGCCGTGGCACGTTCCGGGCCAGCCCGGGGCGGTGTCCTGCCGGATCAGCAACGGTTCGGCCGGGAACGGCGCGGGGGTCGGCGCGGATCCGGTGGGTGAGGAGGCGCGGCCCTTGGAACCGTTCTTGGTCGAGTGGTTCCACGGCTGCCACACGAACAGGCCGGCGGCCGCGAGAGATGCCACGAGCACCGCAGCGAGTACCGCACGGCGACGCCGCCCCTTCCCCGCATCGGTCGGCGGGACCTGCGCGGGGGTGAGGGAGGGCTGCGTGCCGGGCCCCGGCACGGTGGGTGAGCGTTCGGTGCGGGGCTCCGCGACGACGGCCGGGGCGGCGCCCGGCAGCCGGACGTCGTCCGGGGCGTTCTCCGACGTGTCCCGCCGGTTCTCCGACAGGCTTTCCGGGACCGGGACCGGAACCGGCGGGATCGGAACCGGCGGGATCGGAACCGGCGGGACCGGGATCGGCTCCGGCTCCGGGACGGGCACCGGGAGCAGTTGCGTGGCCGCTTCCGGCAGCCAGGAGGCGCCGTCCGCGTGGCGGACGGTGAGACCACCGAGGAAGGCGGCCGGGGTGGGCCTCGCCGCCGGGTCCTTGGACAGACAGGCGCCGATGGCTTCGCGGAGTTCGACGGGCACGGCGGTCAGGTCCGGCTCTTCGTGGACCACCTTGTAGTGCCTGGCCGCGGACGGGCCGTCACCGAAGGGGGCGCCCCCCGCCGCCTGGGTGAGCACCACCCCCAGAGCGAACATGTCGACCGCGGGGGTGAGGTCCCTGCTCCCGGTGAGCTGCTCGGGTGCCAGGAAACCGGGCGTGCCGATCTGCAGGCCGGTCTGTGTCAGTGATGTGCCGTCCAGGGCGCGCGCGATGCCGAAGTCGATGACTCGCGGCCCGTCCTCGGCGACGATGATGTTCGCGGGCTTCAGATCGCGGTGGATGACCCCTGCGCGGTGGATCGCGTCGAGCGCCTCGGCCAGGCCGGCCGCGAGGACGGTGAGCGTGTCCAGGGGCAGCGATCCGACGCGCGCGAGTACCGCTTGCAGGGTGGGGCCGGGTACGAACGCCGTGACCAGCCAGGCCGGCTCCCCGTCCGGGTCCGCGTCCACCACCGGAGCGGTGTGGAAACCGCCGACCCGCCGCGCCGCCGCGACCTCGTCGGCGAACCTGCGCTTGAACCCGGGCTCGGTGCTCAGCTCGGGACGCACGACCTTGATGGCGACCGCACGACCGGACCGGGAGCGGCCCAGGTACACAACGCCCATGCCTCCCTGACCGAGCCGTCCCACCAGCCGGTACCTACCCTCGCCCAGCGAGGGGGGATCCCCCGGTTCGAGCGGCTTCATACGTCCCCCGTTTCACACCTTGCGCGATGAACAGCCTCTCCCTATCTGTCGTGCCGTCCACCCGTCAAGCGAGGCCCTCCTGGAATCCCGACCGAAGCGCGTTCGACGGCGACACCCATCGCGTCGCGGGCCCGGTCGACCCCGCGTAGGCGGCGCCGACCAGCGAGGACAGGGGCCGTGCGCGGAGCGGGGTGGCCGGGCTCGAGACGTGGGAGCCTTGCCCTGCCCGGCCTCCACGTTCGTGGAGTGGGTGGCCCGCCCCCGCCGGCCGTGGACGGCCGTACGGCGACCATAGAAGCAGAGCAGTGACCGATACGGGCCCGATCGTCGTTTTCGCGAACTTCCTCTCCGACTTGGCGGTGGATCTCGACGAGGGGCAGATCCTGACGCAGTGGGCGCAGCAGGCGCCGCGGAAGGCCTGGTTGCTCCGGCCGGGGGATGTGTTCGTCACCCCTGTGCCGCTGAGCCGGGAGTTCTTGCGGTACGTGTACGGCCTGACAGGGGTGCCTCCGGAATCGGTGGCGATCGTCGAGGTGCCGCCCGCCGGCGCCGTCCCCCTGGCTCGGGCGGTCCGCGAGGCCGGCCTCGTCGAGCAGGTCCGGGCTCTCGCAGGTGACCGGGGGGCCGCGCTGTTGCCGACCGCGTCGGACGCGTCGGCGATCGCGTTCGCCCGTGAGGTCGGTATCACGGTGCACCCGTACCCGACGCTCGAAGCCGCCGAGGACGCGCTGCGCATGACCATGCTGCTCAACACGAAGACCGGCTTCCGCGAGACGGCCGAGCAGGTGGGCATGCGGCTGCCGACGGGGCGGACGTGCCGTCGCCCGGAGGCCGAAGGCGTGGTGCGCGCACTGCTTCGGGACCACGAGCGTGTCGTGGTGAAGCCCGACCGCTCGGCGGGTGGGCACGGGATGCGTTTCGTGTCCCGCGACGGCCTGAAGGGCCAGGGAAGCCTGCTGCTCGACACGGTCGGCGGGCCCGAGGGCCTCTGGGTGGTGGAGGAGTGCCTCGACGTCGCCGAGTCGGTCAGTACGCAGATGGAGGCGGCAGCCCACGGAGTGCGGGCCCTCTTCAGCGGCGCGATGCGCACGGTTGAAGGATCCTTCACGGGATACGCCTCTCCGCTGCCGCCGTCCTGCGCGCACGTGGCCGACGAATTGGCGGGATGGGGGACGACCTTGGGACGCCACCTGGCCGACCACGGATTCGCCGGTCCCTTCGGGCTCGACGCCCTGGTGGACACGGCCGGCCTCCCGTACGCGAGTGAGAGCAACGTCCGCCGCACGGCCACGACCACTCCCCACGCCATGGTCACCCGGCTGACCGGGGGATCGGCCGCGCCGCCTCCGGCATGGTCGATCGCGAGGGGCCGGACGCGTGACCCGCTGGACTTCGAGGGGGCCCTCGCCCGACTGCGCGCTGCCCACCTCGCGTTCGATCCGGGGCGCGGCGAGGGCGTCGTGCTGTACGCGGACGCGCCGACCGACGGCCGTTCCTGGAGGTACGCGGTGATCGCCCGCAGCGCGGGGGACGTCGAGGAGCAGGAAACGGCCTTGGCCGGGGTCTTCGGATTCGAGGGTGGCTGATCCCGTCACGAGGTGATCAGGCGGGGCGGCGGCATGGTCGAGGGGAGCCAGGGCAGGTGCGGGGTATCTGACGGTTCGATCCACAGGCGGCGTCATGCGAAGCGTAGGTGTGGAGGAAGAGCTGCTGCTCGTGGACGCGGACAGTGGCGCCCCGCTCGCCGTGTCCGGGGCGGTGCTGGCAGCCGCGGAGCGTTCGGCCTGGCAGCGCCCCGGCACGAGCGCTCGACGGGACCACGAGTTCGAGAAGGAACTGCACAAGGAGCAGTTGGAGTTCGCCACGAAACCGGTGACCGAGATGCGTGAGCTCCAGGAGGAGATCGTCCGCATCCGCGGCGAGGCGGCCCACCACGCGGCGAGTGCCGGAGCGGTGGTGGCGGCGGTCGCGACATCCCCGTTGCCCGTCAAGCCGTCGTTGAACGTCGGACGACGCTACCGGTGGATGGGCGAGCAGTTCGGACTGACCGCGCAGGAGCAGCTGACCTGCGGATGCCACGTCCACGTGTCGGTCGCGTCGGACGAAGAGGGCGTAGCCGTTCTGGACCGCATCAGGCCCTGGCTGGCCGTCCTGACCGCGATGAGCGCGAACTCGCCCTTCTGGCAGGGCGAGGACAGCGGGTACGGGAGCTACCGCAGCCGCGTGTGGAACCGGTGGCCGTCCGCCGGTCCGGTGGACGTCTTCGGCTCCGCCGACCGCTACCACGAGCAGGTCCGCGCGATGATCGACACCGGAGCGCTGCGCGACGAGGGCATGATCTACTTCGACGCCCGTCTGTCGGCCACCTACCCCACCGTGGAGGTCCGCGTCGCCGACGTATGCCTGGACGCCTCCACGCCGGTCCTGCTGGCAGCCCTCATCCGTGGCCTGGTCGAGACGGCGGCCCGCGCCTGGCAGGACGGACGACCACCGGCCAGGATCGGTACGAGTCTGCTGCGCCTGGCCTCCTGGCGGGCCGGACGTTCCGGCCTGGACGGACCCCTGCTGCACCCCGAAACCATGCGGGAGACGTCTGCCGAGGACGCGGTCGAGGCCCTGTACCAGCACGTGCGCACGGCATTGAAAGACCACGGCGACGACGAGCGGGTCCGGGAAGGCATCACGCACCTGCACGAACGCGGGAACGGCGCCCGCACCCAGCGCCGGCTGCGCGCCGACGGGCCGGAACTCGCGTCCGTCGTCACCCGGTGTGCGGAGCTGACCCTCCGGTCGTGAGGCGCGGCGTCGAGCCGGCGAAGACCGGCGGACGCGACAGCTACCGAGGTCCGTACGTCCGTCCGCGCAGGTCGCCCCCGCCGTCCCGCGGGGGCGACCTGCGCGGACCGGTCACCTCAGGCGGAGTCGGAAGCCGCTCCGGGGGATCGTGGGAATGCGGGACAGGGGAATCCCGAGGTCCTGGTCGGGAACCTCGTAGTCGAGTCGCGCCAGTTCCGTCGCGAGGGCCGCGAGCGCGGTGACGGTGATGTCCTCTCCGGGGCAGCGGTGGCCGCGTGCCGGGTCGCCGCCGCCTTGGGGGACGAGGTCGTCCATCGGGTCGCGCGGCCCCTCGGGGCTCGAGAAGCGGCGCGGGTCGAACCGGTACGGCTCCTCCCACAGGGCGGGATCGTGGTTCTGGCCGTACAGGTCGAGCAGGACCAGGGCGTCCTTGGGAACGTGCTCCCCGTGCCAGGTCAGGTCCTGCGCGGCGAGGCCCGCGACGAAGGGGGCGAACGGGTAGAAGCGCCGTACCTCGTGGGCGAACGCCTCGGCGTAGGTGCCCGCGGTGTCGCTTCGCAGCAGGTCGCGGTGCTGGGGCCATCGGTGCAGTGCGTGTGCGGCGAACGTGGCGAACCAGGCGATGGCGACGGTGGGCCGGATGATGTTCAGCAGCTCGACCGCGGCGGTGCGCGCGTCCAGGAGGTTTCCGTCCAGGTCGCGGTGCCAGGCCACCGTCTCCAGTGCCGAACTGTTGACGTGCCCCTGGGGGGTCGTGCGTTCATCGGTGATCAGGCCGGCGAGCGCGTCTTCCTGGCGGCGCCGTGCCCGGCGGGCGCGCAGGTGGCGGGGGCCGGGGGTGGCGAAGCCGTCGACCATGGCCGTGCAGTCGCGTGCCAGGTCGGCGGCCTGCTCGTCGGAGAGCGGTACGCCCGCCCAGTCACGGACGGCAAGGGCGAGGACCTCGGCGGCCTCGTCGAAGAGCACCACGCGGTCCTGCTTCCGGCCGGCCATCGCCTCGCGCCACCGCCGGGTGACGCACTCGCCCAGTGCGGCGACTGAGGCGCCGTCCTTGAGGAGGGCGATGAACATCGCCTTGCGGACGCGGTGCGCGTCACCGTCGAGGGTGTGGACGGCGCCCTGACCGAAGAGGGTGTCCAGGACCGGGTCCGGCAGGGCCGCGGTGCGTACGACGTGCTTCTCGTCGTAGAAGAAGGCGACAGCGTCCGGGCCGCGCAGGGCGATCGCGGGCCGTCCCATCAGGCGGGTCCGGACCGTGCCGTCGAGGCTGCGGCGCATCCGGTTGGGCAGCCACGCGTAACCGTGCACCAGGAGTGCGAGCGTGCTGTCGTTCCACGGGGCGGCGTCGGCTTTCTTGGAGGAGGGCATGGGACGCGCGTACCCGGCACGGCCCGAGGCACGCGCACGACGGCCCGGTGTCACTCGTGCGTGGCCGTGGGTGGGGCCGTGCGCGTCACACGCGTGGGGCGCGGTGGAGGAGGGCGTGGAGCCCGTGGGCGCGCAGGCCGGCCCGTGCGGCGTTCGCCCCGGGGGCGCCGTGGACGCCGCCGCCGGGGGTGGGGCGGAAGACCGCCTGTTGGTGGAGGGCGGTGGTGCCGTTGTCGATGGCGCCGTTGCGCAGGTTCTCGCCCATGGCTTGCAAGGTGCTGGGGGCCAGGATGCGACGGGCGCCGATGAGTCCGCGGAAGCCGGGTGCGAAGCGTTCCACCTGGACCTCGATGCGGTCGGCCATGGCTTCCTGTTCGCGGGTGTCCCAGCGGCCGGTGACGCCGTCGGGGCCGGCGTCGGAGGTGATGTGCTGCGGAAGATGGGTGGAGGCCCACGCCGATTCGGTGCCCGGCAGCGACGCCGCCCCCGAGGGTGTGTTCCCAGGTCAGTGGCCGAGGGCGTTCTTGAGCTGCTGCTTGGTCATGGTGGAGCGACCCTCGACGCCGCGCTTCTTCGCTTCTTGGTAGAGGTCGTCCTTGGTGCGTTCGGAGGAGCCGCCGCCTCCCCGGGACTTCTCACCGCCGCGTTGTGAGGCGGACTTGCCCTGGGTGGAACTGCGGCTCGCCGTCTTGCTCTCCCCGGAACGGGCCCGTTCCTTGTTCACCGTTCGGGAGGCCATCTCCTTCGCGCGGCCTTCCGACATGCCGCGCTCCTCACCGGACTCCTTGATGTGTTCGTACTGACGCTCGCGCTTCGGGCTGGAACCTCGGGGCATGACGGAACCCTCCATCGACGGTGTGATGTCACGGTCATGGTGCGCGTACCCCGATCCCGTCGCATCTCACGCATTTCGGACCGGCAGCTCTCATTGCGAGGTGGAGCAGCGGATCCGGTCGCGGCCGCCGGGTCCCGACCGCCCCGACCGCCCTGGCCTCGGCAGGTCAGTCGGTATGGCTCGGTCCCCGCTGGTCCCTGTCGGAAAGCGAGATGCTTGCGGTGACCCGTTTGCCTCCGGCGGCTCTGCGGACGTGGAAGCTCCGGGAAGCCGCGTTGACGATCTCCAGACCGTGCTGCCCGATCCGCAGCGGGTCGGGCAGCCGGAGGGCGGGCGGGGCGGGGTCGCCGTCCCAGACGCTCACCTCGACACAGCCGTCCCGCACCTCGAGCGCCAGCCGGTACGCTCCGGGCGCGTAGGTGCGGGCGTTGGTCACCAGCTCGCTGACCACCAGCATCACCGCGTCGGCCGCACGAGCGGAGATCTGCAGGCCGTGAAGCGACTGCGCCTCGTCGAGGAAGGACCGGGCCATACGCCGGGCGTCGGCGATCCTCTCCGAGCCATGGAACTCGGCGGACGCCCTGATCGGGCCCGGGCCGGGCTGCTCGGACGCTGCGGTTCCGTCCTGATCCATGACCCCTGCTTCCAGCCGTCTCTCGGCACCCGTAGCACTCTAAGGTCAGCGAAAATGTGCCGCACCGCTCCGACGTCGATCCGTCAGGACTCCCCGGCCGGTGGCTGTGGCCGCTGTTCGCCCGGCCTACCACCGATCCCGTGCCGCGACGGCCACGACGCGCCGGCGTTCCGGTCGGTCACCCGCTGTGTTGCCTCCGGCCCCGGGCAGTGGAAGGCGCGCACCGTACGGTTCGTCGCCCCGGCGCGGGGCAGCCGCACCGTGGGGGCTCGGCCGCAGCAGGAACCGACGAAGCGAAGCAGCACCGTCTGCGAGGAGGCGTCATGCGGGCACTCACCTGGCACGGCAAGCGGGACGTACGCGTCGACACCGTGCCCGACCCCAGGATCCGCGACCGCGACGACGTGATCGTCAAGATCACCACCACCGGCCTCTGCGGCTCGGACCTGCACCTCTACGAGGTTCTCGGGGCGTTTCTCGACCCCGGTGACATTCTGGGCCACGAACCCATGGGCATCGTGGAGGAGGTAGGACCGGACGTCACCTCGCTGAGGCCGGGGGACCGGGTGGTGATCCCCTTCAACATCTCGTGCGGGTCGTGCTTCATGTGCGACCGAGGGCTGCACTCCCAGTGCGAGACGACACAGGTCCACGAGCACGGCACGGGCGCGTCGCTCTTCGGCTACACGAAGCTCTACGGCCAGGTACCGGGCGGACAGGCCCAGTACCTGCGCGTTCCGTTCGGAAACTCCCTTCCCGTCCGGGTGCCTGACGGGCCGCCCGACGACCGCTTCGTCTACCTGTCCGACGTCCTGCCCACCGCCTGGCAGGCCGTCGAGTACGCGGCCGTTCCGCGGGGCGGTAGCGTCGCCGTCATGGGCCTGGGGCCCATCGGTGACATGAGCTGCCGCATCGCCGCTCACCGCGGCGCCGGTACGGTCATCGGCATCATCGCGGATGCCGCGGCCGACCTGGACGGCGTACGGGCCGCTCGTCAAGCCGTCCTCGACACGGGCATGGTGCCCCTCGTCATCGCCCCGACCGGCGGCGCCCTCGATCCCCACGGTGACCCGATCACCATTCGGCGCACCTACGCCGCCGCCCGCTCCACCGAATTCGACGCACTCCTGCTCGCCGGCGCGCCCCAGGCCGGCGCGGACGCGTACGGCGCCCGCGACGCCAAGGCCGGTACCGCCCGGTCCCCGCGAGCGGTCGACCCGCGGGTGCTCCTGCTCGTCACCGAGGCGTACCGGCACGGCAAGGCCATCGGCGGCTGGAACGGCGCGGACCGGTTCCTCGAGACCGTCGGCATCACGGCCGACGACCCGGGTATCGCCCTGGACGAGGACGGTACGGCGGTCGTCCGGACCGTCACCGCGGCCTTGGCCGAGCATCGGGCCTGGGACAGGTTCCCGCCTGCGGTCTGAGGGGTCGGAACCTCGGGAAACGACGAAAACGGGCCCACCCCGTCAAGGCTCGGGCGGGCCCGTTCCGCCCGCCTCTTCGTGCGGAACGGGTGCCCGCAGTCGGCCGGAAGTGCCCCTCCCGCCGACCACGCCGCACCCTAGACTGCGACCGCTCCGAAACCTGGCGATCATCGGGAAGGCGTGCGAGATGAAACGAGTACTGATCAGCGCATTCGCGGCAGTGGCGTTAGTCGTGTCCGGGGGGAGTGTCGCCACCGCTTCCGACGGCGTTCCGCCGCGCACCACGCACGGCCCCTGCCAGTACACGCAGACCCCGGACGAGCCGCCCGCGCGCCGCGTTCCGCTGCCGCCCGACCCGCGGCGCACCCCGAGTCGTGGCACCGTCGACGTGGCGGTGCCGACCAGCCAGGGCTCGCTCCCGCTGCGCTTGGACCGGGCCAAGGCGCCTTGTACGGTGCAGAGTTTCCTGCACCTGGCACGGCACGGGTTCTACGACCGCACGGTGTGCCACCGTCTGACGGCGTATCCGACGCTCAAGGTCCTGCAGTGCGGCGACCCGACCGGTACCGGTGAGGGCGGGCCCGGGTACAAGTACAAGGACGAGTTGCCGGTGGACCTGCCGCCGGCGCCGACCGATCCGACCGGTGCGCGCCGCGTCTACGGGCGCGGCCTGCTGGCGATGGCCAACGCCGGTCCGAACACGAACGGTTCACAGTTCTTCGTCGTGTACGGCGACTCCGCGCTGCGACCGAACTACACCGTGTTCGGCACGGTCGGCGCCGACGGCCTGACGACACTCGACAGGACCGCCGCCGGAGGCATCGTGCCGACCGCGGAGGACCCGGCACCGGTCGACGGCACACCCGTACTGCGGACCGAGCTGCTGCGCGTCCGGCCCTGCCGGTATTGACGCACGGCGCGTGGCCACGTGCCTGGCGGCTGTGGCCGCCTCCGGCGGAAGCAGGGTCAGGCCCGGGCCCGGGCCTGACCCTGCTCCCGGCGGGTCAGGAGAGGCGGGCGAGGAGGATGCGCCCTCCCTCGTACACGCCGCCGTCGATGGCGACGACCCTGTCGTCGGCGTAGCGCAGGACGTCCCGGACGTCGGCCGGGGCGACGTCGAAGTACTTGGTGAGCGTGCTGTGCCCGTGGACGAGTACGTCGCCGCCGAGCGTGCGCAGCATGACCGAGACAGGGTCGTCGGCGTGCGCGGACTCGGCGTCGCGGAACGCCCCCCGGGCGCTCATCCGGTAGCAGAACTCCAGCCACAGGGAGGCGTCCGAGGAGTCCAGGATGTCGGACACCGCGGTGTTGACCTCCTCGACGGTCGACCCGAACTCCAGGTACCGGGCGGTGTCGGAGTGGATGAGGAGGTGGTCGTCCACGAGGGCGAGGGCGGGCAGGCCGGTCATCCAGGCGATGTGGTCCGGGGTGAGGCGGCGCAGGTCGTCCTCGCGGCCGCCGAAGCGGGCCCAGCCCCCGTGGAAGCCACCTTCTTGCTTCCATCCCGCGACGGTCGTGTCGCCGAAGCGGTGGGCGGCGAGCAGTTGGACCTCGTGGTTGCCGAGCAGGGCTCCTATGTGGCCGCCCGCGGCGGCGGCCTCGTCGGTCAGTTTCCGGACATCGTCGATGACGCCTATGCCGTCGGGACCGCGGTCCACGTAGTCGCCGAGCAGCCACAGCCGTGCGTTCCCCGCGGACCACCGCCCCGTGGAGTCGACCAGTCCCGCGTCACGGAGCACCTGTCGGAATTCGTCCCGGTGCCCGTGGATGTCGGCAGCTACATACAAAGGTGTGTTCGACGTTGACATGAGGCGGGACGCTACCAGCGGGTCGCCCGGAGTGACGGATCCTCCGTGGGCCTGGTCGGCGCTGTTTCCGGTCATCGGCGGCACCCGTCGTGTGCCCAGGGCTCGGCCCCCGTCGTCGAGAGTCGGTCGAGGAGGACGGGGAAGGGCGGTTCGGCGGCGAGGTAGAAGTGGTCGCCGGGCAGGACCTGGTGGGTGAAGGGGCCGCGGGTGAGGGGGGACCAGGCGGCGCAGTCGGCCGCGGAGACCTCGGGGTCGGTGTCGCCGACCAGGGCGGTGAGGGGGCAGCTGAGCGGGGCGGCGGGGTGGTGGCGGTAGGTGTCGGCGAGGTGGAAGTCGCCGCGGATCGTGGGCAGGACCACGTCGCGGAACAGGGGGGTGTTCAGGAGCCGGTCGTCCGTGCCGCCCAGTTCGCGGAGGGTGGCGAGGATCCCGGCGTCGTCCCGGGCCGCGCGGTGGGCGAGGTCCGAGGGCGGCAGGTGCGGGGCTCGGGAGCCCGAGACGAACAGGTGGACGGGTTCGGCGCCTTCGGCGCGCAGGGCTCGGGCCGTCTCGAACGCCACCGTCGCGCCGAGGCTGTGCCCGAAGAGGGCGACGGGCCCGTCGACGCCGGCGAGTACGGCCTGGGCCGTGTCGTGGGCGAGTTGGAGCACGTCGGTCGCCGGGGGCTCGGCGCTGCGGTCCGCGCGGCCCGGGTAGCGGACGGCGTGGACCTCGATGTCGGGCAGGGCCCTGCCCCAGCGGTGGAAGAAAGCCGCCGACCCGCCCGCGTGCGGGAAGCAGACGAGGCGCAGGCGGGCGCGCGGGCGGGGGTCGGGGCAGGCGAGCCAGGGGGTCATGCCGCCACCGGGTCCCGGGCGAGGAGGGCCGGCAGCCCGATGAGGTGGAGCGGCCGGGTGCCGACGGCGGCCGCCATGCAGGCGGGGCTGTCGGTCCGCCAGTCGAGGAGGTGCCACGTGTCGTCATACCGGCCGTTGTCGGGAACCTCGGAGAGGTCGATGCGTTGCATGCCGGCCAGGTCCGTCACCCCGCACTTGATCAGGGATTCCTTGCGGACCCACGTGCGGAGGAATGCGGTCTGCGCGGACGGGCCCGAGGCCTCCAGGCGGCGCAGTTCCGCCGGTGCGAGGACGTGGGCCATGGCCCGGCGCGGCACCGGGGAGGAGCCGAGGGGCTCGATGTCCACGCCGACGCGGTGGTGGCCGGCCGCCGCGGCGACCACGCCCCGGGCGTGGCTCATGCTCACCGCGAGGTCCGGGTGACCGAGGACGGCCGGTTTGCCGTGCGGTCCTCGGCACTGGTCGCAGTGCTGTACGAGGTGCATGTCCCGCGCGTCGGCACCGGCGACGTGGGCGGCGAGGAGGCGGACCAACAGGTGGGCCGCGATGAAGTCCTCGCGGTCCGAGGGGTTCTTGAAGGCGGCCGCCCTGGTGTGTTCGCCGGGGGAGAGGGCGTCCTCACCGAGGGGTGAGGACCGCAGTACGTCGGCCGTGGTGGCGCTGATCGCCGACGGTGGTCCGGCCGTCACCGGGCGCCCAGGGCGGTGCGCAGCAGGTCGTGGGTGGCGTCCAGGTCCAGGGAGAGGCCCAGTTCCCAGACCGGCAGTCCGCCCAGTGCGGTGCGCAGGTCGGTTTCGACGGCGGCGAGGAGGCCGGGGTCGGACTTGGCGGTGGAGAAGTCGTCGCGGGAGCGTTCGACGGCCTCGTCGAGGTCGAGGTCGCGCAGGGACGGTTCCCCCTGGGTGAGGAAGACCACCGCGTCGGGGCGGGCGGCCGGGCTCAGTTCGAGCGTGGGGACGTCGGTGAGGCCCAGCCGGTACTTGCGTCCGCCGTCGATCTCCGTGCGCTGGGCGGTGTTCAGTTCGGGGCAGCGGGCGATGAGGTCCGGGGAGAGGTAGGTGACCCGGGGGTGGCCCCACACCCGGGGCTCGGCCTCGTCGAGGTGGCGGACCATGATGTCCTCGCCGCACAGGACGGCGCCGCGGTGGGCGGCCCAGTAGGTGAAGGTGGACTTGCCGACGCCGGTGGGGGCGGAGATGAGGGCGGTGCGGCCGTCGATCCGGACCGCTCCGGTGTGCAGGGGGTAGTGGCGCTCGGAGCGGCAGACCAGGTAGAGGAAGAGCCGTTCGAGGATCCAGCGTCCCCAGACGACCGGGTTGTCGAGGTCGGCGCGGGCGAGGGTGACGGTGGCCTTCCAGGCCGCCGGGTCCACGACGGCGCGGGAGCCGCCGGTGTCGATGACGATCGGGTCGGCCTTGAGCACGTCGGCGTTGTGCGGGGGTTCGGTGGTGGGGCCGGCCGGGGGTTCGTCGGAGACGGTGATCTCCAGGTGGAGGCGGGTGCCGCTGTCGGCGAAGACGGTCGCGGGCGGTCCGAAGAACTGGTCGACCATGGGCAGCGCGTCCGGGTCGGTCACGAGTTCGACGCGTATTCCGTAGCACTCGCGCTCGGAGCGGTTCTGGTCTGACATGGCGGCGTGGTTCCTCTCGTCGGGGGACTGCGGGGTCATGGTCGGGTCACACGCCGTGCCAGGCGGGTTCGTAGCCGGTGGGGCCGTCGCCCCGGTCGGGGCCGGCGGTGCGGGAGGGCGGGAACTCGTGGGGTTCGATCCGCTTGAGGTACGGGTCCGGGACGTCCTCGGCGGCGGACCCGGCCGTGGATCCGGCGGTGGTGTGCGTGACGGACTGGGCGTGTACGGGCATGGCGGTCTCCCGGGGAAGGGCGGGCGGGCCGGGGTCGGTCCGGTCCGGTGGTCGGCGCGGCGGCGGTCAGCCCGTGGGGGCGGCCGAGAAGCGGCTGCCGGAGAAGAGCAGCGAGGGCTGTCCGGAGAGGGTGTCGAAGGCGTGGACCGCCCCGATGACCACCGTGTGGTCCCCCGCCGGGTGCGTGTCGTGGACGGTGCAGTCGAAGTAGGCGACGGCGCCGTCGAGGACGGGACAGTGGGTGTACGGGGCCGGTTGCCAGCCGAGTCCGGCGAAGGACTCGCTGCCGACGGGCCGGGAGCGGTCGGCGAACCACCGGGCCGTGTCCTGCTGTTCGGCGCCGAGTACGGACACCGCGAAGCGGCCGGTGTCGAGGATGTACCGGGCGGTGCGCGAGGTGTTGCCGAGCGCGGTGAGGATCAGGAGGGGGTCCAGGGAGGCGGTCGCGAAGGCGTTCACCGTCATGCCGTGCAGTTGCCCGTCGGCGACCGTGGTCAGCACGGTGACCCCGGTGGGAAAGCGGGCCGCCGTACGACTGAATTCGCGGCGCCGGGTGTCTGCGGAGACGATGTCGGTGGTGGTGCCGGCGATCGGGGCGAGCCCGGCGGTCCCGGTGCTCACGCCGCCACCGTGGCGGGTGCGGGGGCGGTGCAGGCGATGCGGAGCCGGTCGAGGTGTTCGAGGCCGGCGAGCACCTGCTCGTCCGGGACGCCGAAGTCGATCAGGCAGGCGATCTCGTCGACTCCGGCCGCCCGGATCCGCTCGACCTTGGCGTGTGCCTTGTCCACCTGGCCGAGCAGGCCGCCGTCCTCGTAGTAGCGCTCGAAGGAACGCTGGACCAGGAAGTCGATGTCCTTCTCCTTGAGTTTCGCCGGGTCGATCCGCCTCTTGCCGTCGGCACCCGAGCCGAGGATGAGTCCCAGCGAGCTGCGCAGGTAGGCGCAGAGCGGCTCGCGGACGGTTTCGCGGGCGGCGTCGTCGTCCTCGTCGAGGTAGGTGTGGACCATCAGCGCGACGTGCCCCGTGTCGCCGTCGGCGGTGGCCTGGGCCGCGTACTCCTCCCGGTAGGCCGCGATCTTCTCGGTGAGTTCGTCGATGTCCTGGCCGAGGAGGTGGGTGAGCACTCCGGCGCCGGCCCGGCCGGCGTTGCGGAAGGTCTCGACGCCGCCGGCGCTGGTGACCCAGACCGGGAGTTCGCGCTGGACGGGCCGGGGGTAGGACCGGACCGACGCGGGCCGGCCGGTGCCGTCCTCGACGGTCATCTCGTCGCCGCGCCACAGGGCCCGCACCTGCTCGACGGTCTCCAGGAACACGGTGCGCCGGTGCTCGTAGTTCTCGGGGCGCAGGGCGAAGTCGACGGCGTGCCACCCGGAGGCGAAGGAGAGGCCGACGCGGCCGCCGGAGAGGTTGTCGACGACGGCCCACTCCTCCGCTATGCGCAGCGGGTGGTGCAGCGGGGCGACGACGCTGCCGGCCCGGATCCCGATGCGTTCGGTGACGGCGGCCACGGCGGCGCCCGCCACGGCGGGGTTGGGGTAGAGGCCGCCGAAGGGGTGGAAGTGGCGTTCCGGGGTCCAGACGGCGGTGAATCCGCGCTCGTCCGCGAAGCGGGCGCCGCTCAGCAGCAGCCGGTAGGGGTCGGTGCCGGGTTTGGTGCTGTCGTTGGCGAAGTAGAAAAGACTGAAGTCCATGTCGGTCTCCGGTGTTGTGGGCGGCCGGCACGAGCCGGTGCGGGTCAGGCTGTGGCGGGCTCGGCGGCCGGTTCGCGGGTGCGTTCGGCCCAGCGGACCGCCCGAGGCATGGCGAGGGCCGCGGCGAGCAGCATGAGGCCGAACAACAGCCAGCCCGGCCAGCCGAAGCTGATCACCAGGGCGGTGGTGACGGCGGGGGTGATGGCCGTGCCGAGCTGGGTGGTCAGGCCGAACATGCCCTGGTACTGGCCCTGGGCGTGGGCGGGGGCGAGCTCGTAGGAGACCGCCCAGGAGCCGGCGGAGTAGAGGAGTTCACCCACCACGTGCACGAGCGTCCCGGCGATCAGGCATACCGCGGCGAGCCAGGCGGAGCGGCCGGCGGCGAGGGCGAACACCCCGCAGCTGAGCGCGGTGAGGACCCCGGAGCGGCTCAGGGCACGGGCTCCGCCCTGTACCGTCTCGGCGCCCTTGCTGGCCCGGACTTGGAAGAGGATCACGATGACGGTGTTGAGCAGCAGGAGTCCGGCGTAGAGGGAGACCGGCGCGTCGGTGCGCTCGGCGATCCAGATCGGCAGGGCGACGGTGAGCAGGCCGCCGTTCATCACGAGGGCGATGTTCAGTACGGAGATCAGGACGAACGGCCGGTCGCTCAGTACGGTGCGGCGGGCTTCCTTCTCCGGGCGCGGAGCCGGGGGGACGGGCGCGAGCGCGAGATAGATCAGCCCGCCGGCCACGTACAGCAGTCCGCTCAGAACGAGCAGGGGCACGTACACGGAGTGGCTGTTGTAGCCGAGCGCGACGCCGCCGAGGACGGTGCCGATCGAGATACCGACGTTGGTGACGGAGCGCAGGTAGGCGCGGGCGCGGACCCGTTCCTCGGAGGGAACGGCACCGGCGACGAGTGCGCCCCGGGAGGAGTTGCCGGCCGATTCGGCCATGGTGACCAGGGAGACCGCGACCAGGAAGCCGACGAAGCCCTGGACGAGGGCGTAGCCGGCGACGGCGACGCCTTGGAGGGCGACGAAGGTGATGGCCATGGTGCGCGGGCCGAGGACGTCGGCGGCGTGGCCCGCGGGGATGCTCACCAGCATGCCGAGCACGGCGGCGACGGTGAGGCCGAGGCCGACCTGACGGGCGGGCAGGTCCACGGAGTGGATGAAGTAGAGCACGCTGACCGAGATCAGGAAGCCGTTGCCACAGGTCCGCACGAGGTTGCTGACGGCCAGGAGCCGGATCACCCCCGGAGGGGGGATCAGATCTCTGAGTATGGACATGGTGAGGGGTGCCTTCCGGTCAGTTGCCCGCGGCGAGGGCGGGAGCGGGGTCGGGCGCGTGGCCGGGCGCCGCGGTGGCCGCGGCCCTCGGGTCGGTCGCGGGCGTCGGGTCGACGAGGGTGCGCAGCAGGGCGGGGCGGTCGATCTTGCCGTTCGGGTTGAGCGGCATCCGCTCCAGGTGGAGGAAGCGCCGGGGCACCATGTGGCCGGGGATGCGCTCGCGCAGCCAGCGGCGCAGCACGGGGGTGGTCTGGGCGCGGCCGGTGTAGAAGGACACCAGTTCCACGTCCGCGTCGCTGCGCAGCGCGAGGACGACGGCCTCGTCGAGTTCCTCGTGGCGGCGGAAGGCCGCCTCGATCTCACCGAGTTCGATGCGGTAGCCGCGCACCTTGACCTGGTTGTCGAGCCGGCCGAGGTGGACCAGGTGGCCGTCCTCGTGTCGGACCCGGTCACCGGTGCGGTAGTAGTGTCCGGCCGTCAGCGGGGCCGAGCCGTCGTGGACGGTGGTGCCGGATCCGTCGCCGGCGAGGAAGCGCCCGTGGTCGTCACCGGGGTCGAGGTAGCCGTCGAAGCGCTGCGAGCCACGGACGCACAGTTCGCCCTCGGCGGCGGCGCGACCGTCCTCTCCGACGACAAGGGTGTCGAGGAAGGGGTAGACGGGGCCGATGGGAACGGTGTCGTTCGAGGTCCGGGGCCAGTCGATCGGGTCGGCGGGCAGTCGGTACTCGGTGCAGGCGACGGTCAGTTCGGTCGGCCCGTAGACGTTCTCGATCACCGAGCCGGGGGCCGCGTCCCGCCAGGCGGCGGCCTGGGCGTAGGTGAGGGGTTCGCCGATGAACACGCTGTGGCGCAGGGTGTCCACCAGGCCGGTCGGGAGGTTGCCGAGGGCCTTGCTGACGGAGACCACGGACGGCACCGAGAACCAGTGGGTCAGGCGCTGCTTCCTGACGTACTCGACGGGGTGCAGCAGCTCGCTGCGCTGCGGCACGACCAGGGTGGCGCCGCTGCCCCAGGTGACGAACAGGTCGAAGACCGAGGGGTCGAAGGTCAGGTCGAAGGTGTGCGAGGTGCGGCAGCCGGGGCCCAGTTCGTAGCGGGCGATGTTGTGCGCGATGTACGGGGAGAGGTTGCGGTGCCGGATCGGCACTCCCTTGGGGCGGCCGGTGGACCCCGAGGTGAACAGTACGTACGCGGTGTCGTCGATCGTGGTGGTGTAGGCGGGCAGGAGCGCGGCGGTCGCCGGGTCCGGCTCGGGAGCGGGCAGTCGGGTGTCGGGCAGGACGAGCACGGTGGCGGGCCCGTCGTGTCCGGCGGTGTCGGGCAGCGCGGCCAGGCCGTCGGACAGGAGCAGGTCGATACCGGCCAGTTCGCACACCGCCCCGTTACGTGCGGCGGGGTACTCCGGGTTGAGCGGGGTGACCACTGCCCCGAGCCTGAGGGCGGCCAGATAGCCGGTGAAGGCCGTCAGGCTGCGGGAGGCCAGCAGACCGATCCGGCGCGGCACGCCGCCGTGTTCGGCGACGAGCCGGTGGGCCAGTGCCTCGGCCCGCCGGTGCAGTTCCCGGTAGTCGATGACGCGGTCGCGCTGCTCACTGTCCCGGAGCTCCAGGGCGGGAGCGTGCGGGTGCGCTTCGACGGTACGGGCGAACCACTCGTAGAGGGTGCGATCGGTCATGGGCGGGCCTTGGTCCTTTGTCCTCGGTTCGGGGCAGTGGGAGTGACGGTGGGAGCGGGCGTGTCAGTCGGTGCCGGGCGCGATGCGGGGCGCGACCAGGCGCATCGTGGTCGGCGGTTCCTGTGCCGAGGGCAGCAGGTGCAGGACGGTCGCCGCCGCGTCGTCCTCGGCGCCGGCGGGCAGCCGCGCGGCGCAGTCGGCGCAGTCCAGCGCCGCGAAGCCGGCGAACCGGTAGGCGATCTCCATGATCCGGTTGCGGTCGGTGGCCCTGAAGTCCGCCGTGAGGTGCGCCCCGGCCTGCGCCGCCTGGTCGATGAGCCAGCGCAGGATCACGGCGCCGGCGCCGAAGGAGACCACCCGGCAGGAGGTGGCGAGGAGCTTGAGCCGCCACACGCCGGGGAGCTTCTCCAGCAGCAGCACTCCGACGGCGCCGTGCGGACCGAAGCGGTCGGTGAGCGAGGTCACCAGCACCTCGTGGTTGTCGTCCGCGAGGAGGGAGCGCAGCGCCGCGTCCGAGTAGTGCACGCCGGTGGCGTTCATCTGGCTGGTGCGCAGGGTGAGTTCCTCGACGCGGGAGATCGAGTCCTCGCCCGCCCGCTCGATCTCCATCACCAGGTCCAGGGTGCGCAGGAACTCCTCGTCGGCTCCCTGGTGCTCGCTGCGCTCCTGCTCCCGCCGGAAGCCGGCCTGGTACATCTCGCGCCGGCGGCGGGCGTCGGAGGTCACCCGCGGGGGCGTGAACTCGGGCAGGTGGGCCAGTTCCTCCGCCTGCTCGGCCGGGTAGCAGCGCACCTCGGGGAGGTGGAAGGCCACCTCGGCGAGCTCGCTCGGCGTGTCGTCGATGAAGGCGATGGTGCGCTCGGCGAAGTTGAGCCCTTCGGCGATCCGGCGGACCGACTGCGACTTGGGACCCCAGCCGATCTGCGGCAGGACGAAGTACGGGGCGAGCCCGAGCTTCTCCAGGAGCGGCCAGGCATGGTCGTGGTCGTTCTTGCTGGCGACCGACTGCAGGATGCCGCGGGCGTCGAGTTCCTCGATGGTCTTGCGGACTCCGTCGGAGACGACGGGCTCGCCGTCCTCCAGCAGGATGCCCTGCCACAGGGTCCGGTCGAGGTCCCAGACGAGGCACTTGACCGTGACCGCCGCCTCCTCGGTGGCCTCACCGGCTGCTTCTTCCGTCACGTCTTCTACCACTGATTCGGTCACGCTGATCGTCACACCTCCCACAGGGTCACCGCCCATGCGGCGACGGGGCTGTTGTTGAGTACGAGTACGAGGTCACCCGGCGAGAGCTCGCCGGAGCGCAGCAGGCTGTCCAGGTTGAACACCACGTCCATCGCGCCTTGGTGGCCGTAGGACCTCAGGTGCTCGCGGCAGATGTCGTGGATCGGCAGGCCGAGCAGCGACTGGTAGAAGTCGAAGGCGCCCGCCGTGACGTTCTGCATGAGGGTGGCCGCGACACGGTCCTTGGCCACGCCCGCCTCGGCGAGCACCTCGTCGACCATCCGGCCGAGCCGTTGGCGGCTGTGCAGGGCCAGTTCGAAGCTGTACCGGTCGGCGGACTTGCACTCCTCGCGCCACTCGTACCAGGGGGTCTGGCGGTAGTCGACGCCGAACAGGTCGTGGAAGGCTCCGTCGGTCTCCATCCTGTGCGCGCGCAGCACGGGCCGTCCGCCGCGGACCATGGTCATCGCGTACGCGCCGTCACCGATCACGGTCACGGGTCGGCGGACCCGGTCGGCGCCGGTGGGGGTGCTCGCGTGGGTGATGAGCACGGACCGCCGGCTCGGGTCCGCGATCAGCAGGTCCCGTGCCAGCGCCCAGGCGGCGCTGGAGCCGGTGCACCCGAGGCCGTCCACGGTGAAGGAGAACGTGCGGTCCAGCTTGGTCTCGTGCTGGACCCGACAGACGTCGGATCCGAGGAGCACGTCGGGGGCCCGGGGACCGACCATCAGGAGGACGTCCGGGTCACCGGGGTGCGCGGCGAGGAGTTCACCGACGGCGCGGGTGGCCAGTTCGGCGTTGCCGCCGCCCGCCTCCACGCCGACCGTGGCGATTCCGGTACCGGTGACGAACTCCCTCTGATCGTGGTCCAGTTGACCGTACTCGGGGAGTTCGCCGACGGGGGTGAGGGTGTCGGGGAGCAGGCAGTGGATGGCGCCGATGCCGATGGCTTCCGGCGTGGAGGGTGTGCTCATGCCCACACCGCCAGCGCGTGGTCGGCCAGCAGAAGGCGGCTGATCTCGTTGCTTCCCTCGATGATCTCCATCACCTTGGCGTCCCGGAAGCCCCGGGCCACGACGTGGCCGTCCTGGGCGCCGGCCGAGGCCAGCACCTGCACCGCCGAGGCGGAGGTTCGCGCGGCCTCGACGGCCGCGACGTGCTTGGCGAGCACCGCGGCCGAGACGAGGTCGGGCGAGCCGCTGTCCCAGCTCGCGCTCGCGGCGGCGCAGTTGTGGGTGGCGGCGCGCTCGGCGATCAGCATCTCGGCCAGGTGCCCGGCGACGAGTTGGTGACCGGCCAGGCGGCGGCCGCCCTGTTCGCGGGTGGCGGCGTGTCGGGCCGCCGCCGTCAGGCAGCCCCGGATGATGCCGGTGCTGCCCCAGGCGACGGACACCCTGCCGTACACGAGGGCGGCGGAGACCAGCAGCGCGGCGGACTGGCCCGCGGCGCCGAGCAGGGCCGTGCGGGGCAGGCGTACGTCGGTCAGCGTGACCGTGGAGTGTCCGGCGGCGCGGCAGCCGAGCGGGTCGGCCACCTTCTCCACGTGGACGCCGGGGGCGTCGGCCGGTACGACCACGGCGGCGGCGCCGGCACCGAAGCGGCCGAAGACGAGCAGCATGCTCGCGTAGCCGGCGCCGGTGACCCAGACCTTGGTCCCGTCCAGGACGATCTCGTCGCCTTCGGGCCGTACGGTGGTGGCCATCGCGGAGAGGTCACTGCCCGCGCCGGGCTCGCTGAAGGCGACGCCGGCCGTCTCGCCGGCCGTGAGCCGAGGCAGGTACTCGTTGCGCTGGGCCGGGCTGCCGAGGCGTTGGATCGTCCAGGCCGCCATGCCCTGCGAGGTCATGAGGGAGCGGGTGGAGCTGCACAGCGCACCGACGTGCGCGGTCAGTTCACCGTTCTGGGCACTGCTCAGTCCGAGGCCGCCGTACTCGGCGGGCACCTGGGCGCACAGGGCGCCCGCCGCCCCGAGTTCCTTGATCACCTCGTCGGGGATGCGGCCGGCCACGTCCCAGGCACCGGCACGGTCGCCGATCAGACGGGTGGCCAGCTCGGCCGGCGTCTCGCTCGGCCGGTCGAGCTCACTCACCGATGTCACCCCCGGCCGGTGCCAGGCGGGCGACCAGCGCGGTCATGGTGCGCACGGTACGGAAGTTCGCCAGCGACAGCTCGTCGCCGGTGACGGCGACGCCGTAGGCCTGCTCGATGTGGACGACCAGTTCGAGGGCGAAGAGGGAGGAGACGCCTCCGCCCGCGAACAGGTCCTCGTCGGCCGCCCAGGTCCGCTTGGTCCACTGGGCGAGGAAGGCCAGCAGGCCGGCCTCGACGGTGGCGGGGGTCAGGTCGCGGGGGGTGATGGCGGTGTTGCTCACAGAACGCCTCCGTACTCGAAGAATCCACGGCCGGTCTTCCGGCCGAAGTCGCCCGCTGCCACCTTCTGGAGGAGCAGCTCACAGGGCTGGTATCCGGCATCGCCGGTGCGGTCGTACAGCACGCGCAGGCTGTCGACCACGTTGTCCAGGCCGATCAGGTCGGCGGTGGCCAGGGGGCCGGTGGTGTGTCCGAGGCAGCCTCGGAACAGGGCGTCGACGGACTCGGCGTCCGCGACTCCGTCCTGCACCAGCTGGGCGGCTCCGTTGAGGGCCCGCTGCAGGACGCGGTTGATGACGAAGCCGGGCCCGTCGCCGACCACGATCGCGTTCATGCCGAGCAGGGTGAGCAGGTCGGTGACCCGCCTCAGCGCGTCCTCGTCGCTGCGGGGCCCGCGGATGACCTCGATGGCCGGGATCAGGTAGGGCGGGTTCATGAAGTGCGCGCCGACCATGTCCTCGGGTCGGGCGGCCGACACGGCCAGCTCGTCGATCGGAATGCCCGAGGTGTTGGAGACCAGCGGGGTGCCCGGTGCGATCACCGCGGAGGCCGCGGCGATCACCTTCGCCTTGGTCTCCGGGATCTCGGTGACCGCTTCGATCACGACCGTCGCGTCGCGGATGTCGTCGATCAGGGTCGTGGTGGTCAGGGCGCCGCTCTCGGCGCCGCGCGGCAGCTTGCCCATGAGCTGCGCCATCCGCAGGCCGCGCGAGACCGCGGTGCGGGCCTGCTCCAGCCGGCTCTCGTCCACGTCGACGAGGACGACGGGCAGGCCGTGGCCCACGACGAGGGTGGTGATGCCGACGCCCATGGTGCCCGCGCCGAGCACGGCGATCAGCTGTCCTGCGGGGTCGGGGAGCGCGTCGGGCGCGGGGGTGTGCTGGCTCACCGGTGGTTCTCCTCGGTGGTGTCGGTGGTGGCCGGGGCCTGGAGCAGGTCGCCGAGCAGCGCCGCGAACTTCGGCTCCTGGCCGGCGAGGTAGGTCAGGCTGCTGCGGACCAGGTGGCCGGTGGGGGCGGGGTCGATGCCCCGACTCTCCAGCCAGGGACGCCAGTTGAGGGCGACCAGGTCGCGCTCGCCGAGCGCGTGGCCCTCCAGTTCGTAGAGGGCGACGCTGGAGAGGATCTCGTCCTGCTCGTGCAGGGCCCGGTCGGCCACCGCGCGCTGCCAGTCGGCGGGGACCGCCGCCGGGGTGCCCCAGCCGGCGTGGCCGAGGAGTTCGAACAGACCGCGGGTGCTGACGGCGACCTCGTCGACGAGGTGGTACGCGTTGCCCGCCGAGGACGGGGTCACCGACAGCTCGGCGACGGCCCGGGAGACGATGTCCACGGGCGCCATGGGCAGGGCGCGGTCGTCGGTGGGGTGACTGCCCACCGCGAGACCGCTGGTGAGGATGTGCCAGATCAGGTCCTTGGTGTTGCAGGCGCCTGTGGCGGTGGAGCCGAGGATGAAGCCCGGGCGGAAGACGCGGACCCGCAGGCCGGTCTCCTGCTCGGCGCGCTCCAGCAGCCGTTCGGCGACCCACTTGCTGACACCGTAGCCGCCCTGCTGCGGGTCGAGGGGCTGCTCACGGGTCTCCAGCACGCCGCCTTCGAGGGCGGTGCCGGTGGCCGCGACGGTGGAGATGAAGCTGAAGTCCCTGATGCCGTGGCGGTTCATCCAGCGCACCAGTTCGACCACGGGCATGACGTTGTCGGTGCGGAGCACCCGGTAGGGCTCGGTGAAGACGACCTTGGCGGCGCAGTGCACCACCCGGCCGATCGTCTTCGAGAGCTCGCCGTCCCCGTAGGACTCGCAGAGCTGCCCGATGTCGGTGAGGTCGCCGAGGACGATCCGTACGCGCTCCGGGTCCGGGGCGGGCAGGGAGTACTCGGCCGACTTCTCGCGCAGCCGCTGCCAGGCCTGCGCCTCGTTCTCCGCGCGGACGACGCAGTAGACGAGGCCGGTGGTGGCGGCCAGGAACTGGTGGAGCAGGAAGACGCCGAGGAATCCGGTGGCGCCGGTGAGCAGGGTGTCCCGGCCCTCGGTCTCGGTGGCGGAGGCCTCCCCGAGGGAGAGTTCCAGGTCGGTGTCGACCAGTTCGCCGTCGCCGTCGGCGATCGGGTCGAAGTCGGCCGAGCCCCGCTCGGCGCCGCTCTTGAAGCCGCTGACGATCTCGGCGAGGCGGCGCACGGTGGCGCGGCTGCCGCCGGCCCGGTGCATGTTGACCAGGATGCCGTGCCGCTGCTGGACCTCCAGTGCCATGCGCACGGACAGCAGGGACGTGCCGCCCAGGGCTCCGAACTCGTCGTCGACGCCGATGGTGCCGATGCCGAACAGCTCGCGCCACAGCGTGACCAGGTCGGCCTCGACCGGGTCCTCGGGGAGCGGGCCCTGGGTTCCGTCGGTGGCGGTGGCCGGAGCGGCCACGGCGCTCGCGCACGCCGGGGTGGCCTCGATCGGCGCGCCGAGCGGGGCGATCCGGTCCAGCGCCCAGTAGCGGCGGCGGCGGAACGGGTAGGTGGGTAGGGCGAGGCGTCGACCGTGATCGCCGGCCAGGGCCTGCCAGTGGATGTCGACACCGCCGAGCCAGGCTTCGGCCAGGGCGCGCTCGACGCGCTCGGTGAGCGGGCCCTCGGCGTCGTCGAGCGGGATGGTCAGGCGGTCCGGGCCGCTCTCGCCGGCGCCGAGCTGGAGGGCGTAGCGGCCGGCGGGCACGGGGCCCAGGGGTCCGCGTACGGTCTGTACCCGCTGCCCGAGGGCGGCGGTGAGCAGGTCGAGCAGCGGCTGCGGGGCCTGGCCGTCCTCGGGGAGGACCAGGACGGGGCGGCGTGAGACGGCCTTGACGGTGCGGACGGCAGGCGGGCGGGGCAGGCGCAACGCGGCCGCCAGCTGCCCGGGTGCGGCGGTGACCACGCGGCGCTCTTCGAAGGAGCGTCGGCCCACCCGCAGGGTGTGGGCGACGTCCGCCGGGTCGAGGCCGCCCGCGTCGAGTGCGTCGGCCAGCTGCCGGGAGAGCTCGTCGAGTTCGCCGCGGGTCTGCGCGGAGAGGGTGAGCACGACCTTCTCGCCGTGGGGCGCGGAGGGGCGCTGCGGGGCCGGCGGGGCGGCCAGCACGACGGAGGCGTTGGTTCCGCCCAGGCCCATCGAGTTGACCAGCACGTGCCGGTCCTCGTCCACGGCCTTGCCGGGGGCGGAGTCGATGGTGAAGGGGCTACCCGCGAGGACTCCGGGATTGCGGGGGCGCTCGAAGAGCGGGTGGGGCGGGAGTTCACCGGTGCGGGCGATGTTCACGGCCTTGATGAAGCCGGCGATGCCGGCGGCGGGCCCGCAGTGCCCGATGTTGACCTTGACCGATCCCAGGCCGGCCCAGCCGGTCTCCTCGGTCGCGCCGGGGGCGGCCGCGGCCCGGAAGCCGTCGGTGAGTCCGCGCAGTTCGATCTGGTCGCCGAGGGCGGTGCCGGAGCCGTGCGCCTCGACGTAGCGGATCTGGTCGGGGGTGACCCCGGCGGTGCGCAGCGCGGTGGACACCACGCCCGCCAGCCCGGCCGGGCTCGGGGCGGTGAAGCCGGAGCGGTCGGAGCCGTCGTTGCCGACGGCGCTGCCGCGGATCACGGCGAGGACGGGGTCTCCGTCGGCGAGTGCGTCGGACAGCCGGCGCAGTACCACCACGCCGACGCCCGAGCTGAACGAGGTGCCGGTGGACCGGGCGTCGAAGGCGCGGCACTGGCCGTCCTGCGACATCAGGCCGCCCGCCTGGTACTGATAGCCGAACGCGGGCTCGTTGACGGTCGCACCGCCGGCGAGCGCGATGTCGCAGTCCCCGGAGAGCAGGGACAACGACGCGTAGTGGACGGCGGTGAGGGAGGAGGAGCAGGCGGTCTGCACGCCGACGGAGGGGCCGCGCAGGCCCAGCTTGTAGGCGACGCGGGACGTCAGGAAGTCGCCGAGGCCGCCGAGGTGCAGTTCCATGTCGTCGGAGGCGGCCGCGACGCCGTGCTGCTGGGCGCGGGCGGTCTGCAGGGCCGAGAGGTAGACGCTCTGGGCGGTGCCGCCGAACACGCCGGTGAGCAGTTCGCCGTGGGTGCCGGGCGCGTGGCCGGCCGCTTCCAGGGCTTCCCAGCACGCTTCGAGGAAGAGGCGCTGAGGCGGGTCGATCGACTCGGCCTCGCTGGGTGAGTAGCCGAAGAACTCGGCCGCGAACTCCTGGGCGCCGGGGAGCGTGGCCGCGACCGGCACGTAGTCCGGGTCGTCGAGCACCTCCTGCGGGACTCCCGCGGAGCGCAGCGCGTCGGGGTCGAGCGGTCTGGTGGAGACCTTGCCCTCCCCGATGTTGCGCCAGAACTCCTCGGGGGTGCGGGCGTCGGGGAATCGGCAGCCGACCCCGACGACGGCTATGTCGAAATCGGAACTCATGCGTGGTCCTTTGCACCGGTGGGGGATACGCGGGCGGAACGGTCGCGCAGCAGGCTGCGGTCGCGGCCCGCGGGTACGGGAGCGGGTACGGCGTCGGCCGTGTGGCCGGACAGGAAGTCGGCCTGGGCGCGGATGGTGCTGTGGGTGAAGAGGTCGGTCGCGTCGATCTCCCGGCCGCCGAGCTCGCGCAGTTCTTCGAGGAGCACGATCAGCAGGATGGAGTCACCGCCGGCCTCGAAGAAGCTGACGTCGGGCGACACGTCGGGGTCTTCGAGCAGCGTGCTCCAGATCCCGGCGATCCGGGATTCCAGCTCCCCGGTGCCGGCCAGGGCGGTCTCCTCTGACAAGGTCACTGGTCTTCCTGCTTTCTGTGCGTCCGGTCCGGTCCGAGCGAGGCGAACACCTCGGCGTCGGGGTCGGTGATCAGTGCGGCGGCTGCCGCGGCCAGCTCGTGGAGCAGCCCTTGTGCGGTCGTGTCGTCGAAGACGGCTTCGGAGTAGGCCAGTCGCCAGCCCGTGCCGTCCGCCCCGCCCGAGGCGGTCAGCTCCAGTTCGTACTTGACCCGCAGCGGGCTGGGCGGGAGGTAGTGGACGTCCGTTCCCTCGCCCAGGTGGGGCGGCCGCATCGGTTCGTCCTCGACGGTGAGGTAGACCGGGGTGAGCGGCGGGCGGTCGAGTCCCCGCCCGGGGTGGAGCGCGGCGGCGAGGGTGTCGAAGGGGACGTCCGCGTGGCGGTAGGCGAGGACGGCGGCCCGGCGGATCCGGTCGAGTGCCTCGCGCCAGGTGGGTCGGCCCGTCAGATCGGCGCGTAGGACGAGTGTGTTGACGAACATGCCGACCGCGTCCGCTTCGGCCGTCTCCTCGCGTCCCGCCCAGGGGAAGGCGATCAGCTGGTCCCGGTCGCCGCCGCGCCGTGCGAGGACGACGGCGAGGAGGGTGGCGGCGGTCATGAAGGCGCTGCACCCGAGTTCCGTGGTGAGGGTGCGGAGCCGCGCCGCGTCGTCCGGATCCAGGTCGAGTGCGCGCACCCGGCCTTCGGTCGACTGGACCGGGGGGCGTTCCCGGTCGTGCGGGAGCGCGATGTCGGTGGGGGCGCCGCGCAGGGCCGCCAGGTAGTCGGCGGCCCGCTCCTCGCCGCCCGAGGGGGCGGTGGCGGTCCGGGCGGGGTGGACGGCGGGTGCGAGCCGGGGCTCCCGGTGTTCCCGGCCGGCCCGGTACGTCTCGCCGATCTGGTCCAGGAGGATCTGAACGGAGCGCCCGTCGGACACCGAGTGGTGCGTGGTGAGCAGGAGCAGTGTCCGGTCCTCGCGGAGCACGATCTCCGCCCGGGCGGGGGCGTCGACGGCGAGGTCGAACGGCGCCCACGAGCGCTCGCCGAGGTAGGCGTCGAGCTTCTCGGTGTCCCAGGCGCTCGCGTCCACGGTCACCACGGGCGGCGCGGGGCCGTCCGTCCGGTAGAAGAGGGTGCGGGCGCGGGCGTCCAGCTCGAAGCGGGAACGCAGTCCGGGGTGTCGGCCGAGCACGGATTCCACGGCCGCGGTCAGCGCCGCGGTGTCGAGCGGGCCGTGCACCTCCAGCAGGCAGGGGATCGTGTACGCGGTGCGCAGCGCGGCGATGCGGTCGACGAACCACAGGCGCAGTTGGGCGGGGGTGGCGCGGTGGCGGTTCGTGTCCGGATCGGCGTCTCCCGCGTCGGCGCCGGTCGCGGTGTCCTCCTCGACCGGGGGACGGGTGGACGCGTCCTGGAGCATGCGGCCGAGTCCGGTCACGGTCGGATCGGCGAGGAACTCCCGCAGGGACAGCGGCCGTCCGCCGAGGCGTTCGGCCGCGGCGAGGACCCGTACGGCGAGCAGCGAGTGCCCGCCGAGGGTGAAGAAGTCCGCGTCGGGGCCGAGGTGCGCGGCGTCGGGCGCGGGGGAGTCCGGGTCGGGGCGGGCGTCGGTGAGGGCCCGGGCGATGAGGCGGGCGGCCTCGCGCTGCGGGCCGGTCAGCTCGGCCGGTCCCGCGGACGCGTGGGGCAGCGGCCGGTCGTGCATCCGGGACAGGGCCTCGAAGTCCAGCTTGTCGTTGGCCGTCAGCGGCAGTCGCCGGACGGCGTAGACCTGCGAGGGCAGGACCGCGGAGGCCACCCAGTTCAGCAGCGGCTTCAGGATGGCGTCACGGGTCGGCGGGGCGTCCTCGTGGGCTCCGTCCCGGTCCAGGACCACGTAGGCGACGAGCCGGGGCGGGGTGCCGACGGCCCGGACGGCCGCGGCGGCCACCGCCGGGTGCTCCTCGATCAGCTTGCGGATCTCCTGGGGTTCGATCCGGTTCCCGAGGATCTTGACCTGGTCGTCGGCGCGGCCGAGGCAGTCCAGCCGGCCGTCCGGGCGCAGGACGCCGCGGTCGCCGGTGCGGTACATGCGGGCGTCGGGCTCGTCGGTGTACGGGTCGGGCAGGAAGGCATCCCGGGTCCGATCCGGCTGTCCGAGGTAGCCGAGTGCGACGGCCTCACCCGCGATGTAGATCTCGCCGGGGACGCCCGGCGGGATCTCCTCCTGGTGGGGTCCGAGCACGTACACCCGGGTGTTGGGGAGGGGGTGGCCGATGGTCGGTTCCTCGTCGTGGTCCGGGCGGAACGCGGCGAAGGTGCTGATACAGGAGTTCTCGGTGGGTCCGTAGAGGTTGCGGATCGGCGCTCCCCAGCGCTCCCAGGCCTCGGTTGCGAGCTGCCGTGTGAGGACTTCCCCGGCGGTGGTGAGGCTGCGCAGCGCACTGCCGCCCCGGGGCATGCCGCCGTGGTCCACGTCGTCCCGCGCCTCCTCGAGCCGCGCCTCCTCGTCCTGTGCCGCGTCGAGGACGCCGCGCAGCAGGCTCGGGGTCATGGAGACGACCGTGGCCCCGTCCGGTCCCGCCAGCAGGCGGCACAGGGCGCGCGGGTCACGGCGCTCGGCGTCGTCGGCGTAGATCAGCCGGGAGCCGGCCACGAGGGTGCGGAACGTGTCGAAGGTGGCGCCGTCGAACGCCGAGCCCCAGGTGCACAGCACCCGGTCGGCGGGGGTGAGGCCGGTGTCGGAGGCCCACCACAGGGTGTTGTTGAGGAGGCCGCGGTGCGCGATGACCACGCCCTTGGGCCGGCCGGTCGTACCGGAGGTGTAGATCACCACGGCCGGGTCCTCGGGGCGCAGCGGGGCGAGGTCCCGGCCGGTGCCGTGGTCCGCTCCCGCGCCGGGGTCGGCGAGGTCGAGCAGTTCGGTGTCGGCGGCCCCGGCCCGCAGCAGGGCGCGGCCGGCCTCGTCGACCAGGGCCACCCGGGCCGTGACCTCGGAGACGACGTGCGCCAGGCGCTGCCGGGGCGTGTCCAGCGAGAGGGGGACGTAGGCGGCCCCGGAGCGCAGTACACCGAGCCAGCCCGCGACCATGGCGCCGCCGCGGTGGGCGAGTACGGGTACGTGGTCGCCGGATCCGATGCCACGGGCACGCAGCGCCCGGGCCACCCGCCAGGCGGCCTCGTCCAGGTCCCGCCAGGTCATGTGCTCGCCGGCGCAGCCGACGGCCACGGCGTCGGGGTCGCAGGCCTCGATGACGCGGTCCAGTACGTGGACCACGGTGAACGCGGCGGTCTTCTGCGAGGGCGTCATGACCGGTTACCTCCGTGTCCGGTGGCGAGGAGGGCCAAGCGTTCGGCCACGAGGTCGCGGCGCTCTCCTTGGACGATCCCGGGGTGGGCGGCGCCGGGTGGGCGCCGGGTGAGGGGCAGGCGGCGCAGTGCGCACGTGGGGTCCGCGAGGGCGGCGGCGAGCAGGGCCTGGAACTGTTCGGCCACCGACTCGGCGAGCTCGGGACCGTAGAGGTCGAGGTCGTACTCCACCGTGCCGCGGACGCCGTCCGGCCCCTCCTCCACCAGGAGGAGCAGACCGAACTTGGCGCTGCCGGTCGGCAGCAGTTCGGGGACCTCCCATGCCACGCTCCCGTCCGTGGGCGGTGCGGGCATGTTCTGCAGTCCGAATCCGATCTCCACGAGCGGGCCGAGGCCCGCCTCGGCGCGCCCGGGTGCCGCGGCCGCGCTGAGCCGGTCGTACGGAAGGCGGCTGAGGGTCAGGGCGCGGTAGGCCTCGGCGCGGACCTGGAGGCAGAGCTCCTCGAAGCTCTGGTCCGGCTCCGGGTGGCAGATCAGCGGGACCGTATTGACGAAGAAGCCGACCAGCTTCTCCAGATCGGGGAGTTGGCGGTCCGCGGCCACGGTGCCGAGGATGAAGCGCTCCCGCGCCGACCACCGCTGCACCACGGTCTGGAAGGCGGCGAGCAGGACGGTGTACGGGGTGGCGCGCAGCCGCGCGGCCAGGTCGGCGACATCCGTCCACAGGTTCGGGTCGAGGCGGAAGGTGTGCTGGGCTCCGCGCCGCGCACCCTCGGGGACGAGGGAATGGGCCTTGCGTTCACCGAGGACGAGGTGTCCGGGGCAGGACAGAAGCTGGTCGGCCCGCTCGGCGAGTTTGCGCAGGATCGCGGGGGAGGCGCAGGCCTCCTTCTCCAGTGCGGCGTAGTCGGTGTACTGGAGCGGCAGGTCGGGCAGGTGCGGGGCGGCGCCGTCGACGGCCGCCCCGTAGGCCTCGGCCAGGTCGGTGAAGAGGGGCAGCAGGGACCAGCCGTCCACCGCGATGTGGTGGATGTTCAGGAGGACGAGGTCCCCTTCGGGTGCGCCCTGCCAGACGGTGCAGCGCAGCGGGGGCCGGGCGGCCAGGTCGAAGGGGCGGCGGGCTTCCCTGTCGATCGCCTCGGGTGTCGGGTGGGCCGCGCACGCGACGGTGTCGACGGGAACGGGGTGCGCCTCGACGACGATCTGTACGGGCTGCCCGTCACGGAGCGCGTAGACGGTACGGAGCACCTCGTGCCGGACGGTGACGGCGGTGAGCGCCTTGGTGAGCGCGGCCACGTCCACCGCCCCGCGCCAGCGCAGGAGGAGCGGAACGTTGTAGGCCGCCGAACCGGGGGCTGCCGCGTCGATGAACCACAGCCGTTCCTGCGCCGTGGACAGCGGTGCGGTGCGGGCCGCCTCGGGGAGCGGCCGCGGGTCGTGTCGGGGGTCCATCAACGTCCCTTCGCGGCGGGGTCGGGGTGCCGGTCCGCCAGTTGGGCGGCGAGGTCGGCGAGGGTGGTGGCCAGCAGCACGTCGGCCGGTTCCACGTCGAGGTCGAGCTCCTTGGACAGCCGGGAGGCGGCCTGGATGGCGAGGATGGAGTTTCCGCCCAGGGCCAGGAAGTCGTCGTCCGGGACGGGTGTGATGTCGGGGAGGAGGTCGGCGAGGACGGAGAGCACGACCGCCGTCACCGGATCCGTCGGCGTCGCCTCCTCCGCGTCCCGCGCCCGCGTGTCCCGCTCCGGCCGAGGGGCGCTCTCGTCGAGGGTCGCGAGGAGGAGGGCGCGGTCGGTCTTGCCGGTGGCGCCGAGCGGGACGGAGTCCAGCACCCGCCAGGCGGTCGGCACCATGTAGGAGGGGACCTCGTCGGCCAGCCGGCGGGCCAGCTCGGCGGTCAGTTCGGCGTCCGTGCTCGGGGCCTCTCCCGGTCGAGCCGGTCGGGGCAGGACGAACGCGGTCAGCCGCTCGGCGCCCGCCGCACCGGTCTTCTCCACGAAGGCGGCGTCGACCAGGCCGGATCGCGTGACGGCCTGCTCGATCTCCTCGAGCTCGATCCGGAACCCGCGCAGTTTCACCTGGCGGTCGGCGCGACCGAGCAGTTCGAGGGCGCCGTCGGTGCCCTGACGGGCGAGGTCGCCGGTGCGGTAGTGCAGGTCGCCGCTCCGGTCCCCGGGCGCGGCCAGGGCGACGAACCTCTGGGAGGTCAGGTCGGGTCGTCCCAGGTAGCCGGCCGCGACCCGGGCTCCGCCGATGTACAGCTCTCCGGTCCCGCCCGGGGCGACGGGCTTCCCGTCCCCGTCCAGGATCCGCAGATCTGTCTGGTGCAGCGGCTGCCCGATCGGAATGCGGTCCCGGGCGGCCAGGGATTCCTCCGTACAGACGAACCACGTGGCGAAGGTGGTGGTCTCGGTGGGGCCGTACACGTTGACCAGCCGGGTGGGCGGCCGGTCGGCGAGGACCCGGCGGGTCGCGGCGAGGTCCAGCTGCTCCCCGCCGACCAGGACGTCGCGCACGCCGTGGAGGGCGGCGGGCTGTTCGCGCGCCACCATGTGGAAGAGCGAGGTGGTGAGGAACATCGTCGTGATGCCCTCGTCGCGCACCAGCCGCGACCAGGCGGGCACGGTCATGTCGGTCACCGCCGGCAGCACGACGACGGTGGCCCCGGCGGCGAGGGTGCTCCACACCTCGAAGGTGAGGGCGTCGAAGGCCGGGTTGGCGAGCTGGGCCACCCGGTCCCCTGCGCCGATGACGCAGTAGCGGGGCTCGGTGGCGAGACTGACCACCGCGCGCTGCGGGACGACGACGCCCTTGGGCACCCCGGTGGAGCCGGACGTGTAGGCGACGTACACGGGGTCCTCGGAGCCCGCCGGCTCGCCGCCGGTGAGAAGGGTCGCGTCCTCGTCCCCGGCGTCGTCGCCGAGGGCGGTCGGATCGACGCGGCGCACTCCGGCCGGTATCCGCGAGGTGGGTGCCCCGTCCACCGCGACGACGACCCGCACCTCGGCGGCGGCGAGCATCGCGTGGATCCGGCTGTCCGGTGCCTTGCCGTCCAGCGGCAGGTACGCGGCGCCGGCTCGGACGATGCCGAGCAGAGTCACCAGCAGGTCCTCGCCGCGGTCCAGGTCGATCCCGACCAGGTCGCCGCGGCCGATGCCCGCGTCGGTCAGCCGCCGGGCGAGGCGGCCCGCCGCGGTCCACAGCCGTGCGTAGGTCAGCTCGCGGCCCGTCACGGCATCGCGGACGGCTGTCGCGTCCGGCCGGGCGGTGACCCGGCGGAGAATCAGCGCCTGCACGGACTCCGGGGATCCTCCCGGCCCGGCGATGCGCGCGGTGTCTGCCATGCGGCGAACTCCCTTGTGTGAGACGGCACTCGGCCGTCCAGAGATGAACAGGAGGCGTCATCACGGCGTCTCGGCGGTGAACGCTAGGTCGGTGTTGCCAAATTTGTCAATGATCGATTTGCCGTTGACAAAATTAGTCAACATTCCTAGGTTTGAGCCACCCCGACCGGCGGCAACCGAGTCGGGTCGGGGGTTGGGACACACAAGGGGGCGGTTCAAATGATCAAGGTCACACGCAACTACGTCGGAGCGGGCGCGGTCGGGGCATTCCTGCTGATCGCGCTCGTGACAGGAGCCGGCTTCGGGCACTCGGAGAAGGTGGAGGACGGTGTCGTCGCGGTGGGGGCCGCGGCGCCCGTCGTTCCGAAGATCGACTGGCCGTAATCGAGCCACGCTCACCGACCCACGATGCCCGGTGGCGCTCACGTGCCACCGGGCTCTCGCTTTGCTCGGGGTTGCAGGGATTTTGACTTTTTGGCAACGTTGGCAGCGAGCTAGGCAAGTTCTCCGCTGAGAGCTTGTCGCACCAGTAGTAAGCGAGGGTGGTCACAATTCTGGAGCAGCCACTGTTCGGGCAACGCGTCCGCGAACTCCGAACCGCCCACGGCCTGTCCCAGGCCGCCCTCGCCGAGCCGGGGATGTCCACCAGCTACCTCTCACGGCTGGAGTCCGGGTCCAGACCCCCGACGCCGAAAGCCGTGGCCTACCTGGCCGAGCGGCTCGACGTGCCCCGGTCGGCGTTCGACAGCGCGTCGTCCACCGCGGTGACACAGCTGCTCGCCCGGGGCATCTCCGCCGCCGACGGCGGCGCCGGGGAGAAGATCCTCGACGTGCTCAACAGCGCCGCCGAAGCCGGCACGGAGGTCGACACGGCCCTGCAGTGGCAGATGCTGTGGATGCTCGCCTCCGCACCCTCTCCCAGCACCGAACCGGCCGCCGAGGAGGAGACCCTGCAGCGCCTCGTCCGGCTGAGCGACGAGATGGGCCTACCCGAGCTGCAGCTACGCTCCCGGGTCAAGCTGGCCCGCTTCCACCGCCTGTCCGGCTCTCCCGAGCGGGGCAGCGCCAGGGCGGAGGAGGCCGTGTCCTTCGGCCGTGCACCCGGAGTGTCCGCGAGCGATCTCTGTCGCGCGCTCCTCGCGGCGGTCTCCGCCGAGGCCGAGTCCGGTCGGCTCACCCTGGCCCGGGAACACGTCGACGAGCTGTGCGAGCTGGTCGAGGCCCATCCGGAGCTGCCGTCCTCGCTCGCCGCCGAGGCCCGGTGGTCGGCCGCGAGCGTCCGGGTGCGCCAAGGCGAGCACGAGGCGGCCCGCGACCACCTGGAAACCGCCATGCGGGATCTCGACAGTCACGACGACATCCTGCTGTGGACCCGGCTGCGGATCGCCGCGGCCTCGCTGTACCTGCAGATGGCCCCGCGCCTGACCGACCGGGCGGCCGCCGGTCTCGCCGAGGCCAAGGTGCCCATCGGCCTCGTGGGCACGCGCCTGCACGAGCAGGAGTACCGGGTCGTCGCCGCACAACTCGCCTTCCACACCGGAGACTTCCCGGAAGCCGAACGGTTGTGCGTCGAGCTGGCCGGCGAACCCAGCCTGTTGTCCTACCGCGACGGCGTACGTCTGGAGATGCTTCGGATACGCCTCAGGCACCAGTCCGGCGCCGTCCGCGAAGCGGTGGACGAGATGACCTCCCTCGCCACCCGGCTGCAGGACTCCTCCAACACCGACCTGACCGCCGAGGCCTGGCGGAACCTGGCAGAGGCGCTCACCACCCCCGCCGACCAGAGCAACCCGTCGCAGGCACGATGAGGACGAAGTCGATGCGCCCCGAGGTGCTGCCGCCCACAGCCCTCCAGGCCTTCGTCACCGTGACCGCCCACGGGTCCTTCACGGCCGCGGCGGCCGACAGTGGGTACACCCAGTCGGCGATCTCCCGCCAGATCACCACGCTGGAGGATCTCTGCGGTGTCAAGCTCTTCGTCCGCGGGGCGCGGGGGGTGCGGCTCACCACCGCCGGCGAGATGCTGCTGCCCCATGCGCGGTCCGTACTGGACGAACTGGCGGCGGCCGGACGGGCGCTGAACGCCGCGCGGCGCTTCGAAACCGGATCGCTGAGGGTGGGTGCCTTCCCCACCGCCAACGCCACCCTGATCCCACAGGCCCTGACACGCTTCCGTGCGGCGTACCCGAAGATCCCGGTGGATCTGTGCGAGGGCACCAGCGAACGGCTGCTGCCCATGCTGGAGTCCGGGGAGATCGACATCGCCGTACTCAGCAGCCACAAGCGGCGGCTGCCCGAACCGGTCGTCCGCCACCACGCGGCCCGGTTGCTGGACGATCCACTGATGGTGGCCCTACCGAGCTGCCACCGACTGGCCGAGCGGCCCCAAGCGGCGTGGGCGGAGCTGGCGGACAGCGACTGGATCGTGGGAGACACCCCCGAGGCGCTGGACGCTCTGAGAGCCCTGTGCGAGAGCGCGGGGTTCGCCCCGCGCAGCACCCTGCGGGTCAGTGAGTGGATCGCCAAGCTCCGGCTGGTGGCGGCGGGGCTGGGCATCACCCTCGTGCCCGGGCTCGCACTCGACGCGGTGCCCGACGGGGTGACCGTGCTGCCGCTCGCGCCGGCGCCGCCCGTACGCCAGGTGTACGCCGTGCTGTCGGAGCAGGCGCGTTCCGCACCGGCGGCGCGCGCGTTGCTGGCGGAGCTGCGCGCGGCCGGGCAGGCCCGCTCGTCGGCATCGGCCCGGGGGGCATCGGCCCACGCCGGGCCGCCGATTCACGGGCTACCGGTTCGCGGCAGCGCGTAGGCCGGGGTGCCCCGTTCCCGCGTACGGGCCCGGGAGGCGACCGGTCGTCAGCCGCGGATGTGCTGCACCACGCGGCTGAAGTCGCTCTCCGCCAGGCCGTCGGCGACGGCGGCGGCCAACGCGCGCTGGGCGGCGGCCGTGACCCCGTCGGTGACGGCACCGGCCTCCAGTGCCAGGCGCAGGTCCTTCTCGGCGAGCCCGAGACCGAACAGGGTGGGTGTCTCCGGATCGGCGAGCCGCTGCTTCACACGGGTGGCCAGGGGGCCCACGGCCGTGACGGCCAGCGCGTCCAGGGCGTCGTCCGTGTCGACCCCGAGCCGGTCGGCCAGCCGCAGCGCCTCGCCCATGGCCGCGAACGCGGACACCATCATGCCGTTGACCACGATCTTCAGCGCGGCTCCGGCGCCCGGGGCGCCGACGTGCCTGACGGTGCCGAGGTGCTCCAGGACCTCCTTGACGGCTACCGCGTCCTCGTCCGACGCGCCGAGGAAGATGGTGAGCTTGCCCGCCTCGGCCTGCGGGAGACTGCCCTGGACGGGAGCGTCCAACAGTCGTGTCCCCTCAGGCAGCTCGGAGCGCAGCAGCGCCGTGGCGGCCGGACCGATGGTCGACATGTCGACGATGAGCGTGCCCCGGCGCAGCGTCGAGGCCGCCCCATCCGTGCCGAGGAGCACCTCGCGCACGGCGTGCGGGTCGGACAACATGCTGACGACCACGTCGGCGTCGGCCACGGCCGCGGCGGGGGTGACCGCCTCACGGGCGCCGGCCGCCACGAGCACGTCGGCCTTGCCCGGAGTCCGGTTCCAGACGGTGAGTTCGTGACCCGCCTCCAGCAGTCGCCGCGCCATCAGCGCGCCCATGCGTCCGAGACCGAGAAAAGCAACAGATGTCATGGAGCCACGGTAGAGAACCGATGCCCCCGCGACCAGCGACGATTGCGCACCACCGCCATGCGCACCGCGCATGGGCCGCCTCCGGCGAAGTTGCGGCGTCGGGGGCTGACTTCGACACCTGGCTTTGTTCACGAGAACCGGGTCTGGCTCAATTTCCGTGAAACAGCCACGCAGAGTTACGAATTGGCTTGGCCTGGGCTCCAGGTACAGTCGGAGCGCCCGTGAGATCGTGCTCGCACAGGAGTCTTCCTTGCTCGAACCGGACCGCTTCGCCCTTCTCATAGTCAAGCCAGACGGAGTGGCCCAGCACCTCACTCGGCTCATCTCCCTCTGGACACGCGACCGGGGCTACCAGCTGCACGGGTTCCGGGAGCTGATCCTGAGCCCGGAACACCAGCTCATCCTCGACATGGACACCCACGCCGGAGGCCGGATCGATCGGCAGCTGAGCGAGGTGTTTTACGGTTTGGGACCGGCGCACGCCTTGCTCCTGCAGCGGGAGGGCAGCCGGTCCTCGGACGAGGGGTCGGCTGCAGCCGAGCTCGCGGGCCGTTTCATAGGGGATGCCCTTCCCCACGGGGCCCGACCGGGC
Source organism: Streptomyces sp. NPDC048331 (assembly GCF_043201215.1). NCBI lineage: Bacteria > Bacillati > Actinomycetota > Actinomycetes > Kitasatosporales > Streptomycetaceae > Streptomyces > Streptomyces sp. NPDC048331. The sequence continues at coordinate 182,231 of NZ_JBICYT010000002.1, read as the reverse complement.
ACTCTACGCGGAGATTTCGGGGCCCTGAACCCCGTCTTCAACCTGGTTCACGCAACCAACAGCACCGACAACCTCGACCGGGACGCCCGGGCCCTCTTCGACCGCCCTCTCATTGACCTCCTGGGACTGAACGGTGCCAGACCGGATGGAATAGCCCAGACCCCGCACCTACTGTGCCCGTTCAAACTGTGGAGCACTGTGGCGGACGTCCTGGCCACCTGGCTGGGACCGGAGGTGGTGCGGCCCATCGACTGGCCTGCCGACTCCCACGGCCCGTCCCACCCAGCGGTCGGCGCCGCCCTGATGGCCTGTGCCCGCGCCGCACAGCGGGCCGGAGGCGAGAATGGTGAAGTGCTGACGGGAGTGCTGGACGGGAACACTTCCTACGAGCAGTTCGCCCGCCAGGTTCCGACGGTGGACACATGGCGCGGATACCTCGCATACACGACGCTGCGTCACTTGACGATGTGCGCCGACACTCAGTGAGCCTTGACCGCTGCTGGCCGCGGTGTCTGCGGTACAGCGACGTCCAGTCACGCTAAGACGTCATCTCATTTGGCTTTGCGGGTAGGCTGTCGGTCATGGTGGGGATCGTTGAACGGCTGGTGCCGGACGAGCTGTGGGAGCTGTTCCAACGGGTGGTGCCGGAGGCGCCGTCGCGGCCCCAAGGCGGTGGACGGCGTCGGCACGGTGACCGTGAAGTACTGGCCGCGATCGTCTTCGTGGCGATGTCGGGCTGTACCTGGCAGCAGCTGCCCACGGCATCGTTCGGCCCCTCGGGGGCGACGGCCCATCGGCGGTTCTCCGAATGGAGCAAGGCCCGGGTGTGGGCCAAGCTCCACCGCCTGGTCCTCGACGAACTCGGCGCCCGCGGCGAGCTCGACTGGTCCCGCTGCGCGATCGACTCGGTGAACATGAGGGCCTTGAAAAGGGGGACCTGACAGGTCCGAATCCTGTCGACCGGGGCAAGTTCGGGTCGAAGATCCACTTGATCACCGAGCGGACCGGTCTGCCCCTGTCCGTCGCAATCTCGGGCGCCAACCTGCACGACAGCCAGGCTCTCGAGCCCCTCGTCCGCGGCATACCACCCATCCGCTCACACCGCGGACGCCGACGGCGCAAGCCCGGCAAGCTGCACGCGGACAAGGGCTACGACTACGCCCACCTGCGACGATGGTTACGCGGACGCGGCATCAAACACCGCATCGCCCGCAGAGGCATCGAGTCCTCTGCGCGGCTCGGCCGCCACAGATGGGTCATCGAAAGGACCATGTCCTGGCTCGCCGGCTGCCGACGACTACACCGCCGCTACGAACGCAAGGCCGAGCACTTCCTCGCCTTCACCAGCCTCGCCTGCACCCTCATCTGCTACCGCAGACTCGCCAAATGAGATGACTCTAATAGGACGCGCTTGCGAAGGAGCTGGAAGCCTGCGCGGCCGAACATCTGGCGCTTGAGCATCTTGATCCGGTTGACGTGGCCTTCGACGACGCCTGAGCTCCAAGGCAAGGTGAGGCCGGCGATGACTGCATCGCGGTCACGGTCGATGCCTGCGGCGAGGGTGTGGAGGCCGGGGAGGTCGTCTTGCCGGACGGCATCGAGCCACTGCGGCAGCCGTTCGCCCTGGCGCTCGGTGAGCATCTGCCCGAAGGAGCGGACGTGGCCGGTGAGGGCGTCCAGTTCAGGGCAGTGGACCAGCACGGCCTTGAGCCGTATGTGCTCCGTCTCGTTGAGGGTCTCCGGCCGGCGGAGGATCCATCCGGTGACGACCCGGGGTGACGGTGGCCGAGCTGTGACGGGGCCTGGCGAGAGTCGCTTCTCCCGGAAATAGGCGCGAACCCGCTGGTAGCTGCCCTGATAGCCGAGCGGCACGATTTCCTCCCACACGCTCCAGGCGTTCGTGCAGCCCTGGTTCCAGCGGTCATCCAGGTAGGGCTTGAAGGCGTCGAGTTTGGATGGCCGGCCCTGCCACTGCCCGTGGAACAGTTCCTCGGGGGTGGCTGCGTCGGCCAAGAGCTTGACGGTGCGGGAGGTCATCCGGAGTTGGCGGCCGATCGCCCTCCGGCTGAGCCCGGCGGCCAGCAGTTCGTGGACGGTTGCGTGGTTCATGCGGGGGCGGTCAGCGAAGCGGTGTCCCCTCGGCCAGGGCGAGCCGGAGGGGTCTTCGAACGTCTCCGGACCGGGGGCAGGCTGGGTAGGGTCTGGCGCCAGGACTTGCAGGCAACCGCGGTGGTCCGCGACGCACCGCTCTGCAGCCTCGCTCAGGTTGTGCCAAAGATGCCACCTGTCCGCGACCTGCACCGCCTGCGGCGCCCTGGCCGTGGCACCTTCGGCGAAGAATGGAGCCCGACCACGGCAGACCACCTCCACCCCGGGCCGTTTCGCGAGCCAAGCGGCCAGGCTGGACGCCTCCCGGTCGGGCAGCAGGTCCACTGGACGCCGGCTTTCGACGTCGACCAGGACGGTCTCGTAGTGGCGGCCTTTGCGGGTCGCGTACTCATCGACGCCAACTACCCGCGGGGCTGGAACTTCGGGGTCGGGCAACGCTTCGACCAGCCTGAGCACCGTACTCCGGCTGACAGACACGCCGAAGACTCTCGCCATGCGAGCACTGGCCCTGCCTGCGAGCGCGAGGCCCACCGCGGCCAGCGTCGACCGCAGGCGCTCAGTCCGCCGGCCGTACCGACGAGTCAAACCCGCCAGTTGTTCGGCGAAGGTCCGCCGCCCGCACGAGATTACTGGGCAGAGGAACCGGCGGACCCGTAAACAGAGAGCGACCCGCCTGCCTCCGCTGGGCACATCAGCGGGAAACCGCAGGTAGGAGCTGTGAATCCGCCTTGACCAGGCCCCACACTCGGGACAGATGGCCCCAGCCACCGTGCTTCGGGCCTCGATGTGAACCGCCTCGTCGTTCACGGCCACGGACAGCACCACCACGTCGGATATCGACGGGAACAGCAACTTCTCCAGCCGGAGCACCACTTCTTCCACGGGCCGAACTGTCAGCCACACCACACCCCGTACGGATCAATTCCGGGCATCTTCCCGCAGACCCGCTCGCCCGACGATCGTCACTCAGAGTGCACGCTCCACGGAAAGTGTGCCAGAACCCCTTCTCGTGGACAAAGCCACCATGGAATAGGTGGAGGCGTTACCGGACGGCCCAGAAGTCAAGATGGGTGTCTCGCTGTCCCACCCCAAGACCCCCGGGCCGAACTCTCCGTCGACACGCTCCAGGCCCTGGCCGCCCTCGGCCACCTGACCTCAGCCACGCCGCTCGGTGGAGAAGGACACACCCCGACCTCGCCCCATCCCTCTCGCCACCTCACCTCACCGTCAAGGTTCGTCGTCATAGGCGATGGCGGGGTCGATGGTGTGGGGCGGATGGAAAGCGGGCCCTGCTGGGTCGCTGCCGGTGACGGAGCGGTGGCCGCCTGGGTGTTCCGCCGGGTGGGTGGGCGGGTTGTGGATGGTGAAGAGGGCGGTCGTACCGGTCAGGGCGAGCAGCCGGGTGAGCTGTCGGCGGGGCCCGTGGAGGACGAGGGTCTTGCCCGTGTCGGTGGCGGTGCGGTGGAGGTCGAGGAGCAGGTGAAGGCCGGCGCTGTCGCAGAAGAGCAGAGCCGACAGGTCGAGGTCGAGCCCGGTCGTACTGGCATCGAGGGCCTCGTCGAGAGCGGCCCGCACATCGTTGTGGTTGTCCGCGTCGATCTCGCCGCTGACCTGGGCCCGCGTTCGTCGTGGTCCGGGGCGGACGGCGACGACGACCGCGGATACGGCTTCGCGTGGGTCGCGTTCGCGGTCGGAGTGGGTCATGGCCTCGCTCCCTTCAGCGATCGGAACGACTCGTGAGGGCCGACCGCAGGGCGTCGGCGAGTCGTGGGGTCAGGGTCGTGGGACGGTTTCCGGGACGGGCTGCCCAGCCATCGGTCGCGAGGGCTCGAGATCGGCGAGGAGCCTGATCAGGTGGCCGATCTCGTGCGGTCCCTCGGCGGGGTGGCGGAAGAGGGTGCCGTCGGTGACTTGGTAGTGGTTGCGGCGGCCGTGGCGGGCGCGGGTGAGATAGCCGGCGCTCTCCAGATCGGTGATCACGGAACGGACGGCGCGTTCGGTGATCTGGCAGGCCGCCGCCATGTCACGCATCCGCACCTCCGGGTCTCGCAGGAGCATCGCGAGGATCCGGGCGTGGTTGGTGACGAAGGTCCAGCTGGTCCGTGACTCGACCGATTCCATGTCCCGAATTATAGGACGCGAGATTCCGGTTTCTCCAGACCTGGATGACAACGGCCCCCACCGTGCGGATCGTGGAAGAAGATCAGACCTGGAGTTCCGGGGCGCGGTGCGCGCTGTGCTCGTCGACGCCGACTTCGTCGGACCGACGACGAGCAGGCCCGGACGGCCCGGAGCGGCGCCCACCCCCACCACCGTGCCGGGCACGTGGCTCCACGACACGGGCCACTCGCTCCAGGCCGGTCCGCGCGGGCCGGTGCTGCTGCGGGACCACCACCTGCGCGAGGTGCCCTGCCGGAGGCTTTGAGACGCGGCCGGACGATGTCTGGCGGGTCCGGGCCGTCAGGGGGCCGTGGTCTGCCGCAGGGGCTGGTTCTCGTCGCGTTCGATCTCGGCGCGCTCCTGCGCGATCTCGCGAGTGAGGAAGAAGTCGAGGACGGTGCGGATGGCGGCCACGGCCGCCGACCGGCCGATCTCGGCGAAGCTGGGGGCGACAGCCGTGCGCAGGACATCGGCCGCCGGCTGGAACTCCAGTCCCAGGACAAGGAAGCGGCCCGGAAGCGGCGGTGATCGGTGTGGTAGCGGAGAGCGGCACTCGGCGCCGACGAGGGCACCCCACGGTGCGCGCGGCACCGGCGGCGGCACACGGTGAGGGGCGCCGCTCCCACGCCGAGTGAGCGGACGCCGGCTTGAAAGACCCAGGTGCGGGCAGGTGCGGGACATGTCGATCGCCCGTTCGAGCCGGTTCGCACGTGCCGGCCGAGCCGGCACAGGAGTGCAGAAGCATGGTGTATGCGACCTGGCCCGCCGACCGGAGTGGGTTCTCCCGGGCGTCCCGAGGCGCCGAAGCGTGGGGAGGTGCCTCATGTGCGGCCTGAGTGGAGAGGTGCGGTTCGACGGAAGGCGCCCCGACCTCGCTTCGATCGAACGAATGACCGACGCAATGGAGTCGCGGGGGCCCGACGGCAGAGGGATCTGGTCGCAGGCGGCGGTCGCCTTGGGCCATCGGCGCTTGCAGATCATCGACCTGTCGCAGCGCGGCGCCCAGCCCATGGTCGACACGAAGCTCGGCCTCACAGTGGTCTTCAACGGCTGCCTGTACAACCACCGCGAGCTGCGCGCCCGGCTCGAGAGGCTCGGGTACCGCTTCTTCTCCGACTCCGACACCGAGGTCGTCGTCAAGGCGTACGCGGAATGGGGACCGGAATGCGTCGAATTCTTCGTGGGCATGTTCGCCTTCGCCGTCGCCGAGCACCACACGGGCCGTGTCGTCCTGGGCCGTGACCGGCTGGGAATCAAGCCGCTCTACGTCACCGAGGACGCCGACCGCCTACGCTTCGCCTCCTCGCTGCCCGCCCTGCTGGCGGGCGGGGGAGTGGACACGTCCATCGACCCGGTGGCCCTTCACCAGTACCTGAGCTGGCACGGCACGGTGGTCGCACCCCGCACGGTACTGGCGGGCGTACGGAAGGTGCCGCCGGCCACCGTCCGCGTCGTCGACTCCGACGGCACCAGCCACGACCACTGCTACTGGCAGCCCTCCTACACCAGGCGGTCCGAACTCGGGGACGATCCGGTGCTCTGGCGCGAAGCCGTGCACGAAGCGCTGCGTACGGCAGTGCGCAGGCGTACGGTCGCCGACGTTCCCGTGGGGGTGCTCCTGTCCGGCGGACTGGACTCCAGCCTGATGGTGGCCATGCTCGCGGAGGAGGGACACGAGGACGTACCGACCTTCGCCATGGGCTTCGAGGAGGAGAACGGTGAGGAAGGCGACGAGTTCTTCTATTCGGACCTCGTCGCTCGCCGGTTCTCGACCGACCACCACCAGTTCCTGATTCCCTCCGACCGGCTACCCGCAGCCCTGGAGGCCGCGATCGGCGCCATGAGCGAGCCCATGGTCAGTCACGACGCCGTGGCGTTCCACATGCTCTCCGAACAGGTCTCGAAGCAGGTCAAGGTCGTCCTGTGCGGTCAAGGCGCGGACGAGGTCTTCGCCGGATACCACTGGTATCCGCAGATCGCCCGCGCCACCCGGGCCACAGCCGACGACGCCTACGCCCGTGCCTACTTCGACCGGTCCCACGGCGACCTCAGCGCCATGATCCACCCGGACCTCGCCGTCGGCCACGACACGTCCACCGACTTCGTACGACGTCACATGGCCACCCCGGGAGCCGATACCGCCCTCGACGCCGCCCTGCGCATGGACGTCCACGCGCTGATGCCCGACGACCCGGTCAAGCGCGTGGACAACATGACGATGGCGTGGGGACTGGAGGCCAGGGTGCCGTTCCTGGACCAGGACCTCGTGGAGCTGGCAGCGGCATGTCCACCGGGGTTGAAGCTGGCGCAGGGCGGCAAGGCCGTGCTCAAGGACGTCGGGCGCGCGGTACTGCCCCGCGAGGTCGTCGACCGTCCCAAGGGCTACTTCCCCGTCCCGGCGGTGCGCAACATGGCCCGACCCGTGCTGGCCCGGGTGCGGCACGCCCTCACGGCTCCCGAGGCGCGCCGGCGTGGGATCTTCGACGAGCGCCTCGTGGACGAGATGCTCGCGGCGCCCAACCGCCACCGCGCCAGACGCGGGGCCAACACTCTGTGGCAGGTGGCGACGCTGGAGATCTGGCTCCAGGCGCACGGCATCGGGTGAAACGACGGGACCGAGTGGTGGGAACACTCAGGAAGCGGAAGCCTGGGAGAGGTGGCCATGCCCCTGGAGCGGACGAACCTCACGCATCACGCGCCCGGCACGGCGCACGGGATCCGGGCGGCCCCCGGAACCGGAGGCGCCGATGCCGCGCCGCCGCCCGAACCCGCGCCCGCGCCACCGCCCGTACCGGCGCCCGTACCGGTGCGGATGCCCGACCATCTCAGCGCAGACCCGCCCACTCTGCTGACCACCCACGGATGCTGGTATCCCTCGGCCGACCCCACCGGTGAGCACGTGGCCTTCATCTGTGACCGAGCCGGCGTCCCCCAGTTGTGGAGCGGCCCCGCCCGGGGGACCGAGGCCCACGTCCTGGACAGCGATCCCGATCCGGTGACCGAGGTCTCCTGGTCTCCCGACGGGCGCTGGATCGCCTACACCTCGGCGCCGGGCGGCGGCGAGCACACCCGTGTCCTGGTGGTGCGCCCGGACGGAACCGGACGGCAGGTGCTCGCCGGAGCCGAGCCCGGAAGCTCCGCACACCTCGGGTGCTGGACCCGTGACGGGACGGCCTTGGCCGTCACGGTCGCCCAGCCGTCCGTGTCGGGCGCGGTGCACACCGGGGCGGGACACCTGCCATCGGACCTCGACGGTGCGCCGACGGCCGGCGTACGGGGCCCCGGCGCGGACCGGTCCGAACACGGCGGCACGGCGACCCTCCTCCCGGGCACTGCGGCGCACCGGGGCTTCCCCCGACACGACCGGGTACCGTCGGCGCACGCAGCGCACGCGGCGCACGGGCCGCTTCCGGACCTCGTCCAGGTCCGCGGCGGCGGGCTGGCCGCCTACTTGCTCGACCCGGAGGGCGTGAACGCGCCCGTACTCCTCTACGGCGAGGAGGACGCGGCGTCGCTGCGGGTGTGCGACACGAGCCCGGACGGCCACTTCGCACTTGTTCGCCGAGGTCCCCGCGGCCGGCGCGAGGCCCTCGTGCTCGACACCGCTTCCGGCCGCGCCACCTTCTCCCTGCACGTCGCCGACGGGGACCCCTGGATCGGGCGGTTCTCCGCCGACGCGCGGACGGTATGGCTGCGCAGCGACACGGACCGCGAGTTCGCGGCCCTCCTGCGGGTCCGGCTGGACGAGCAGGGCGCCGGCAGGGGTGTCTCCGTAGCGGTCGAACGCGACAAGACCGACCTCGACCTGCTGAGCGTGCCCGACCACGGCCGGTGGGCGCTCCTGGCCTGGAACGTGCACGGCGCGACCGAGCTGGAGAGCATGGGTCTCCCCCGCGGCGACGCGGACGCCGCCGCGGAACCACGGCACCGGCCGGTGCTGCCGCACGAGGTGGTGACCCGCATGGCGCCGTTGGAGCGCGGTGGCCTGTTCGCCGCGCTCGCCGGGTCCCGGCGCAGGCCCGGCATCTGGGAACTGGACCAGGGTTTCGTGTCGGCGCGGGCCGGCTGGTCGGCCCGCGACGAGGACGCCGCGCCGCCCGGGCGACCTCCTGTCCGCCCGGTGCCCCTGCGCTGCCGAGCGCGGGACGGGCTGACGCTGGGAGGCTGGTACTACCGGGCGCCCGACCGCGATCCCGGCCGGCCCGCACCTTGCGTCATCCACCTTCACGGAGGCCCCGAGGAACAGGAGCGGCCCGTGTTCAGCCCGCTCTACCACGAGCTCCTGGGCAGGGGCCTGGACGTGTTCGCCCCGGATGTCCGCGGCTCCTCCGGCTGGGGTCGGTCCTTCGTGGACGCCGACCTGGGCGCCGGCCGGTTCGCGGCGATCGACGACGTGGCCGACTGCGCCGCGTACGTGGTCGCGCTCGGCTACGCAGACCCCGTACGGCTGGGAGTGATGGGCCGCTCGTACGGCGGCTACCTCACCATGGCTTCCCTCGTCCGGCATCCGGATCTCTTCCGCGCCGGTGTCGCGGTCTGCGGGATGTCGGACTTCGCCACCTTCTTCGCCGGCACCGAACCGTGGATCGCCCGGTCGGCCACCGCCAAGTACGGCCACCCCGAACACGACCGGGACCTGCTGCGCGCCCTTTCCCCGATGAGCCGCATCGATCAACTGCGCGCGCCCGTACTGGCCGTCCACGGCGAACACGACACCAACGTGCCGCCGACGGAGTCGGAACAGTTCATCCGCGCGGCACGCGGCCGGGGGGTACCGGCACGGCAGCTGACGCTGCGCAACGAGGGGCACGACTTCCTGCGGGCCGACAACAGGAGGCTCTACCGTCGGGCCGCCGCGGACTGGCTGCAGCGGTACCTCGGCAGCAACCCGGCCCCTTGACGGCGCGGGAGCGGCACGCCTGTGCCATCCGGCGTCGACGGGCGCGTTCGCGCACGCACGCTTGCCGATCACCGCCTGCTGTGACACCCGCGGCATTCGACGCCGGACGATCGCCACCGGCGCCCGGCCCACCGGCGCCCGGCCCACCGGCGCCCGGCCCACCGGCGCCCGGCCCACCGGCGCCCGGCCCACCGGCGCCCGGCCCACCGGGCTCGGCCGCCGCGAGGATGCTCGTGGGTCAGAAGGCGTACCGGATGCGCAGCCAGGGAGCGTGCGATGTCACCAGACGGCGGATGGTGTCGACCGCTTCGGCCTTGTCGCGGTTGCGGTAGCGGACGTTCCAGCTGCCGTTCTCGGAGCGTTTGGCCTGCTGGAGATCGGGACGCCACAGCATGTCCTCGGCCCGTGGGTGCCAGGCCAGGTTCAGCTCGTGCAGATCCCTGTTGTGGGTCAGCAGGATGACCTCGGCCGCCGCCTGCTCCTTCACGGCACGGGGCAGGACGTCGTCCATGTGCCGCAGCAATTGTGTCCAATCCTGCTCCCAGCCCGGCCGGATGACCACGGGGGAGAGGTTGAAGTGCACCTCGTATCCCGCTTCCAGAAAGTCCGAGGCGGCCTCGATGCGCTGTTCGACAGGGCTGGTGCGGATGTCCAGCAGCCGGGAGTCCTGCGGCGGCATCACCGAGAAGCGCACCCGGGTACGGCCGCGCGGGTCGAGCAGCAGCAGGTCCGGGTTGACGAATTTCGTGGCGAAGGAAGCCTTGGCGGAGGGCCGGCGGGAGAAGGCGTGCACGAGGTCGGCGGTGTTCTCGCTGATGAGGGCGTCGACCGAGCAGTCGTTGTTCTCGCCGATGTCGTAGACCCACGCGCTCGGATCACATTGGTTCGGTGCCCGTTTCGGACCCTGTCGGGCGATGTGGCGGTCGAGGTGGGCGATGATCTGCTCGATGTTGGTGAAGACGGTGATCGGGTTGGCGTAGCCCTTGCGGCGAGGTACGTAGCAGTAGGCGCAGGCCATGGCGCAACCGTTGGCCGCCCCGGGAGCGATCCAGTCGGCCGACCTGCCGTTCGGTCGCGTGGCCAGGGTCTTCTTCTCGCCCAGGACCAGGACGCCGCTCTTGACGCGGACCCAGCGTTCGAGGTTGCCCTCGTTGCCGTGCAGATGCGGGATCCGCCAGTGCGAGTCCACTTCGATGATCCGCGCATCCGGAAAGCGCGCGAGGATCTGCCGCCCCCGGGGCGATCCGGCAGCGGCCGGCTCGGCGTGGATCTCCCGTACGGAGAGCAGCCGTCGAGCGGTGGGAGAGTCACGGAACGAGGGCCCGACGAGCGGCCGGGATCGCGCCGGGCCGCCACGGTCGCTCCCCGCTCGCAGCTCCTCCAGCCCGAACAGCGCACCGGTGTCGTCGGCAGAAGGCGCTGGGGGAGAACGGTGGGCCCCGGCGGGCGGGGGCTTGCTCATGGGCGCACTCCGAGATCTTGAGCCCGGCCGCTCACCCGCCGCGACGGGGCCGCTCGGGTGGACGGCAACCGGCACCTGTCCACTCTAGGCCGTCGTCGATCGCTGCGGCGCCGGGACCGGATCGGCCCTACGTGGTGTCCTCCGGAGGAGGAGTCGCAGCCGGGCCTCTCGCGGCGAGGCCGGCCCTTCCCGACCTCCGCGCCCGTCGGTCAAAGGCCCGCGGCGGCAGGACCGAGCCGTCTCGAACATCAGGAAGCACATGACCATCAGGGCACGGCAGGACGCCGACCCGGTCGACGACTTCCCCTCCCGCCACAGGAGCGTCCCGCTGCTCGCGGGAAGCGAGCCGGGCCACCCCGGGCCGGCCTTGGCGTCCACCCGCCCGGCACACATCTACGGGCACACATCTACGAGGGAGCGCTCGATCCGGCCTGATCGCCGTGCCGCGGCCGACGCGGGGGCTCGCCGGGGCGGGCCGGTGCCGAGGCGCAGGCGGGGTGTGGGGGGACCATGGGCGTGTGGGAAATCTTCCAGGGCATGACCAGGGAGGCGAGCCGCCCGAGCCCGCCGGACCCGCCGAGCCCGCCGGACCAGCCGAGCCCGCCGGACCAGCCGAGCCCGCCGAGAACATCCAGGGTCCCGATCAGCGGGCACTCGGCGAGGCCCTGATCCGGGTCTGCGCGGCCGCAGGGGCATCCATCGGCATGCTCTACCTGCCCGACCCCACCCGGCGCGTCCTGCATCTGGCGATGACTCTCGGCCTGGCCCGCGAGTTCGCGCTGCCCTGGTCCCGCGTCGTCATGGACGATTCGATCCCGGTGGCAGACGCGGTCCGCGAGGGGCGGTTCATCTGGCTGGGCGGCCAGGAGGAGACGGCCCGGCGCTACCCGCGCCTCGGCCTCGTGCTGCCGTACGACTTCGCCCTTGCCGCCGCCCCGCTCGTCCCCGACCCGGTCTCCGGAGCGGCAGAACCCACCGGGGCCGGGCTCGTCCTCATGTGGCCGGGCTCCCACGCGCCCTACCTGACCGAGGCGGAGCGCGACGCCGTGGACTCGGCCTGCGGCCGTCTCGCGAACCATCTGCGCCGGGCCGCTGACGAAGCACGCCCCGTGCGTCCGCCGGCGCACCCGGTCATGCTGCGACCGCCGCCCCCTCCCACACCTGGACCGGCAGAGGCGGCTGCCGCCATGGCCTTCATCCGCCGACTGCCCGAAGGCAACTGCGCACTCGATCTGAACGGCACGATCACCTTCATCACCGCCGAGGCGGCCGAGATGCTGGGCGCACCCGTCTCCCGGCTCCGCGGAGCCCTGCCCTGGGAAGCGCTGCCCTGGATGGACACACCCGTCATCGAGGACCACTACCGGGCCGCGGCGATCAGCCGGGTGCCGCGCAGCTTCACCGCCGCGCCGCCGATCGGCAGTTACCTGCGCTTCGACCTCTATCCGGACGACACCGGGATCAGCGTGCGCATCACCCCGGTCACCGCCGACGATCCCACCCCCTCGCCCGCCGCGCCGACGGCCACTCCCGCGGAGCCCTCGCCCAGCCGCGCCACCGCCCTCTACCAGCTGATGCACCTGGCGGCCGCCCTCACGGAGGCCGTCCATGCCCGCGACGTGGTGGACCAGGCCGCCGACCTGCTCGTCCCCGCGCTGGGCGCCCAGGCCCTGGCCCTCCTGGTGGCCGAGGAGCAGCGTCTGCGCATCGTCGGCTTCCGTGGCTACACGGCCGAACTCATGGCCCGCTACGACGGCATCCCGCTCGGCGTCGACACGGCCAGCACCCACGGACTGCGCACGGGCGAGCCGTTGTTCTTCGCGGATGCGGGCGAACTCGCGGCCGCTTTCCCCGCCGTCGTGATCGGGGACGGCATGGCAGCGTGGACCTTTCTGCCCCTCATCGCTTCCGGCCGGCCCATCGGCACCCTCATCCTGTCCTACGCACGTCCCCACTCGTTCGCCCCCGGTGAACGGGCGGTCCTGACCTCCCTCGCCGGACTCATCGCCCAGGCCCTGGACCGCGCCCGCCTCTACGACTCCACCCACCAGCTGGCCCACAGTCTGCAAACCGGCCTGCTGCCGCGCGCCCTGCCCGGCGTCCCGCACCTCGAAGTGGCCGCCGGCTACCTGCCGGCGGCGCACGGGCTCGACATCGGCGGCGACTTCTACGACCTCATCCGGATCGACGACACGACCGTGGCGGCCACCGTAGGCGACGTCCAAGGCCACAACGTGAACGCCGCCGCTCTGATGGGCCAGGTCCGAACCGCCGTCCACGCCACGGCCGGCGCACCCCCCGAAGAAGTCCTCGCTCGTACCAACCGGCTCCTGACCGACCTCGACCCGGGAATGTTCACCAGCTGCGTGTACGCCCACATCGACCTCGCGACCCGCACCGCCCGCCTCGCCACGGCCGGCCACCCGCCCCCGCTGCTACGCGAAGCCGGCGGCCCGGCGGAGATGCTGCACCTGCCGCCCGGGCTGCTGCTCGGCATCGCCCCGGATGCGTCGTACACGGCCGTCGAGATCCCGTTCGAGCCGGGCACTCTGCTCACGCTGTACACCGACGGGCTGGTCGAGCGTCCCGGCGAGGACCTGGAGGACGGCATCGCGGCCGTGGCCGCCCGCATCACCGCGACCCACGAACACCAGCCGGTGAGAACACTGGCGGACGACCTCATCGGCCGAGCCCGCGGCGGAACTCCCCATACCGACGACATCGCCCTGCTCCTGCTCCGCTACGCCCACGAGAAGTGGAACGGCTCCGACACGCGACCCGACAAGATCCGGAAGACACGGTCCGGAGGCCTCCACCGGGCCGGAGAGGCGAGTGCGGGTGGGCCGCCCGAGACGCGGCCGCAGCGGGGACCGCTTCAACGTCGATCGGGAGGGTAGGCGACGGCCACGATCCGGAATCCGGCGGCGAAAGGCACTCACCCATGTTGTTGGCTCACCCAGCCGTGCTCCCCGGCCTCGTCAACCGCTACTGGGCGCTGTCCGTACTCGACGCGGCGGAAGGCGAGTCGCCCGTACGCAGAGAGCTCGAGGACGTCGAGCGGGCGCTCTGCGTGTCCACCGGTACGACGGACGTGCACGCCGCCCTTGTCGCCACCCACCATCATCTGCCGGGCACGGGTGCCCTCGACGACTCCGTGCTCGTCTCCGGCTGAAGGGATACACGTGGTGCGCGGGCATGCGCCGGCCTGACTGCGGCCGGTTTCGGCGTGGACCGGCCTCGTCGTGCGAGAAGGCGATCAGGCGGGGCGGCCGCCGAAGGGCGCGCCGGTGCCGTAGTACGTGCCCAGTTCCTCGCGGTACCCGGCGTCGCCGAGGTGCTTGTCCCGGTGGAACTCGGGGGCGTTCTTGATCTGTTCCTTGGTTCCGGCGACGAAGATCTTCTGCTCGTCCGCGTCGATCCTGACGACCGTGCTCGCCGGCAGCAGGACCTCCTTGCCGAAGATCCACACGCCGGTGTCCACGACCAGGTAGGCGTCACCGACCTCGTCGGAGTGCTTGTCGACCTTGCCGATGCTGCCGTCGGTCGCCTCGACCTTGTAGCCGGTCGGATCGGTGCCGGCCAGGTGGCCCGAGGTCGGCTGGTAACTCCACACATGCTCAGTCACGCGAAAACAACTCCTCCGGTCAACGGGGGGCGGTGGAAAACGAATTCTCCACGGCTCCGCCCTGTTCCGTACGTCGTTCGGCGGTGGTGCTGCGTCCCGCCTGAACGTCGCCTTCCCCACCTTTGCGACTTCACGCACGCGGATCGAGACAAGGGATGAGCGGAAAACCGATCAGCCACAGGATCAGGACTGCGATCGCGAGCCCCCAGCCACCTCTATGTTGCGGCGTGCGCTCCGACGGTCTGCCGATAGGCCACGTGACCGCCCAGGGCACCGGTGACGGCTACGGCAGCCATCCCGGCCAGGGCCCACAGTCGGCCCTTCGCCGTGCGGCCGCGGAGGCGTGCCGTCAGGGATGTGGCGTAGCAGGCCACCGCGGCCGCGTTGGAGGCCGCATGAGCCAGGCCCACGCGGGCCTGCTCGGGTGGCAGGTCCGCCCAGTCGGCCCAGCCCGCAACGGCTGCGGGGGCCACCCCGGCCAGTCCGACGGCGGTCAGGGTGGTCGACGCGTGCTGTGTTCCCGGTACGACGTCGAGTACCGAGGCCGACAGCCAGCATCCGATGGGCACCTGCACCAGCACGGGGTGCACGGGGTGGCCCAGCGGCCTGCCCCGCAGCAGATCACGCATGCCGCCCAGAGGGAGTGCGCGGATTCCCCGCTGCAGCGCCCGGATGGCCGGGTCGGCCACCGTGGTCCGTTCGAGCCGGTCCAGGGTTTTCAGCCAGCATGCCGAAGCGGAGTCGAGAGCGGCGGACGGTCCGGCCGAAGGCGAGGCGTCAGGGGTGTGTGAGTGCATGTATCACGCCTACCCGCTGCCCCGCCGCAGTCCCGGCCCGGCCTCGACTGCACCCGAACGACACGCCGCTTCGGGCCACCGACCCAGGTTTTCGGCGGGGAGCAGGAGGAGCGAGCGGCAGAGCCGGGGCATCGCCGGGAGGGGCAAGCGCCGTCGACCGGTGACGTCTCTTCTGTTCCGTACCCCGCCCCTGCTCACCCACCACGCCGGGCCGTGCCGGATCCGGGATCCTTACGTACGGGCCAGCTCGGCCGGCCCGAGCGGAGATCGGCCAGGAGGCGGCCGGCATCCGTGAGCAGCGTGCCCTGCACGGCGTGTACGGCCGGGGAGGTGTCCGGAGTGGTCCGTTCCCGCTGTTGCGCCCGCTCGAGCTCTGCGGCTGCTTCGTCGCCGGACTCCGCGCCACGTGACGACGCCTGTGGCGCATGGGACGCCCGTGCCGGGGCAGCCGAGCCGTCGGGAGCGGCCGGCTGCCTGTGACTGCGCCGTGTGTGAAGGAGCGAGATGGTGCTGATGACTCACCCCGCGGTGCTGGCAGGTCTGGTGGCGGAGTACGAGATGGAGTCCCAGCTCCGGACCGCAGGCCCCCACGGACCGGTGCGGCAGCAGATGGAGGACGTGGTCTACACGCTGTGCGTGTCGACCGGGACGCGCGACATGGACGCCGCGCTGGCCGCGGCGCGAGAGCGGCTGAGTACCGCGTGGCTCGGTGACATGGATGACGCGGGGGCGGGGGCACGGCAGGGTCGGACCTCGAACGGTGCGGCGGGTTAGGCCGTCACTTCCGGATCTTGCCGGGCCCGCCGCCCCGCCCGTGCCGTACCGGCCCCGCCCGTGCCGTACCGGCCCCGCCCGTGCCGGTACGGCACCGCCCGGGGCCGGGCGGGTGGCCGCTCAGGCGGCGGTGGCCAGAACGGCGTCGATCAGTTGCCGTTGGTCCTCGGTGAGGTACGGATCCTGTAACTCGACCAGCTTGCTGTCGGCGCGGACGACGTAGCGAAAGCCGTCAGGAACCGGTTCCGGCTCCGTGGGGCCCTCGGCGGTGAGCGCGCGCTCGGCCAGCCGTTCCCACTCGAGCCCGTCGGCGCGGCACTCCGTTTCGAGGGACGCCGTCGTTTCCCCGCCGGCGAACCCGCCGGTGCGTGTGACGGTGATCAGCATGGTGTGGAACCTCCTTGAAGAGAACACCGCCTGCTCGTGAGGACGTTCGGCTGGAGCCGGGCGCCCGGAGGCAGTGCCTGGGTCGTGGTCAGCCTTTCGCCTGCCCGCAAAAGCCGCGGACGCGCCGCCCCGCGCCCATCGAGCACAGAATGTCCGAAAGAGGATCCTCCGTACCCGCGCGCCGACGCCGTCGTGGGTCGTCTGTCGGGTTTCTCCTCTTCGGATCGGGCAGGTGCGTGGTAGAGCGCGCGGAGGGAGGACGTATGGACGCACCCGTCCTCGATCGGTCACTGCCCCGCCATGGGCAGCCGACGACGTCGGCGCGCGACGCCACCCGAACCTTCCTCCGCCATGCCGCGCGCGTCCAGCCGCCCGCCGAGCCGGGGAACGACGACGCTGTGCTCCTGGTCGTCGGCGAGCTGGTCGCCAACGCCATTCGACATACTGACGGGCCCGCGTCACTCCACCTCGAACTGCATGGTGACCACATCGACATCCGCGTCACCGACACCAGCCCCGACCGGCCCGTGCCCCGCCCGCCCCACGTCGACGGCACCGGAGGCTGGGGACGGCAGCTGATCAACTACCTCACCACGGAGGTACGCATCGAGCCCACCAGCGACGGTGGCAAGACCATCTGCGCCCGAGCCCCCTGGTAGAGCCGGTCGTGTGGTGGTCGTGGCCGTAGCACCGGCCGAGCCGGCCGCGGTTCCGGACCGGCGCCGAGCCGTGGGGGCAGGCCTCCTGCCCGGACAGGGTGTCCGAGCCGGGGCGATGCCCGTGGTTCGCGCCGTCCACCTCGCGCGCGGATCACGGCCGAAGGGTGCGTCGGCAGCCCTCGCGGGCGCGGAACCGTGCCTGCTACGGCTGGGTGGGCGTGGTGGGGTGGTGTCCGGGACCGGAGGGCGGTCCGGCGAAGGGGGTGGGGGAGAGGTCCGTAAGCTCTTCCCCAGGCTCCAGGAGAGTGTCGGCGCTGCCCACGATCAGCGGGTCGGGTTCGCCGACAGCGGTTTCGTCCTTGCGGTCGTACGGAGTGCGCCAGAGCAAGCTGCGCATGGCCTCGAGGCGGCCGCGCCGTTTGTCGTTGCTCTTGACGACCGTCCACGGGGCGCTTCGGGTGTCGGTCGAGCGGAACATGGCGACCTTGGCGCTGGTGTAGGCGTCCCAGAGGCCCACGGAGGCCAGATCCGTGGGTGAGAGCTTCCACTGGCGTACCGGGTCGACCTGGCGGATCGCGAATCGTGTGCGCTGCTCGGCCCGCGAGACGGAGAACCAGAACTTGATGAGGAGGATGCCGTCCTCGACCAACATGGCCTCGAAGACCGGACACTGGCGCAGGAATAGCTCGTACTGGTCATCGGAGCAGAACCCCATCACTCTTTCGACGCCGGCCCGGTTGTACCAGGACCGGTCGAAGAAGACGATCTCCCCGGGGGAAGGGAGGTGGGCGGTGTAGCGCTGGAAGTACCACTGCCCCGCCTCGTGGCCGCTGGGCTT
Organism: Streptomyces sp. NPDC048331; assembly: GCF_043201215.1. NCBI lineage: Bacteria > Bacillati > Actinomycetota > Actinomycetes > Kitasatosporales > Streptomycetaceae > Streptomyces > Streptomyces sp. NPDC048331. The sequence continues at coordinate 164,520 of NZ_JBICYT010000002.1, read as the reverse complement.
GTCCAGTGCCACGATGCGTGCGCCGCGAGGGTTGAGCCTCTCGGTGAAGCGCTGGATCGTGCCACCCTTGCCCGCGGCGTCCCTGCCCTCGCAGATCACCACGACCCGGGCGCCGGTCGCCCGGACCCAGCTCTGCATCTTCAGCAGTTCGATTTGCAGGATTCGTTTGGCCCGCTCGTACTCCGCCCGCCGGATCTTCTGGTGGTAGGGATAGTTCTCGCGCCAGGTGCGGATCGGAGCGCCGTCCGCGTCGAGCAGTACGGGCTGCTCCGGGCGGCTCACATCCACGCTCAGCCCCGTGAGCAGATCCTCGGCTTCCGTCGTCACCCGATCGCTGTCCATGTCCGGCACCTACCCACGGTCGCCGCAAGCATCGGGGGAAGGCTCATAGGGGTGGGGGCGATCCGAGGTGTGCGTCCGCAGGGGTCGGGACCCACCACCGACGCGGACGATACGTGGGCCGGAGTCAGTGCCCGGACGGCTGTCGCCGGGACGCGCGCTTCTGGTCCTTGGTGTTCGGCGACCGTGCGTCGCCCGCTTCGCCATCACCCCGGCCGGGGGCCAGAGCCTCCTCGGCCTCCTGCCGCGCCTCTCGGTCCCCGCTCTCGCCCGGCGCCTTCGAAGGCGGTGTCGCCATTTCGTCGCGCCGCTCGTGCTTGCTCATATCGGGCTCCTCGCGTCCGTGCCCCGTGGCCGCGTGTCCGGGCAGGTGGGCGTCGTCGTGTTCTGGACCGGCTACCCCCCACCCGGACTCCTACGCCTCGCCTCCCGCTCCAGGGCGTAGCTCCTGCCGCCCCGGGGCAGCGGCCGCGCCTCAGCCCGAGGCCGAGGTCCGTCGACAGGGTTTGCGTCCGGTGGGTGAGGGCACGCGCCACACGTGCGGGTTCGAGGTCCGCCGGTCCGGTCCGAGGAGCGGGGCCACGGGCCGCGCCGTGAGGTAACCGGGATGAGGTTTCCCCCACGGCGCGCAAGTAGGTCGCGCGAGTCCGCGATGGGCAACGCACCACCCGAGCGATCGGAATGGCCATGAACACCCGACCCCCCAGTGCAGGCCCCGGTTCCCGGCCACCTACGGAGCCGCAGCGCCTCCTGGCGATCTACCTCAATGACCATCTCGCGGGCGCCGGCAGCGGGGTCTCCCTGATCCGTCGCATGGCCCGGGCCCACCGGAACACGCCCGCGGGAGGGCTTCTGTCCGAGCTCGCCGTGGAGATCGGCGAGGACCGCGAGAGCCTGCGCGAGTTCATGACCGCGCTCGACGTGCCCGCGCGGTGGCCCAGGGTCGTCGCGGGCCGGCTGGCGGAGAAGGTCGGCAGACTCAAGCTCAACGGTCGACTCGTGAAGCGCTCGCCCCTGAGTGATGTCATCGAGCTGGAAGCCATGCGTCTCGGGGTGGAGGGCAAGGCGTCGATGTGGCGGTCGCTCAGGATCCTCGCCCTCGGCGACTCCCGCCTGGACCAGGTGGCCGTCGACCGGCTCCTGGCGCGTGCCGTACGGCAGGAGTCCGTACTGGAGGCGTTGCGGGTGGAGGCCGCCCGGCGCACCTTCACCGCCTCCGCGACGGTCGCCGCGCCCGGCCACACCGGGCCGTCCCGTCACGGCTCGCCGAGAAGGGCCAGGTGGGCGGCATGAGAGTCGTCGTCACCGGTGCCACCGGCAACGCGGGCACCAGCGTGGTGCGCGCCCTGGCCGCCGACCGGACGGTCGGCGAGGTGCTCGGGGTCGCCCGTCGACTGCCGGACCTCCACATCCCCGGCGTGCGCTGGGCCGCGGCGGACATCGACCCCGGCCGGACCGGGCTGACGGACCTCTTCGCGGGCGCGGACGCCGTCGTCCACCTGGCCTGGAAGTTCCAGCCCACCCACGACCCCGTCACCACCTGGCGGACCAACGTCCTGGGGAGCATCCGCGTCTTCGAGGCCTGCGCCCGGGCCGGGGTGGGCGTACTCGTGCACGCCTCGTCGGTCGGCGCGTATTCACCGGGCCCCGCCGACGGCCGCCCCATCGACGAGTCCTGGCCGACCCACGGCTGGCCGGGCGCCGCCTACACACGCGAAAAGGCCTACCTGGAGCGCTATCTCGACGGATTCCAACTCGCCCACCCCCACATCCGGCTGGTCCGGATGCGACCGGCGTTCCTCTTCAAGGAGGAGTCGGCGAGTGAACAGCGCCGGATCTTCGCCGGCCCCCTCCTGCCGTGGCGCCTCATCCGTCCGGGCCTGCTGCCCGCGCTGCCCGCCGTCTCCGGCCTGCGCTTCCAGGCCCTGCACACCGACGACGCCGCCCAGGCCTACCGGGCGGCCGTCGTACGGCCGGTCCGGGGACCGTTCAACCTGGTGGCCGACCCGGTGCTGGACACCGCCGCCATCGCCGAGATCCTGCACACCCGCACGGTGCCGCTCCCCGCGGGCGCCGTCGCGCCGCGCTCGCCGCGGCCTGGCGCATGCACCTCGTACCCGCCGCCCCCGGCCTGCTGGACGCCGTCCTACGGCTGCCCCTGCTCGATGCGGGCCGGGCGCGTGACGAGTTGGACTGGGCACCGTCCGCCACCTCCACGCAGGCTCTCGCGGAATTCTTCGAAGGCCTGCACCGGGGACTCGGCGCCGACACCCCGCCCCTGGCCGGATCCGGAGCGGGCGCCGACCGGACGTCCTAGGCAGGAGGTGCATCGTGAGCGGGTCCGACGGCCTTCCACGCGACCACACGCAGGCCATCCTGGAATCCACCAAGCGCGTGGGCGCGCTCCTCAAGGAAGCCGACGTGCCCTTCGCGCTCGCCGGGAGCGTGGCCGCGTTCGCCCACGGCCTGCCCGCTCGTTTCCGCCACGACACGGACTTCTGCCTCTGCCGGGACGACGCACCGGCCGCCGTGGCGGCGCTGCGCGCCGGAGGCATCACCATCGTCGACGCACCCGAGGACTGGCTGATCAAGGGACGCGACGGCGACGAGGACGTCGACCTCATCCTCGACCTCGCCGGTCGACCCGTGGACCAGGAGCTGCTTCAGCGCGCGGACGTACGGGCCGTGGACTCCGTACGCATGCCCGTACTGGCCCCGACGGACCTCATGGACAGTCGCCTGACCGCATTGTGCGAGCACTACTGCGACTTCGCCGACCTGCTCCCCATGGCCCGCATGCTCCGCGAACGCATCGACTGGGGGCTCCTCGACCGTCTTCACCGTGACCAGCCCCTGGCCGACGCCTTTCTCTACCTCCTCGAACGCCTCCGGGTGATCGAGCCCCGCAAGGAGGCCCACGATGACCACGCGCAACCCCACCCCACCCGAGTACCGGGCCCAGCACCTACGTGACCTGCTCGCCCAGGAGGACATCGCCGAACTCGGGGTCCGCGTCGAACTGCGCGGCCCCACCGTCGTCGTCTGGGGACCGGTATCGAGCCCGGGGTGCCGCGAGACGGTCCTGCGCATGGCCGCGGAGGCCCTCGACCCCCTGGTGTGGCACCACGACCTGACCGTGGTCAGTGCCCGCCCGCCCGACCGGGAGGAGGACCTGTGGTGATCCGCGTGGCAGCGGTGGGGGACATCCACCTGGCACCGGGCAGTGAGGGATCGCTGCGACCCGCCTTCGCGCGTCTCGCCGACCACGCCGACCTGCTCCTCCTGGCCGGCGACCTCACCCGCCACGGCACTCCCGAGGAGGCGGCCGTGGTCGCCGGCGAGGTCGCGGGTCTGCCCGTGCCGGTCGTGGCCGTACTCGGCAACCACGACCACCACGCGGACCGGCCGCAGGAAGTCGTCGGCGTCCTCACCGAGGCCGGGGTGACCGTCCTGGAAGGCGAGACCGCCGTCTTCGACGTCGACGGAACCGAGGTGGGAGTGGCGGGAGCCAAGGGGTTCGGCGGGGGGTACGCCGGCCGCTGCGGCAGCGACTTCGGCGAACCCGAGATGAAGGCCTTCATGCGCTACTCCCGCACGTGTGCCGACGGACTGCGCCGCGCGCTCACCGACCTCGCGGACGCCGGCATCGCGCGGCGGATCGCCCTGACCCACTACTCGCCGGTCACGGACACCCTGGCCGGCGAGCCCCCCGAGATCCACCCGTTCCTCGGCAGCTACCTCCTTGCCGAGGCCATCGACGAGATCGGCGCGGACCTCGCCGTCCACGGACACGCCCACCTGGGTACCGAACACGGAATCACGGCCGGCGGAGTCCTCGTCCGCAACGTGGCCATGCCCGTGATCGACCGGGCCTACGCCGTCTACCATCTCTCTCCTCGCCCGTAGGAGCAGCGAGAAGCCGGACTCGCTACCCCGCACCGCCCAGCGGGGTGCGCAGGGCCGAGCGCCCCTGGCTCCACTCGCCGCGGATGTGCGCGGCCAGGCGGTCCTCCAGGAGCACGGTCGCGGCGCAACCGAACGCGACGTCCGCTTCGAGGTCCGGCTCGTCCGCCAGCAGCCCGCCGATGACCTCATGGCGTACGACCTGCTCGTGGACGGCGTCGGCCTCCACGTGCTCGGCGTAGAAGTGCTCGGCCGCCGGGCCCGCACCACACCTGCGCATGGCCCTGGCCAGCCGCCGCGAGCCGGGCGACGAGGTCACCTCCACGCACGCGAAGTGTCCGACCAGTGCCCCGCGCAGGGCCCGGTGGAGCCCCAGGAAGGACATCAGGTTGACGGTGGCGAGCAGCGGCGCCGGGGCCTGGTCCAGGTAGTGGCCGTACGCGGTGTCCAGGCCGAGGTCGTCCATGAGGTCGGCGAAGAGGCGGGCATGGATCCGCTGGGCGTTGCCCGCGCCGAACTCGTCGTACTCGATGGCGACCATGGCGGCCTTGGCCCGGCCGCCGAGCCGTGGGATCACCCAGGCGTGCGGGTCGGCCTCCTTCAGGTGATACAGGGAGCGCAGAGCCGCGTACTCGCGCAGCTGCCACAGCTCGCCCTCGGTCTCCAGGTGGTGACTCAGACTGCCGCTCAGGTCCACCGGTTCGACGAGGAGGGGGCCGAACGCCGCTGCCACGGTCCTGGAGGCGTTCGCCGTGTCCGACCGCAACGCATGGCCGAACCGGTCCTCCAGGGCCCGGCGCAGCCGCAGCAGCTCCGGATCCCATTCCAGGGCCTCGTCCACGCCCGCGAAACCGCGGTAGTGCAGTTCGTACAGCAGGTAGAGGGCGAGTTGGAGGTCGTCGCCCCACGGGTCGGCCTTGAGGAGCGCCGCGGTCGTGTGGACGGGGGTACGGCCGCTGCGCAGGGCGTCGACCACCGCGCGGGACAGCGGCCCGCGCCCCTCGACCAGCACAGGAGCCGTCGCGGCCCCGGCGGTGTGGCTGGGTGCGGGTGCGGTCACGGCTCGTTCCTGTCCTCGGGCGGCGGCGTCGTGCGCTCGCGGGGGCGGTGGCTGGTATCGCACCAGGGGTAGGTCCGGCTGCGGCGGCAGGTGCACACGGCGACCATGAACCGGTCGGACCGGGCGATCGTCCCGTCGTCCAGGACGACCTCGACCGGGCCTTCGACGAGGACCGGCCCGCAACCGTCCACCGACCCGGATCGGCTCAGGGCGACCCGGCGGTGGCGCGGGGCACGGGAATTCACCCCTGCGGGCATCTGCGGGGTCCAGCCGGGTTCAGAGGCGCTGGGCACGGACGATCACCAACTCCTCCTGGTCGTCGTTCTCCTCGGCCAGGCCCTGCTCCTGCAGCCAAGCCCGGCGGGAGCGCAGTACCGGACCCCAGGGCACCGAGGCCCGTTCGGTGACCTGCGCGGACATTCCCTGCCGGGACAGGAGCCCAAGGGTCTCCTGTGCGCTCCCGAAGCGAGCCGATCTCAGGGATCCAGTAGACCGCGAAGGTCGCCGTTCGGCACGGCGGTCGACGACACGGCCCACGTCGGCGGCCTCGCGTACACGGCCGCCGGTCCGCGCGTGCCCACGACCCGGGGCGCCAAACCTCTCGGACCGCCCGAGCCCTCGGATGCCCACGACATCGGCGGTGACTGACCGTGTCGGCTGGCTCTCGGTGGATTCCTGGGGCTGAATGGGCAGGTGAACGAGTCACTGGACGACGCGCATCAGGTACCCCACGGGGTCAGTGAGAAGACCGTCGCCGCGCTGGGCGCACTGACCAAGGCTCTGGAGACGACCGAGCGGGCGCGAGGCCACCTGTACGGATTCCATCAGCTGACGGGAACCGCGGATTTCCAGCTGGACGATGCCGTCAGGCTGCTGCGGGAAGCGGGCCACGAAGCACAGGCAAGCCGGGTGGAGCGGGAGGTCCTCGGCCGGAACGTCATCCCCGGACACTGGACCTTCCAGATCGTCGAGGCGTACAACACCACCTACTACCGGCCCTTCGCCGGAATCGAGCGGGACATCGTCGACCAGCTGGCCGAGGGCCGTGACCACCTGCTCGAGGCACGCATGAAGGAGCAGCGGCGAACCACCGGGCACCCCGACCACACGCTGTAAGGCCTTCCGTCTTTCGTCGTGACATACATCGGTCTTCTGGCGACCACGTGGGGTGATCATGGGGCGGTGGGGTAGTTGCGGGACGTGATCAGTCTTGGCGTCGAAGAAGAGTATTTGCTGGTGGATCCGGTCACGGCCGTGCCGACACCGCTCGTGGAGGACGTCAGCCGCACGGCCGGTCTCGGGGCCCTCGCGGAGCGCGGCGAGGTGCAGGACGAGCTCCTCCAGGCCCAGATCGAGGTGGCCACCCCCGTCTGCGAGAGCCTGGATGAGATCGGTGGTCACCTTCTCCGTCTCCGACACGCGCTCGCGTCGGCCGCCGAGCAGAACGGTTGTCGGATCGCGGCCACGGGCGCGGCTCCCCTGCGGGGGATGCAGCCGGTGCCGGTGACCCCGACGCGGCGGTATCTCCGGATGGAGGTCGATGCGGGGCAGCTGGTGGACGAGCAGCTCATCTGCGGCATGCACGTCCACGTAGGAGTTCCCGACCCGGAGACCGGGGTCGCCGTACTGAACCGGATCCGGCCGTGGCTTCCGACGCTGCTGGCCATGTCCGTCAACTCGCCCCTGTGGGACGGGCTGGACACCGGCTTCGCAAGCTGGCGGACCATTGTGTTCGGACGGTGGCCCGTGAGTGGTCCACCCCCGCATTTCGACGGATACCCCGACTACGAACGCCGACTGGACGCGCTGGTGACGTCGGGCGTGATCGCCGACAGGGCCCAGGTCTACTGGCAGGCTCGGCTGTCCGATCGCTACCCCACCGTCGAGGTACGGTGCCTGGACGTGCAGCTCCGGGCCGACGACGCCGCCATGCTCGCCGGCGTCGTCCGGGCGCTGGTCGCCACCGCCATCGCCGAGGAGAAGGCCGGCGTGGAACTGACACCCTGGGAGCCGGAGATTCTGCATGCCGCCAACTGGCATGCTGCCCGGCACGGCCTGAACGGCACCCTGGTCGGCCGGGACGGCCGTCCGCACTCCAGCGGCGACGCGTTGTGCGCCCTGTTCCAGCACATCACTCCCGTGCTGGAGGAGTCCGGTGACCTCCGTGAAGTGAACGCACTCGTCCACCGCATGCTCCGAGACGGCACCCCCGCCGATCGTCAGCGTCGAGCCCTGGCCGACGGCGGGCTCCCGGGATTGATCGACCTGATCACCGGTACCACCACGTCCGATTGAGGTCCGCCCGGTTCGGCCGGGCGCGTACCGTCCGACCCGCCCCGGCGACCGGAACCGGGGCTGTGACCCGGCATCGCCATAGGTCGGCCGAACCGGACGGCGGGGTCACCCGAGCGGATCGTGCCCCCAGTTCATGAGTGAGTACCGCCACGGGGTCTCGGTGACGTCGCCGGCCGGTCGCTGCGCGCCGTGGCGCTGGACGTAGCCGACGACCTTGCGCATGTGCGCGAGGTCCGCTGCCGTCAGGTCGGCTTTCTTCGTCCGCAAGAGGGTGACGATACGCCGTCCGGAAGCATGGCCCACGCTCTCGCCCCCGCCGTCGCTCTGTCCCACCGCTCTCGACTCGTCCGTGGTCAACCATGCCTCGAGGCGACCGGCTGTCATGTTGACGGCTTCCGCGAACGCGTCGACGGTCTCATCGGGCTCGTCGCGTTCTCTGCCAGTCATCAGGAGGAGTTTCCCTTCTTGCGCAGGGCGTCCGGCTTGTGCACCGCAGACCGGCCTGACGCGTCGCTCTCCACTTCGTACTGCGGTTCCTCGCTCGAGGTGTCGACGGTGCGTCCTGCGGCCCTGGTCCGGTCAGTGATCTTCTTCTTCACCTTGCCCGTCACCTGGTGCCCGTGGCTCTTCCACGTGACCTCGTCACCCCGGCTGAGGTCGTCCTTGCCGTCCATGGCGCCTCCCTTTCGTTCGGTCGGCCGTAAGGAGTCGGGCGACACGGCCGTACGGGTTCTCATACGTGTTCCAGCGTCGAGTACGTACCTCGCTCACGCACCCGGACGACGGCGTACGGCCGGGGGCGATGCCGCGAGCACGCCGCCCACGGCACCGGGGCGGCCTCTCCCGTTCTTCAGGCCGAGATCGGTCCACTGTCCGCCCCTCGGGTCGCCAGTAGGTGTCCGAGGGACCAGGTCGTGATCAGCCGGTCCGCTCCCAGGCCTCAGCCGCGGCGAGTGATCGGTCAGGACGGCCCACCGGTGGCCCAGGGCGCGGGCCGCGTCGGCCATCTCTTCGAGCGGGCTGCCGCCGTCCGACCGGTCGGAGTGCAGGTGGCAGTCCCCGGTGCTCGACGCTGCGAGGTCCCAGCCGGCCCGGGCGCCCGGGCCGGCCTCGGCCTCCAGGCGGGCGAGGTAGTCGGGACCGCCCCGGTCGTGACCGGGCCCGCCCCGCGCAGTCGTCGGGCCCGGGCGGCGTCCACCGGCCCCGATGGCAGGTCGCGGACGGCATCGGCCGCCGTGTGGAACGCCCGCACCCGGTACGGGGACGCGCCGCGCCATTCGAGGAGGAAGGCGATCCGACGCAGGGACCGGTCCGGTGTCACGGCAGGGGAGTTCCGCCGGTGGCGTTGACGATCCCGTCCGGCTGGGCCATCTGGTAGGCGGCGTTGTTGACGAGCAGATCGATGCCGCCCAGCTCGCCCACCGTCTTGTCGACCAGGGCGGTGCACTCGCCTTCGTCGCGGATGTCACAGGCGGCGGCGACCGCCGTGCGGCCTGCCGCACGGATCAGGCGGGCGGTCTCCGCGGCCTCGTGGGCTTCCTCGGGCAGGTGTGTGAAGACGACATCGGCGCCTTCCCGTGCGAAGGCCAGGCAGACGGCCCGGCCGATTCCGGAATCCCCTCCGGTGACCGGTGCCCTGCGGCCACGCAGAAGACCGTGGCCCTCGTAGTCGGTCTCGCCGTGGTCGGGGCGAGGATCCATGTCCTCGGTCGAACCGGGATGGTCCTGGTCCTGCTCGGGAAACGGGGGACGGGGGTTCAGCCCCACCGGATCGGCGAGGCCGGGCTGCTCGGGGGAGGGCATTGCGGGTCTCCTTCCGGCTCGGTCGCTCATACGGTCATGCGTTCATGCGGTCATGCGGTCAGGAAGAGGGCGGGTAGGCGGCGGCCTTGAGGCGGCGCGCCAGGTGTGCGGTGTTCGAGGCGAGGGTCTTGGTCGTGGCCGCGGTCTTCTCGGGGGTCTTGTCGAGGTCCTGGTAGTCGGTGCCCTGCATGGCTTCGCCGACCCAGTAGGTAACGGCGTTCGGAGCGAGGGAGAAGCCGACGTCGTTGAGTCCCTGGAAGAGTTCGGCACCGACGTGGTGGGCGCCGTCCTCGTTGCCGACGACGCATACGGCCGCGGCCTTGCCGTAGGTGAGCATGCGGCCCTCGTCGTCGCTTTCACCGAGCTCGGCGTCGAGCCGCTCCAGGACGCGCTGGGCGACGCTGGAGGGGTGGCCGAGCCAGATCGGCGTAGACAGGATGAGAATGTCGCAGCCCAGGATCGTGTCACGGATCTCCGGCCAGGCGTCCCCTTCCCCCATCGACACCTGAACGCCCGGCTTGACGTCGTGGTCGGCGATCCGGATCACTTTCCCCGTGACGCCGTGATCGGCGAGGGCGTCCATGGTCTGCTCGGCCAGCAACTGCGAGCTGGACCGCTTCGGCGACGGCGAAAGCGTGCAGACCAGCGCGACGGCGCGCAGGGGCGTGGTTTCAGTCGTGGTGTCCATGTGGTCCGGCTACCCGGATCGTCACCGCGTATCCCGCTCCCGCGGCGATCCCGGTCGGCCTCGAACGGTTCGCGGCATGGCCGACGCACCAAGCCCAGGTCGTCTCTTTCGGATCTTGTCGGAAGAGCCCGGGTCATCCGGTGCGGTGCCTCTCCCCCAGCTACCGCTGGGAGGGGCCCCCGGGCGGAGGGGCGCCCGTGTACCGGTCGTACTCGGGTGCCCCGACAACGCGGCGGGGTGCCGTGCCGGGCGGGCCGGGCCCGGCAAGATCCGGAAGAGACGGCCTCGGCCGAGGCGGCCGAGTGCGTGCGCCGCCACATGGTCCTCCTCCCCGGACGAAGGGCCCCGCCTTGCTGCTGACCCACCCCTTCGACGACGGCGTTCTTGTCGTCCGTCTCGCCCCTGCCCTGGCCGTACGCCATCGCGCGGCGGTGACGACCTCACCGACCGCGGCCGACCGGCGAGCGGGCGAGGGACGCAGGGCCAACGCCTCAGGTCCGCCCGTTGTTCTCAGCTTTCGACGTCCGGTCGAGTGACGGGACCCGTGGGCGGCGGCGTGTGCGGGTTCTGGGGGAGAAGCACCGTGCGAGGGTGCTCGGGCCCTGCCCATTCCGCCCGTCAGGAGTCATCCGGTGCTCGAACGCAAGCAGCTGAAGGGCCGCACGCGCGTCACCTTCGTTCTTCCCGCCGACAGCCCGGACGGGCCGGTCAGCGTCGTGGGGGACTTCAACGACTGGGACCCCGCCGCACACCCGCTGCAGGTCCGCGGCGACGGCATGCGCGCGGCCACGGTCGTCCTGCCCGCTCACAGCGTCCACTCCTTCCGCTACCTGGCGGCCGGAGACCGCTGGTTCGACGACGACCGGGCCGACGGCCACGACGGATCCAACTGCCGCGTCACCACCTGACGGCGGGCGCCCCCATGGACGCGATCGTGCTGCTGCGCGAGGACCACAAGACGGTCGAGAAGCTGTTCAAAGGGTTCGAGAAGACCTCCGACGACGACACGGCCGAGCGCCGCCGCATCGCCGATGAGGTGATCGAGGAACTCACCGTCCACGCCTGGATCGAGGAGAAGTTCTTCTACCCGGCCGCCCGCGAGGCAGCGCCGGACACGAAGGACCACATCCTGGAGAGCATCGAGGAGCACCACGCCGTGGTGTGGATGTTGTCGGAGATCAAGGACATGGATCCGGCCGACGAGCGGTTCAAGGCGAAGATGAGCGTCCTGATGGAACAGGTCCGCCATCACGTCGAGGAAGAGGAACAGGACTGGTTCCCCGACGTCCGCAAGGCGATGGGCCGTAACAGGCTCACGGAGCTGGGCGACGAGATGGAGGCGGGGAAGGAGCGGGCGCCGCGCGATCCGCCGGCCGTTCCCAGCGCCGACTCGAAGTGACCCGACCACGGCCCCGGCTCCGCGGCCGCGTCCGGGGCCGCCTTCGAAGCCGCCTTCGCGGCAGGCGAGCACGTACGGGCGTGCGAGTTGCCGGCTCCGGAAACCCGCCGGCAGTTGGAGCAGGACGAGCGGAAAGCCTGCCCGACGGCATTCGCCGCGCAGGAGTTGCCCAGGACGCACCGTGTCCAGGGGGTCGAGGCGTACGGACGGCAGGCGATCGTGCGGATGGCGGGGGACACCCTGTTCCTTTCGCTGTTCACCACCGGTCGGAAGAGGGTTCTGGCGGGAGAACAGCCTGACCCTCGCCTTCGGCATCGGCTTCCTGGTGGTTCTGGCCTGCCAGGCCGTCGGGCACGCCGAGTTCGACGGACAGATGACGGTGGACGGCCTCCAGCCGCTCAGCTTCGGTGAACGGAGCTCCCGCAGTTCTTCCTCTACATCTTCGGCACCGTCTACCTCGTCCAGCGTGGTTCCCCGGAGTCCGAGAAGGTCCACCAGGCCGGTACGGAGAGCGAGCGGGAGCAGCGCATGGGCGACCACGCCCGCCCTGAATCGCCCCGCTGGGCGGGGACCAAGGACTGGCGCCAGACCCTCTACGCCCGCTCCCTGGGCACCGTACCGGCAGTCCGAACTCCTCGCCGTCGCCGCCATGGTCGTCCTGTCCGTCTACCTCCGCCGGCGAGGCTCCCCCGAATCCGAGCCGGTCGGCGCCGCCCACACGACCACAGGCATCGAAGGCTGAACACCGCCCCCGGACAGCCCGGTGGGAGAGGGAGAACAGGTACGGCATCTTGAAGCCGTGCGTCGCACCGTAGGGGAAGCCCTGAGCGGCGGTCCGGCCTCCGGCCACCCACGCACCTGAAGTCGGGCGGCGCCCGCGCTCCGTCACCTCCTTCACGCGCCCGCCGATCACCCACATCGGGGACAGTTCGATCGCGGGCTCCCATGCCGCTCCATGGGCGTCGAACACGGCCCGAGGCCGGGCCGTGCGGCCCGAACACCGCACACCGAAGGGTGGCTGCCGGGTTGCCACGTCGGGTCGGCCTCCATGCCGCTCGGCTACCGTCTGCGATCGAATCGCTCGACAGTCGCTCTGCGTGAGGAACTTCATGTCCGTACCGAGCGTCGGCCCTTCCCTGTTCACCATCCGGCTCCTCGACGGATTCGCCGTGGGGTGCGCCGACCGTGCCGTCGACGTGCCGCCCAGCGGGCAGCGGCTCGTCGCCTATCTCGCCCTGCGGATCGGCGCCGGCCGATCGGCGGCCGCGGCCGTCCTGTGGCCCGGGGCGTCCGACGAGAAGTCGCAGGCCAGCCTCCGGACCGCGGTGTGGCGGGTGAACCGCGCCGCGCCCGGCCTGGTGGTCACCCGCGGCATCCACGTCGCCCTGGCGCCGGACACGGTCGTCGACAACCGGGAATTCACCGTCCGCATCCGGCGGATGCTGCGACCGACCTCCGGCGGTCAGCCGCCGCCGGTGGACGAGGACGGCTACGCCTGGCTGCTCAGGGGCGGGGAGCTGCTACCGGGGTGGTACGACGACTGGGTGCTGCTGGAACAGGAGTACACCCGTCAGCTCAGACTGCACGCACTGGAGGCGGCAGCCCATCGCATGGCCGCCCACGGCAGCTACGCGGGGGCCCTGGAGCTCGCCTTCGAGGCCGTTCGCCTGGAGCCGCTGCGGGAGAGTGCCAACAGGGCGGTCATCGCCGTGCACCAGTCCGAGGGGAACGCGGTCGACGCGGTCCGGCACTACGAATGGTTCCGCCGACTGCTCGACGCGGAACTGGGGTTGCGGCCCTCCGCGCGACTGACGGCACTGGCCCGGGGACAGGTCGTGCCCCCCGCGCGACCCCACCGGTGATCGAGCGGTGACGCCGTGGTGACACGGGCGGGATAAGCCATACACAACAGATGACCTGGCGGAGGGAAAGCCGATGGCGGTGCAACTGTCCTACCCCGGCGTGTACGTGGAAGAGCTGTCCAGCGGTGTGCGCACGATCACGGGTGTCCCCACCTCGGTCACGGCCTTCGTCGGCCGCGCCCTGCGCGGCCCGCTCCACAAGCCCGTGACGCTGACGTCCTACGCGGACTTCGAGCGCAGCTTCGGCGGGCTCTGGTCGGAGAGTCATCTCGGCTATTCCGTGAGGGACTTCTTCCAACAGGGCGGTGGAGTGGCCCTCGTCGTACGGGTCCACGCCACCACCGCCAACGACACGGCTGCCGTCGCACTGGGAACCGGAAACAAACGACTCAAGCTCAACGCGGCCTCGCCCGGGGTCTGGGGCGCGAAGCTCAAGGCGACCGTGGACGACGACGTCCGGCCGAACGACGACGGCACGAAGGACCCGGCGCTGTTCAACCTGACCGTCCTCGACACGGCCACCGGCGTCAAGGAGGTGTTCCGCAACGTCTCCTACCTGCCCGGCGCCGTCCGTCGGGTGGACCTCGTCCTCGCGGCCCAATCGCAGCTCGTCAGGGCCGACACACCGCTCCCGGCGCAGCCGCAGGGCACCTTTCCGGTGGAGGCCACCGCCACCGGAGGGGCGGACGGCGGGTCGATCACCGCCGCGGAGATCACCGCCGGCACCAACTTCGAGGCGGACAAGAAGGGCCTCTACGCCCTGGAGCACGCCGACCTGTTCAACCTGCTCGTCATCCCGCCCTACGCGGGTACCGGCGATCCGGGCGACCGCGACGTCGACAGCCAGGTCATCACCTCCGCCCTCACCTATGCCGCGAAGCGGCGGGCCGTCGTCGTGCTCGACCCGCCCCAGGCCTGGACGACGGTGGCCTTGGCCACGGCCGGCGCGGCCACGTTCACCAGCAGCAAGAACGCCGCCGTCTACTTCCCCCGGATCAGGCAGCCGGACCCCCTCCGGGACGGTCAGGTGATGTCTTTCGCCCCGTCCGGAACCGTCGCCGGTGTCATGGCCCGGACGGACGCCGAGCGGGGCGTCTGGAAGGCCCCGGCCGGGCTCGACGCCACCTTGTCCGGAGTCACCGAGCTGGCCGTGCCGTTGACCGACGGGGAGATCGGGCTGCTCAATCCCGTCGGGGTGAACTGCCTGCGGCTGGCACCGGCCGCGGGGCACGCCGTCTGGGGAGCCCGTACCCGCAACGGCGCGGATCGCCTCGCTTCGGAATGGAAGTACCTCCCGGTGCGCCGTACCGCCCTGTTCATCGAGGAGAGCCTCTTCCGCGGCATCCAGTGGGCGGTCTTCGAACCGAACGACGAACCCCTGTGGGCCCAGCTCCGCCTGAACATCGGCGCCTTCCTCAACAACCTCTTCCGGCAGGGCGCCTTCCAGGGCAAGACCGCGCGCGAGGCGTACTTCGTGAAGTGCGACGCGACGACCACCACCCAGACCGACGTCAACCTCGGCGTCGTCAACATCCTCGTCGGCTTCGCTCCGCTCAAGCCCGCCGAGTTCGTCGTCCTCCGGCTGCAGCAGATCGCCGGCCAGATCCCCGCCTAGGAGTCGACCCCATGGCACAGTTCAGCGTCAACGCGCAGCGCTTCGACCCGTACAAGAACTTCAAGTTCCGGGTGAAGTGGGACGGCCGTTTCGTGGCCGGCGTCAGCAAGGTGAGCGCCCTCAAGCGCACCACCGAGGTCGTCGAGCACCGCGACGGGGCCGACCCCTCCACCGCGCGCAAATCACCGGGCCGCACGAAGTACGAGGCCATCACCCTCACCCGGGGCGTCACCCACGACGTCGAGTTCGAGCGGTGGGCCAACAAGGTCTGGAACTTCGGCTCCGGGCTCGGGGCGGAGGTCTCCCTCAAGGACTTCCGCAAGGACCTGATCATCGAGCTGTACAACGAGGCGGGCCAACTGGTCATCGCCTACAAGGTCTTCCGCGCCTGGGTCTCGGAGTTCCAGTCCCTCCCCGAACTCGACTCCAACGCCAACGCCGTGGCCATCCAGACGCTGAAGCTCGAACACGAGGGCTGGGAGCGTGACGTGGACGTGGTCGAGCCGCAAGAGCCCTCGTTCGTCGAGCCGTAGGGGGAGGCGACATGCGCACCCTGCCCGCGGGAGAGGTGCTACGGCTGTGGGACGAGTGCCGGGACGCGTCCCCGCAGGCGCGTGCCCTCGCCCTGGCCGCCACGGCCGACGACGACACCGGTCGCGCCGTCCCGCCGGCCGAGCGGCCCATCGGCCGCATCACCGCGCAGCTGTTACGCCTGCGCGACGCGCTGGCCGGTCCGCGGATGACCGCCACCGTCGGCTGCCCGGGGTGCCGCGGGACGGTGGAGTTCCAGGCCACGACCGAAGCGCTGCTCGCACTGGAGGACAAGATCGTCGACTCCCCGCCGCCCCTGCTGCACGGCGGGTACGAGGTGGTCTGGCGATGCCTCTCGTACGAGGACCTCCGCGCGGTGGCCGAGCTGCCCGAGGCGGACGACCCGGACAAGGGTGCCCTGCTGCTGCTCCAGCGATGCCTGCTGAGCCTGCGTCATGAGGAGCACCCGCGGACCTCGTCCGCCGTCGACCTGCCCGACCCGGTGCGCCAGGCGCTCACCGACGCCATGTCGTCCGCGGACCCGCTGGCCGACCTGCTGGTCGACCTCCGGTGCCCCGACTGCGAGCTCGCGTTCACCGCCGACCTCGACGTGGCCGCCTTCGTATGGGCCGAGCTCGAAGCCCGTGGCCGGCAGCTGCTGCTCGACGTCGACGCGCTGGCCCGTTCCTACGGCTGGTCCGAGAGCGAGGTGCTCGCGCTGAGCGAGCAGCGTAGGGCGAGCTACCTCCGCATCGTCACAGGGGAACTGCCATGACCGACCTGCTGCACCGCCTCGCCTCCCGGGCCGCGGGCCGGCCCGGCCGACCCGCCACCGTCCTGCCCCCGCGACCCGCTGCCGAGCGGGCGTCCCGGGAGCGGGAGCCCGTCGGCCCCGGCGAGGACACCGCGTCGCGGGAGGCGACGGACGGGGCCGCGCGCCCGCCGGACGCCGAGGCACCCGCCCGGGGCACCGGGACCGGCCGTGGTCCCGCCGACGGCCGGCCCGTCCCCGGACCCGCGGCGGCGGCGCACGGTCCGCACCCCGCAGCCGTCCCCACCCTCCCCGGCCGCGGGACGCCCCCTTCGCCGCTGCCTCCGGCGGCCGCCTCCGAGCGCCGGGCGCCCGACCTCGTACGCCGCGCCGAGCCGCAGGACACGGCGCCGCACCGGCCGTCGCTCGGCGCGCCGGTCCGCGTCACGCCCGCGACCGCCGTGGCCCCGTCGCCCGGCGCACCGGCCGTACGGGCCGTACGGGCCGCCGATGACGGCGGCACCTCCCCGGCCCCGAACGGGCCCGAACCGGGCGTTCCCGGTCCGCGCCGCCTCCCCGCCGACCCCGGGCAGGATTCCGGTCAGGACCCCGGGCGGCCGACGCGGACGCGGACGGCACCCGGCATTCCCGTGGCCCGCCCCGCGCCGGTCCCCACCCCGGTCCCGCCGGCTGTGCGGGCCCGTACCGCCGTGGCCCTGACGCTCCCCGCCACCGCGGAGCAGGCCCCCGCCGTCACGATCACCATCGGCAGGGTCGAGATCCGCGCGGTCCCCCCGGCGGCCCACCCGCCCGCCCCTTCGGCGCCGGACACCGCCCTCCGGGGCGGGACGGGGCCGGGCGCCGGCACGCTGTCCCTCGGTGACTTCCTCCGCGGCACTCGGGACCCGCGATGAGCGCCGGGCGGCCGCAGGTGCGGATCGTCGTCGACGAGGTCGTGCTGCGCGGCCTGACATCGGACCAGGCCGGCTCCGTCGTGTCCGGTCTCGAGCGGGCCCTCGGCGTCCTCGCCGCCGGAGCCGACCCCGCCGCCCTCACCGGGCGCGCCCTGCCGGTGGTGCGCCCCCGGCTCGCCCCCACCCCCGCTCCGAACGCCGCCGCGCTGGGCGCGCAGGCCGCGACCGCGATCTGGACGGCCCTGGGAGGCGATCGGTGATCTCGCCCCGTGTCGTCAAGGGAGGCCTCGTCGAGGTGGAGGTGACCAGCGGCCGCGTCCTGCGGACGATCGCGCTCCAGTACAACCCGGACGCGCTCACCCGCACCGTCGCCGTCCAGGCCGCGGGCGGAGACACCGGCCAGGCGCTGCGCCTCAAGGGCGTCGCCGTCGAGACGCTGCGCCTGGAGGCGGAGATCGACGCGACGGACCGGCTCGAATTCCCGGCGGAGAACCCGGGAACGGTCGAATTCGGCATCCACCCGCAGCTCGCCGCCCTGGAACTCCTGGTCAACCCGCGGGCCACCACGCTCGTGGACAACGACGCCCTGGCCGCCAGGGGCATGCTGGAGGTCCTCCCCATGGAATCGCCGCTGACGCTGTTCGTCTGGAGCAGGCAGCGCGTCGTACCGGTCCGCGTGACCGAGATGTCGATCGCCGAGGAGGCCTTCGACACCTTGCTCAACCCGATCCGCGCCAAGGTCACGCTCGGCATGCGCGTCCTGTCCGTCGACGACCTCGGCTTCGGCCACCGCGGGGGAGCGCTGTTCATGAGCCACCTGCGCAACAAGGAGGCGCTGGCCTCCCGCGCCGGTTCGGCCGCCCTGTCCGCCCTCGGGCTGGAGGTGATCTGAGGTGCCCGACCCGCTCCAGGCACTCCTCGCGGCCGGTGCCGTGCCCACCGTCGCGCTCCCGCCGACCAGCCGCTACGCGGACTCCGGAGTCACGGCCCACGTCCGCCCCCACGACCCCGGTGAGGAACCCGCGCCGCCCGTCCCGTACTTCCGCCGCCGGCTGTGCCCGTCCCCGGAACGCTTCGCGCTGCTCCACGAGTACGCGACCACGGCGGGCGACCGCCGGGACCTGCTCGCGGCGAGCCTGCTGGGCGACCCGGAGCTGTGGTGGCGGCTGGCCGACGCCAACGGGGTCATCGACCCGGCCCGGATGACCCTGCCGCCGGGCCGCCGGCTGCGCGTCACCCTGGCCGAAGGCGTGCCCGGAGCCCCGGATGAATGACCTGCCCCCGGGCCCCGTCCGGCTCCAGCTGTTCCTCGGCCCCGCCGTCCCCGTGCCCGCGCCGCGCTTCGTCGTCGACGCGCTGACCGGCCTCAAGGTCGAGAGCGGCGCCGGGGACGCGCAGAGCGGGTTCGAACTGACCTTCTCGATCGCCAAGGACTCCCCGGTCCAGGCGTTCTTCCCGGTCACCGTGCCGGTGTTCCGGTGCGTCGTCGCGGTCACGGTGCGCGGTGTCACCGAAGTCCTCGTCGACGGAGTGGTGACCCACCAGGACATGACGGCGGCCGGACCCACCTCGGTGCTCCACGTGAAGGGCAAGGACCTCAGCTGCGTCATGGACCTGGTGCCGTTCGACGGCCTGCCCTACCCGGCGATGTCACCGGCCGTGCGGGCCCTGACCGTCCTCGCGAAGTACGCGGCACTCGGCTGTGCGCCGGTGGTGATCCCGAGCCTGCTGGAGGACGTACCGATCCCCGTCGACCGCATCCCCGTGCACCAGGGCACCGACTACGCCTACGTCATGGCTCTCGCCAAGGAGGTCGGTCACGTCTTCTACATCGAACCAGGACCCGTGCCGGGGGTGAGCAAGGCGTACTGGGGGCCGGAGATCCGGCTCGGCGCGCCGCAACCCGCGCTCAGCGTCGGCCTCGACGCCGCCCACGACAACGTCGCCACCCTCAACTTCACGTTCGACAAGGAGAAGAGGGAGCTTCCCATCGTCGCGATCCAGGAACGCACCAGCAAGGCCCCGCTGCAGCTGCCCATCCCCGACGTGGCCCCCATCCGGCCGCCGCTGGGACTCGTCCCCCCGCTCCCGCCGAAGGTGCACCGCATGACGGACACCGCGAACCTCACCCCCCTCGCCGCCGTGATGAGGGGCGTCGCCCACGCCGCCCAGCACTCCGACGCCGTGTTCGCCGCCGGCACCCTCGACGTGGCGAAGTACGGCCATGTCCTGCGCTCGCGCCGACTGGTGGGGGTGCGCGGCGCGGGCACCGCCTTCGACGGCCTCTACTACGTCACCCGCGTCACGCACGACATCCGGCGCGGCTCCTACACCCAGTCGTTCTCGCTCGCCCGCAACGGCGTCGTCTCGACCGTCCCGGCGGTGCCGGTATGACCCGGACCGATACCCCCGCCGTGACCGGCTTCGTCGGCAAGTACCGCGGCACCGTCGTCAACAACGTCGACCCGCTGCAACTGGGCCGGATCCAGGCCCTCGTCCCCGACGTCTCGCCGAGCGTGTCCTCGTGGGCGATGCCCTGCCTGCCGCTCGCCGGGATCAACACCGGCGTCTTCACCGTGCCACCCATCGGCTCCGGAGTCTGGATCGAGTACGAGCACGGTGACGCCGACCACCCGGTCTGGGTCGGCGGCTACTGGGGGAGCCCGGCCGAGGTCCCCCTGCTGTCCCGCACCGTGCCGCCCGGCATGTCCGGCATCACCCTCCAGACCACGCTCAAGAACGGTCTGGTGATCAGCGACGCCCCGGGGCCGACCGGCGGCATCCTGATCACCACCGCGACCGGCGCCATGATCTCGGTCAGCGACGTCGGCATCGTCATCAGCAACGGCAAGGGCGCGACGATCTCCCTGACCGGACCGACCACCGACATCAACCTCGGCGCCCTGACGGTGGTGTGAACGATGCCCGGACCCATCCTCCACCTCGGCGCCACCGTTCTGTGCACCCACGCCGGACAGGCCACACCGACCACACCCTTCCCCCGGGTGACCGTCTCGGGCCAACCCGTCGTCACCCTCGCCACCCCGTACGTGGTGGCCGGATGCGGGCTCACCGGAACCCCCACCCCACCGTGCGTCACCGCCCAATGGCTCACCGGCGCCGTGCGGGTGCTGGCGGGCGGCACACCCGTCGCGCTGCAGTCCGGCACCTCGATGTGCACCCCCACCGGTACCCCACTCACCCCGTCGGCCGCCCAGACCCGGGCCATCGCCTCATGAGGGAGTCGGCATGACCATCGATCATCCCTACGACATCGGCGGCAGCGGACGCACGGCGACGACCGATCCGGACGACCACGTGCGCGACATGATCGAGCAGCTGCTGCTCACCTCGCCCGGAGAACGCGTGATGCGGCCCGACTTCGGGGCGGGGCTCCTGCAACTCGTCTTCGAACCGGGCGGCCCCGAGGCGGCCGCCACCGCGCAGTACCTCGTGCAGAGCGCCCTCGAACGGCACCTGGGGCAGGTCCTGACCGCCGACCGGGTCGAGGTGGAGGCCGTCGACTCCACCCTGATGATCACCGTCTCGTACGTGGTGCTGCGCACCCGCACCCGCGCGGTCGCCACCTTCCGCACCCCCGGCGGTCGCCCGTGACCCGCTTCCCGTGCGTCAAGCCGCACCGCCTGCTCGCGCTCCAGCAGGCCGGCCCCCTGAGCGACCTCAACGGTATCGAGTACGTGGAGGTCCTCGACACCGCCGCACCCGCCCCGGAGCTGCGCCAACGCGTCCTGTACGTGCGGCTGGTCCGGCCCGTCCCCGCCGGTCTCGACCAGGACAACGTCCGCGTCGAGGGCGGCGAGCGCATCCCGGCCGTGACGGTCGCCTGGGCGGCCGCGGGCGACAGCCCCGACGTGCCGCCCGAACTGCTCGTCGGCATCGACGAACCCGACCACGTGCTCGTCGTCGGCACCGCGGAGCGCGGGGACTTCTCCACCTACCGGCTGCGGCTCGTCGCCGGTCCGGGCTCGGACCTGCCACCCGCCGGCTTCGACACGCTGCTCGCCGAGGCCGAGTTCGCGTTCAAGGTCGAGTGCCCGAGCGAATTCGACTGCGCCCCGGTCGACACCTGTCCGCCCGAGCCGCCCGACACCCCCGCGATCGACTACCTGGCCAAGGACTACCGGGGATTCCGTCGGCTGATGCTGGACCGGATCGCGCTCCTCGCACCCGACTGGACCGAACGCAACCCGGCGGACGTCGGAACGGCCCTCGTCGAACTGCTGGCCTACGCCGCCGACGAACTGTCCTACCGACAGGACGCCGTGGCGACCGAGGCCTACCTCGGGACCGCCCGCAGCCGGATCTCGCTGCGCCGGCACGCCCGGCTCGTCGACTACCGCGTCCACGAGGGATGCAACGCCCGTGTCTGGGTGCGTATCGGTGTCGAAGGGAGCACGGCCGTCGCGCTGCCCGCGGGTACGCCGCTCCTCACGACGGTGCCGAACGCGCCACCGGTGCTGAAACCCGGGTCCCCGGAACACCGGACGGCGCTGGCGGCGCAGCCGGTCGTCTTCGAGACCGTCGAGCCGGCCCTCGTGCACGCCGACCTGACCGAGATGCGCTTCCACACCTGGGGCGACCAGGGCTGCTGCCTGCCCACGGGGGCCACGGCGGCGACCCTGCGCGGCGCCCATCCGCACCTGAGGTCCGGAGACGTGCTGGTCCTCGCCGAGACCGTGTCGCCGACCACCGGACTGGCCGTCGACGCCGACCCGATCCGGCGATGGGCCGTCCGCCTCACCGACGTCCGCGGCTCCGAGGACCCGGTGGGTGGCCTGTTCGAGGACCCCCGGACCGCGGATCCGCTCCCGGTGACCGAGATCGCCTGGCACGAGGACGACGCCCTGCCGTTCCCGCTGTGCCTCGGCGTCGAGGACGGCCAGGAGACCGCGCGCGCCTGGGGCAACATCGTCCTCGCCGACCACGGGCAGACCGTCCCCGGCCCGGACCGACCCGGCGAGCCCCTCGGCGAGGTCCCGGG
This sequence comes from Streptomyces sp. NPDC048331, assembly GCF_043201215.1. Lineage (NCBI taxonomy): Bacteria > Bacillati > Actinomycetota > Actinomycetes > Kitasatosporales > Streptomycetaceae > Streptomyces > Streptomyces sp. NPDC048331. The sequence continues at coordinate 142,358 of NZ_JBICYT010000002.1, read as the reverse complement.
GCCCCGCCTGGTCAGGGTGGGCCGACCCGACCGGCCCGGCAGCACACCGCCCGGCCCGGTACCGGCCCGCTACCGTCCCACGCTCGCCCGGGGCCCCCTCACCCACGCCGGCGCCCACCCCGCCGCCGTCCTGTTCCGCCAGAGCGCCACCGCGGCCCTGCTGGCCGAGCTGACCGCACTCACCTACGACGAGGAGCTACGGACGTTGCTGCGCTCCCAGGGACGGCAGCCGACGGGCGGGACGGTCACCGTCCGCGGCGCCGACCCGCTCTGGTCGATCAGTGACGGCACCACCGTGCTGCGCGTCCTCCTCGCCGGGGACCACCTGCTGGTGTCGCAGCCGTCCCCGCCCGCGTCCGCGGTCCCCGCCGCCGAGCCCCGCGCGGCGCGCCCGGCCATCGACCTCGTCGGCGAACTGGGCACCGATCGCCGGGACTGGCAGGTGCGGCCCGATCTGCTGGACAGTGCCGCGGTGGCCGTCGACTTCACCGTCGAGGCCGAACACGACGGGACGGTCCGGCTGCGCTTCGGGGACGACGAACACGGGATGCGGCCCAAGGAGGGCACCGTGTTCTCCGCCCGGTACCGGGTGGGCAACGGGCGCGCGGGCAATGTCGGCGCCGAGTCGATCGCCCATGTCGTGACCGACATCGGCGCCGTCACCTCCGTACGCAACCCGCTGCCCGCCGCGGGCGGGACCGATCCCGAGACCGCGGAGGAGATCCGCCGCGACGCGCCCCAGGCCTTCGCCGTTCAGGAACGCGCGGTCACCGAGGCGGACTGGGCCGAGGTGACGGAACGCGTCGGTGGCGTCCAGCGTGCGGCGGCGACCCTGCGTTGGACGGGCTCCTGGCACAGCGTGTTCGTCACCGCGGACCGGCGCGGCGGCAGGCCCGTCGACGCGGACTTCGAACGGGACCTGCGCGCCCGGCTGGAGCGCTACCGGCCGGCCGGCTACGACCTGGAGGTGGACGGCCCCGTGTTCGTACCCCTGGAGATCGGGCTGCGGGTGTGCGTGGAGCGCACCCATCTGCGCTCCGACGTCGGGGCGGCGATCCTCGCCCGGCTCGGCGACACCACCTTGCCGGGCGGCGGCAGCGGCCTCTTCCACCCGGACCGCCTCACCTTCGGCCGGCCGGTGCACCTGTCCACGGTCCTCGCCGAGGTGCACGCCGTGCCCGGAGTGGAGTCGGTGGACGTCCACACGTTCCAGAGGCAGCGACTGCCGGAGACCAGCGGCCTCGACAGCGGTGTCCTGGAGATGGGGCGCCTGGAGATCGCCCGCCTGGACAACGACCCGAACTTCCCCGAGCGCGGCATGCTCGCCCTCACCCTGGGAGGCGGCCGATGAGCCACACCGTCCGCACCGGAGGAGAAGGGACCTGCGGCTGCTGCTCGGGCAGGTCCGCGCGTACCCCCGCCACCCTCGGCAACCGGCCCGGGCTGCCCGAGATCGCCTACCGCAGCGGTACGCACGGCGACTTCCGGTCCAGCATGGTCACCGCCCTCTCGGACACGAGCCGCCCGAAGCTGTCCCGGCTGCTCACCCGTGACCCCGGTGACGCGACGATCGCCCTGATCGACGCCTGGGCGGTCGTCTGCGACGTCCTGACCTTCTACAACGAGCGTCTGGCCAACGAGTCGTACCTGCGCACGGCCACCGAACGGGTCTCGCTCCAGGAACTCGGCCGGCTCGTCGCCTACCGGCTCGCGCCCGGTGTCGCGGCCGAGACCCACCTCGCCTTCTCCCTGGAGAAGCCGCCGCAGGCCGGGCAGCCCACCGGCCTTCCGCCCGACCCGGGTCTGCGCCCCCCGGCGCCGCCCACGGCCGTCGACCTGCCCCGCGGGCTGAGGGTGCAGAGCGTGCCGGGCCCCGACGAGCGCCCCCAGATGTTCGAGACGGTCGAGGACCTCGCCGCGCGCCCCGAATGGAACGCGCTGCCGGTCGTCGCCACCAAGCCCCACCCGCCGGTCCAGGGCCGCGTCGACGCCTGGTTCGACGGCGACGCGCTGCTGGTGCGGACCGGCGACGCGATCCTCTTCGCGAGTGACGACCTCGCCCACGACCGGTGGGACGTGCGGCTGGTGACCGACGTCGAACCGGACCCGCCGCACCGGCGCACGCACGTCCGCTGGGACCGGGGCCTCGGCTCGCGAGCCCCGTACAACGAACCGGCCGCCCGGCCGGACGCCTTCGTCCTGCGCAAGCGGCTGCGGCTGTTCGGCCACAACGCGCCGGTCTGGCGGGCCATGAACGAGGAGTTCCGTGCCGGATACGTGGCGGTCTATGGCGGGTCGGTGTGCGACGCCGAGTGGCCGGAGTTCCACGCGGTCACCGACGGCGAGGAGCCCATGCGGGCCCACGTCGTCGTCGACCTCGACGGATCGCAACCCGACGTCGTGGTCGGGTCCTGGGTGGTCCTGTCCCAGGAACACGAAGGCGAGGACACCCCCTTCTACCGCGAACTGTTCGAGGTGGTGGACCGGAGCGAGTTCTCCCTGGCGCGGTTCGCCGTCTCCGGCACCGTCACCCGCCTCACGTTGCGCGGGGAGCCGAACTCCCCGGACAGGGAACGGGCCGGCGGGTACCGGTTCCCGGACGCGACACCGCGCGACGTGACCGTCTTCGCCGTGTCCGAACCCCTCACCCTCGTCGAGGCGCCCGACACCGCACCACTGACCACCCGTTCCTTCCTCGTGGAAGGCGACACCAGCGCCATGGCGCCGGGACGCCGGCTCGTCCTCTCGGGCCGACTCGACGACGGGACTCCGAAGGACGAACCGGTGGCCGAGGTCGTCGTCCTCGACACCGTGCGGACCACGGGCGGGCGGACCCTGGTCACGCTGACCGAACCACCCCGGCACGCCTACGAACGAGCGACCGCGGTGCTGTTCGGCAACGTCACGAGGGCCACCCATGGCGAGAGCGTGCACCAGGTCCTGGGCGACGGGGACGCCCGCCGCCCCTTCCAGAGCATGCCGCTGCTGCACGGCCCGCTCACCCACGTCCGCGCGGACACCCCGCAGGGCTTCGCGTCCACCCTCACCGTCCGGGCCGACGAGGTCGCCTGGCGAGAACTGCCCACCCTGTACGGGGCGCGGGCCGGCGACCGGGCCTTCACCACCCGCGACGAACCCGACGGCCCCGTGGTGGTGGCGTTCGGCGACGGCGTCCGCGGAGCCCGGCTGCCCTCCGGATCGCACAACGTCCGGGCCACGTACCGCAAGGGCACCGGCCTCGCCGGCAACCTGCCCGCCGACCGGGTGTCCCTGCTCATGGACCGCCCCCTCGGCGTCAAGGCCGTCACCAACCCCGTCGCCGCCGACGGAGGCGTCGACCCCGAGGACGAGAGCCACGCACGGGCCACCCTGCCGCTCGCCACCCGCACCCTCGGCCGGGCCGTCTCGCTGCGCGACTACGCCGACTTCGCACTCGCCTTCTCCGGCGTTTCGCTCGCCCGCGCCGACGTGCTGCGGCTGCGGACCGGCCGGACGATCGTCGTCAGCGTCTCGGGGCCCCACGGAGCGGCGGCCCCCGACACCACCGTCGCCCACCTCACGGCGGCCCTGCGCCGGTACGGCGACCCGCTGACCCGCGTCGAGGTCCTGCCGGCCCGTCAGCCGCGGTTCCGGCTGGCCCTCAAGGTACGGGTGGATCCCGCACGCGAGACCAAGGCCGTGCTCGCCGCCGTCGAGAGCGCGCTGCGCGCCGCCTACGCGCCGCTCGCCCGTGGCCTGGCCGCACCGGTGCACCGCTCGCAGGTCGTCGCCGTCGCGGCGAGCGTGCCGGGCGTCGTCGCCGTGGACCTGGACGCGCTGTACCGCGACGGACCGGGCCTGGAGACCCGCCTCCCCGCCGCCGGGGCGACCGTCCACGCGGGCAGGCCCGTCGCGGCCGAACTGCTCGCCCTCGCCGAAACCCCCTTCGACCGGTTGGAGGAGATGCCATGACCCGGCCCCGACCCGAACCCGGCGCCGCCGACCGGCTGTACGCCCTGCTGCCGGCGCTGTACCGGCTGCGCGACGTCGAGCGGGGCGGCCCGCTGCGCGAGTTCGTCGAGGTGCTCGCCACCCAGCTGGAGGTTCTGGAGGAGGACCTGGAGCAGCTGTACGACGACCAGTTCATCGAGACCTGCGCACCCTGGGTGGCCCCCTACATCGGCGACCTCATCGGCTACCGCCCGCTGCACGGCGTGGCCGACAAGGTGCGCTCACCCCGCGCCGAGGTGGCCCACACCATCGCCTACCGGCGCCGCAAGGGCACGGCCGCGGCGCTGGAGCAGTTGGCCCGGGACGTCACCGGCTGGCCGGCCCGAGCCGTCGAGTACTTCGAACGCCTCGTGACCACCCAGTACATGAACCACACCAGGCCGCACGCCAGGGCCACCCCCGACATGCGCGACGCGGAGGCGCTGTCCTGGTGCACCCGGATGAACGGGGCCTTCGACGACCTGGCCCACACCGCCGACGTACGCGCCATCGCCACGCGCCCGCCGCACCGCGCCGGACGGTACGGGATCCCGAACGTCGGCCTCTTCCTCTGGCGCACCGAGGCCGTGCGCCTCGACCGCACCCCGCTCACCCCCCACACCCCGGGTGACCGGCGCCGCTTCCGGTTCGACACGCTGGGCAGCGACTCGGCCCTCTTCGGCGCGCCACGCACCGAGGAGGAGATCACCCACCTCGCCGAGCCCGCGGACGTCCCCCTGCCGCTCACCCGCCGAGTGCTGGGCACCCGCCTCGACGCCTCGTACGGCGACGGGCGCGATCTTCTGCTGTCCCAGGCCGTACGCACCCCCGACGGCGCACGGGTCTTCACCCCCGTCCCGGCCACCCACGTCACCGTGTGCGACCTGTCGGACCTGCCCGGCGGCAGTGGCGCGTGGGGGCACGAACCGGCGGCGGGCAAGGTCGCGGTCGATCCCGAGCTCGGGCGGGTGTTCTTCGGGACGGCCGTTCCGGGGACCACCGAGCCGGTCGCCACCCACCACTACGGCCTCGCCGTGCCGCTGGGCGCCCGAGGCTCGGCACGCGGCGAGGCGGTGGCGCCCCGCCCGCACCGGCAGGTCGCCGACGGAGACGCGCCGCAGGCCCTCCTCGACGGCCTCGCCACCGGCGGGACCCTGCGCGTCACCGACTCCGACCGGTACGAGGAGCTGCACACCGTGCGGACCACCACGGCCGCGGCGGACGGCCCGGACACCACGGTGTGGGTACGCGCCGACGACGGCACCCGCCCCACGGTCGTCGTCCGCGACGGACTGCGCCTCGCGATGGGCCCGCGCACCACCGTCGTCCTCGACGGACTCCTGGTCACCGGCGGTCCCGTCGTCCTCGAGGAGCAGGGCGACGGGGGAAACCGCACCGTGGAGCTGCGCGACTGCACCCTGGTCCCCGGCCAGGGCCGGACCGCGAACGGGCAGCCGGCCCACCCGGAGCGGGCCGCTCTCCTGGTCCTCGACCCGTTCGCCACCGTGAGGTTGACCCGATGTGTCGTCGGGCCGATCGTCGCCGTCGAAGGCGCCGACATCACCCTCACCGACTGCGTCGTCGACGCCGGAGCCCCGACGGCCGTCGCCTATTGCGGTCGCCCCGCCCCGCCCGGCGGCGGCCCGCGCACGGTCCCCGACGAGGCCGCGCAGGAGACGGGCGCGGGCGGCGAGCCCGGTGGCCGCCTCCACCTGCACGAGTCCACCGTCGTCGGCGGCATCCACGCCGTCGAGCTCGACGCGTCCAACTCCCTGCTCGTGGCCGAACTCGCACCGGGAGACGTCCGGGAAGCCGCCGTGTGGGCCCGACGCCGCCAGCAGGGATGCCTGCGCTTCAGCTACGTGCCGGAGGGCTCACGCACGGGCCGCCGGTACCGCTGCCGCCCGGACCCCGCCGATCCGCCCGGCACCCGGCGCGCCGACCGCCCGCACTTCACCTCGCTCCGTTTCGGCGACCCCGCTTACGCCCAGCTCGCCGCCGCCACACCGGACACCGTCCGGCGCGGCGCCCACGACGAGGGCGAGATGGGCGCCACCCACCTGCTGTTCACGCCACAACGGGAGAGCGATCTCCTGCTGCGGCTCGACGAGTACCTCCGCTTCGGACTCGAAGCGGTCTTCTTCTACGCGACCTGAGCAAGGAGGCCTCCCGATGGGAGCCGATCTGAGCCGCGTGCGGTTCGACGCGCTGCGCGACCACTCCGGCGTCGTCATGCAGCAGGGCCGACTGCTGCTCGACTCCGACTGGAACGAGTTCGTGGCGATCGTCGACCGCCGATTGCGCGCCGCCGCCGCCGACCTAGGAAGCCCCGGGGTCACCGAGGGCTTCTCCGGAGCCGCCGTCGTCCCCCGTACGACACCCGACGCCTTCCTGATCACGAGCTCGGACGACGGCATGACCATCGGTCGCGGCCGGATGTACGTCGACGGGCTGCCGGCCGAGAACCACGGCACCGGCGCCACCGTGCTCGATCCGCTGCTCGCCGAACCGGCGCGCGCGCAGGACACCCCGTACACGCAGCAGCCCTACTGGGCCGCCCCGAAGGAGCTGCCCACCACCGGGACCCATCTCGTCTATCTGGACGTGTGGCAGCGCGAGGTCACCCCGATCCAGGCACCGGACCTGGTCGAGGAGGCGGTGGGCGTCGACACCACCGCCCGTACCCAGACCGTCTGGCGGGTGCGCGTGCACGAGCCCGACACCCCCGACATCGACTGCAGCACCCCGGACGAGGACATCCCCGACTGGTCCGGGGTCATCGCCCCCTCCGGGGGCCGACTCACCACCGGCACGGTGGTCGTGGCGGCCGCCGACGACCCCTGCTCACTGCCGCCCGGCGGTGACTACCGCGGTCTCGAGAACCAGACGTACCGGGTGGAGGTCCACGACGGGGGAACCCCTGGCACCGCCACCTTCAAGTGGTCCCGCGACAACGGCTCCGTCGCGATGCGGGTCGTCGAGGTCGTGGCCCCCGACCGGCTGCGGCCCGAGCACCTGGGCCGCGACACCGTGCTCGGCCTACGCGAGAACGACTGGGTGGAGATCCTCGACGACCACCGGGAACTCGACGAGCAGCCGGGCGAGATGCGCCGGATCACCACCGTGCACACCGACGGAACGGTCTCCTTCAGCCCGGCGCTCCCCGGCGACCTGCCCGCCACGACCGACGAGGCACTCAGGCGGAATCTGCGGATCCGCCGTTGGGACCAGGCGGGCAGGATCAAGAACGGCGAGGGCGCCGTACTCCAGGACCTCGACGCCCCGGACTCCACCGGGGTCATCACGGTGGCGACCGGGGGAGCGGCCGTCGTCCTGGAGCACGGCGTCACCGTCGTGCTCGACGCCCCCTACGGTGCCTTCCGCCCCGGTGACCACTGGATCTTCACCGCGCGCACCTCGACCGCCACCGTCGAACCGCTCGACCAGGCACCCCCCTTGGGAGTCCACCACCACTACGCACGCCTGGCCGTGGTGACCTTCCCCGCCGCCGCGAACGACTGCCGCACCCTGTGGCCGGACGGCGGGCACTGCGGGGACTGCACGGTCTGCGTCACGCCCGAGTCGCACGCCAGCGGTGTCATGACGGTTCAGGCGGCGGTCGACTCGGTCGCGGAGGAGGGAGGCACGGTCTGTCTCGCACAGGGCGTCTACCACCTCGGCGACGAACCCGTACGGATGCGCAGGGCACGGTCGGTGCGCATCCACGGGCAAGGCCCCGGCACCCTGCTCATCGCCGAACGAGGTGGCTTCGACATCCGGCTCTCGGCCTTCGTCACCCTGGAGGACTTCGCGCTGATCTCCAGCAGCCGACGGCCGGGGATCAAGATCTCCATCGCGGCCGAGGTCACCGTCCGGCGGCTCACCGTGCTGATCGCCGGCGGCGGAGAGGGCAGCGGCCAGGGCCCCGCCGTCGAGCTGTCCCACGCCTGCCTGCGCACCCGCGTCCAGGACTGCGACCTCGCCGGCCGCATCGGCATCGAGGCCAAGGAGAACCTGAACACGGACGACGACGACGGCGGTGGCGACGGCGAGGGTGATGCCGAAGGCGGCGGTAACAGGGCGCACCTGCTGACCGCTGATCTGGAGATCAGCGGCAACCTGCTGATGTGCTGGTGGGCCGGCGTGCAGTTCCGCGGGAGCGCCGCCCACATGCTCCGCAACACCGTCCGTGACAACACGGTCGAGTTCGCGCAGGGCGCGGCGCTGAGCTTCCTCGGCGCCGTCTCCCCGTGGGCCTCCTTCGACATCACCGACAACCATGTGCGCAGCAACGGGACCGGCATCGAGGTGGGAGCGAGCGGATACACCGTCCGGGACAACACGGTCTCCGGCACCCCGGACCCGGAATCCGGTTCGGGCGACGGGATCGTCCTGCGGAGCGGCGTGTCCGGCGTCCTGCGCGGTGCCACCCGCATCCGCGGCAACCACATCAGCCGGATCGGGGGAGTGGGCGTCCTCGTGCGGGTGCCCGCCGGCGACCTCGACGTCTCCCACAACACCGTCGAAGGTGCCACCTCGGGGGGCATCGTGGTCACCGATCGAGGCCGGGCCGCCGACGCCGTGATCATCGGCAACACCGTACGGGACCTCGTCACGCGGGAGTGGAACCTGACCGACGGCACCGACGGCATCCGCATCGTCGGTGCGAACCACGCACTGGTCGGGTCCAACACCGTCTCCGGACTCACCACCGAATTCGACGAGGGCGAGGGGGACGGCGATCGCCGCGATCGGGGCGAGCGCGCCGATCGGGGCGAGCGCGAGGTGCGCGGGGAGGGCGACGCGTCGGACCGGAGGACCGGGGTGGCCCTGCTGGCCTGCCGGGAGTCCCGGGTGCACGCCAACACCGTCGAGCGGATCGGCCCGTCCGATCCTGATGAGACCGCCCGGAACCTCGGCATCCACGTCTGTGTCTTCACCCGTACCACCATCGAGGGCAACGTCTGCCGGCGGATCACCGAGGACGTCGACCACGACAGCCACAATCCGTGGAGCGGTCTGCTGGTGGGCGACGACCCGCGCGACGACGACGCCGACCCCGACACCCCGAACGACCTCAGCGGCCGCATCGGCCGGTACGTCTCCGTCGTGGGCGAAAGGGCCTCGTACCTCATCGGCCCCTACACCGCGTTCGCCCACGTCTCGGACGACGTCAGCGCGATCGTCTCCGCCAACACCTTCACCGGCGCCGCCCAGCACCCCGCGGCGCGGATCCACGTGGCCAGGGACGCCGTCGTCTCCGCCAACCAGTTCCGCCAGCACGGCGACTCGGACCCGGCCGCGCTCGTCGTTCGGGCCGGGACCGCGACCGTGACGGGCAACCGGGCCAGGGGCGGCCGTCCGTCGATCCACCTCGACGTCGAACCCCGATGGCTCGCCGTGCTCGGCAACATCACCACCGGAGGCATCGACGCCGAGGGAATGATCGACCCCAAGTGGCTCCACCTCAACGTCGACGGGGTGCTCTGACGACGGCCGCGGCACCCCGCCGCCGAGGGACCACCCGCTCCCTCCCGACCTCGACCTCCCCGACCCCCAACGCCGGAAGGACCGTACCGATGCCGATCATCGTCGTCGATCAGGAGAAGACCGTCGCCGCCCTGGCCGCACGGCTCGTGAAGACCCGAACCTCCAAGGCGGCGAAGGAGAAGGCCGCGCAGGCGATCCGCGAAGCCAATCCGGGACTCGACCTCGACCGGCTACGACCGGGGATGATCGTGATCGTGCCCCGGTCGCCGGAGGCACGCGACGACGACCCCGACGACGAACCCGACGTGGTGAACGAGGCCCTGTCACCTCTCTTCGACGCGATCCGTACGGAACTCGACGCGCTCATCCGGACCGCGAACAGCGCCCTCGAAGCCGACACGGCCGAACGCGAGGCGACCGCCGAGATCCTCGACGCCGACGCCGTGCAGGCCGCCGCCCAGAACGACCTCCTGCTCCAGTACAACCTGGAGCGGGTGCGCCAGACGCTCGCCGACGACGAGCAGAGCGCCGTCGAGATCACCGAGAGCCTGATCAACGGGACCGAGCAGTGGTACACCGACCTCGACGACCTCAGCACGCTGTGGTGAGGACCCGATGAGCAACGCCCTGGCCGTGCCGGCCGTCACCGCCGCCCTCACCACCCTCGTACAGCACGCCGTGGACGGGCTCGGGATCAACCCCCGCCCGGTCGTCGCCCCCGGCCCCCTCGACGACACCGGGGACCACGCCCGCGTCGGCGTGCACCTGTACCGCGTCTCGCGCAACGCCACCCTGTCCCTCGCCGACCTGCCCACCCGCTCCTCCGCCGGCCACCTGCGACAGAAGCCGCGGGCAGCCCTCGACCTGCACTACCTGTTCACCTTCCGCGGTTCGAACGAATGGGAGACGCAGCAGCTCCTCGCCGGAACGGCGGCCGCACTGCACACCGTCCCCCAGATCACCGCCACCCTGCTCGCCGACGCCGAGGTGGACCACCCCGAGATCGACGGGAACGACCTGGCGCAGGCCGACGAACCGGTCCGCGTCACTCCGGAAGCCCTCTCGACCGACGAACTGAGCAGGCTCTGGGCCCTGTTCCCGCCCGCGACCTTCACCGTGACGCTCGCCGTCACCGCCGGCCCCGTGCTCGTGGACGGCGACGGAGACCCCGGAGCCGTCCTCCCCGTCCGCACCGTCCTCGTCGGCGCCGCACCCTTCGCACCGCCCCGGCTGGACGGAGCCGCCGGCCCCGAAGGCGTAGGAGCGCCCGTCCGGGCCGCCGACCCGATGCCCGATCTCCATCTCCACGGCCACGCCCTCGCCGCCCGCGAGGGCGAGACCAGCGAGGTGCTGATCGACGGCGCGCCCGTCACCGGGGTGACCGCCGCGGACGACACCCACCTCGTCCTCACCGCGCCGGCGCTCGCCCCCGGCCGACGGCGGATCTCCGTCCGCAGAAGCGGGCCGCCGCCGCACCCCACCCTGTCCCCGACCCGACCCTCGCAGGTGAGCGCCCCCGTCGTCGTCCTTGTGGTCCCCACCCTCGGCGCCGTCGTCGCCACCACCGACAACGGTCACCGGCCGGGGCTGCGCACCGGCACCGTCTCCGCCGCCGTCACCCCACCGGTCGGACCCGGCAACCGGGTACGGCTCCTGCTCGATGCCATGACGCCCGGCTCGGCGGTGTCGCTCGCCCTCACCGCCGCCCTGCCGCGCGGCGGTCCCCCCACCGCACAGGTGGACTTCACGGTGACCGACGCCCCCGCGGGCCCGTACCGCCTCACCCTCGAGGTCGACGGAGCGCGCAGCCTCCCCGGCCTCGACGCCAACGGCCTGTACATCCCCACGGTGGTGACCCTGTGACCCTCTCCGACACCGAACCCCGCCTCGACACGGCCGACCGCGACCGGGTCTGGGCCCGTGACAACCAACGGCATCTCGCCCTGGCCGCGGCCGCCGCCGCGGCCCGCCTCGACGCCCGGCCCGACGAGGCGGACCGACCGGCCCGCGCCGCCGAGCTGCTGGCCGCCGAGGTCCGGGAGAGCACCGGACGGCCCACGGCCCTCGACCGGCTCTGCGGCCTGTTCACCCTCACCGCGTTCGAGCGCGACCTGCTCGTCGCGGTCGCCGCTCCCGAACTGGGCCTGCCCACGGCGACCGGGCCGGTCACCTTCGCCCGCGCCCTGGCCGGGCTGCCGGACGCGCACTGGAGCGCGCTGCTGCCCGACTCGCCGCTGCGCGGATGGCGCCTGCTCGACGTACCGGCGCAGCTGCCGCCCACCGAGTTCGGCGGGCTGTCGCAGCTGCCCCTCGCCGTCGACGAGCGCATCCTGCACGCCCTGCTCGGCGCCGACACGACGGACGACCGCCTGGCCGGGCGGGCCCGCCTCGTCACCCCGGTGTGCCGGCTGGCGCCCGGACAGGGCGCCGCCGTGGCCTCCCTGGCCGCGCTGGTCCGCCCCGACCCCGGCGCCGAAGGCTGTCTGCTCACCGGAGAGGACCGGCTCACCCGCCGCCAGGCCGTCGTCGACGCCGCCGAGCGGATCGGACTCACCGTGCTCGCCGTCGACGGCCTCGACCTGCCCGACACCGCGCCCGCCATGGACACCCTGGCCCGTCTGCTCGCCCGCGAGGCGGGGCTCGGGCTGCGGCTGCTGCTCGTCGAGGGAACCGCCGAATCCCTCCCGCGCTGCGTGCGGTTGCTGACCGTCGGAGCACCGCTGGGGGTCGCCGCCGTCCTGTCGGCGGACGAGGCACCCGCGGGCAGCGACCTCCCGATGCTGCGCCTGCCGCCCGCATCGGCGGGCGAACGACGGGACCTGTTCGCCGCCGCCCTCCGCGCCGCCCGCCTGAGCGAGGACCCGGCCGAACTCGCCGAACGGCATCCGCTCACCCCGGCGGGCATCGCACTGGCCGTGGAGCGCACCGGCCGGCTCGCCTCCGCCCCCGGCGACCGGGCCGTCGGGGACACCCGTGCCCGAGCCGGCGGGCCGGAGCGCGCCGCCACCCCCACCGCCGACGTCGCGGCGGTCTGCCGGGCCGTCGCCGAGCGGCCGCTGCACGGTCTCGCGACGGTGCGCCGCCCGGCGGCAGGGCTGGACGACCTCGTCCTGCCGGATCAGGCGAACCGCTCCTTGCGCGCCCTGCTCGCGCACGTACGCCGGCGCCGCCGGGTCCACGGCGAGTGGGGGTACGCCGAGCGGAGCCGCGGCCTCGCGGTCACCGCCCTGTTCGCGGGCCCGAGCGGCACCGGCAAGACCACGGCCGCCGAGGCCGTCGCCCACGAACTGGGCTTCGACGTGATCGCCGCGGACCTCAGCCAGGTGGTGAGCAAGTACATCGGCGAGACCGAGAAGCACCTCGCCCGGCTGTTCGACGCGGCCGAGACCGGATCGGTGCTCCTGTTCGACGAGGGCGACGCCCTCTTCGCCAAACGCACCCAGGTACGCGACAGCCGGGACCGCTACGCCAACCTGGAGGTGTCGTACCTGCTGCAACGCCTGGAGACCTTCCGCGGCATCGCGATCCTCACCACGAACGCCCGCGAGGCGATCGACCCCGCCTTCGTCCGCCGGATGCGGTTCGTCGTGACGTTCCCCTTCCCGGACGCCGAGCAGCGCGCCCACCTGTGGGCCGGGGCGTTCCCGCCGGGCGTGCCCACCGACGGGCTCGACCCCGGCCGCCTCGCCCAACTGGCCGTCAGCGGCGGCACCATCGCCCAGCTGGCCCTGCACGCCGCGTTCCTCGCCGCGGACGAGGGCGCCCCCGTGGGCATGCGCCACGTGCTCGACGCCGCCAGGATCGAGAGCGACAAGCTCGAACGCCCCCTGGCCGCCGCCGAGATCCGCGGCTGGCTGCCCTCATGACCGACGCCGGCGGCAGCGCCGCCGCCTCGGGGCTCCAGGGAGCGGGCGCGCCGCTGGAGCCCGGCGTACGCGACCAGCTGTCCACGAGCTACGGCCACGACTTCTCCCCCGTACGCGTCCACGCCGGCCCCGCCGCGGACCGGGCCACCGCCGAACTCGGCGCCCTGGCCTACACCGTGGGCAACGACGTCGTCTTCTCGCACGGCGCCTACGATCCGCTGTCGCGCCGGGGCCGGAGCCTCATCGCGCACGAGCTGGCCCATGTCGCCCAGCATCGCGGCCACCCCGCGGCGCCCGGCTTCCTGCGGACACACCCCTCCGTGGCGCCGCCGCCCGCCGACGCCCGGCTGGAACAGCAGGCGCACACGGCGTCCGCGTTCCACGCGCGCGGCGAACCGCTGCCCGCCGAATGGCGCTGGGAACGGCCCGCCGGCCCCTTCCTGGGCCGCGCGGACATGAGCTGGACCACGCTGGACGCCAAGGACCGGTACACGGTCGAGTACGCGGACGAGCAGCGCACCGTCGAGGAGGAGCAGCGCTCTCCCGGAGACCCCGCCGGCATGGTCCGCGTCAACCTGGGCACCTTCGTCGTCCCGCAGACCAAGGGCCCGTGGAAGGAGACGTACGACGCCATCGCCAAGGAGAAGGGCCTCCAGGCGGTCGTCAAGATGTCCGGGAACCGGCCCAGTTCCGGGCTCTGGGAGAAGCGGGCCCCCACGAAGGAGCTGCGCGGACTGTGGCTGCTGCGCGAGCAGTGGCCCAAGGACCAGGCCAACGCGTGGTGGAAGGACGCAGGCGGGGACGACCGTACGAAGGGCGCGGACTTCGATCCGTACGTCAACTCCGTGCAGTCGCAGATCGACCACATCGTCGAGCTCCAGCTCGGCGGCTCCAACGTGCCCGAGAACCTGGCCCCGCACGACGGACCCGACAACGAGGACAGCGGGCGCACGATCGCCCGGCACGTGCAGCAGGCCGCCTCCTCCGTGTCGGACGCGCTGCACGCCAAGGGACGCAAGCGGCCCGACCACATCGTGCTGTGGTTCGGCAGCGCCGAACAGCCCAAGAGGTACGACAAGAAGGAGGTGAAGCCCCTCGACCCGCCCTTCGCCTCCCGCAAGGCCCAGTCGGCGCTCCAAGTGCACTTCACCGCGGAGGCGGACCGCAGGGCCGGACGGCGGCCCTCGGCGGACGACCTGAAGAAGGCCGCCGACGCATGGGCGGCGTACACGAGCTATCCCCTGGTCAGCGGACCGAACCGGCAGGGACTGCGGGTGCCGGACAAACCGGCGGCCGACGGCCACGACGAGATCGAGACCAGTGCCGTACCGGAGAACCGCGCCGCGCGGGAACTGATCGCCGGCGTCATGCTGGAAAAACTGAAGCGGCCCTCGTCGGGCAAGGGCGCGCACACCGTCACCGCGTGGATCGACTCCGACGCGCACCCGGTACGCGCGGGCACCCGACTGCCCATCAGCATCCCGAAGGCCGAGGACAAACAACTCACCCTGGACGTGAAGGACCCCTTCACGACCGGCGCCCTTTCCCTGCACGGCGGACACCAGGAGATCCGCTTCCTCTACCCGTACCTGTCCGCCGGCCGGCTCACGCTCTCGTCGACGGACCAGGGGCTCGTCGGCCACGGCACCCTCACCCCCAGCGTTCCCCTGCTGTCCCGGGTCCCGATCACCGTGGACTGGGACCGCACCGGCTTCCGCGGGTCGGCGCAGGCGCCCGCGGACAAACTGTCGCTGCCGCCGTTCAAGGTCACCGAGGCCGCCCTCGCGCTGAGCATCGCCCCGCAGCTCCAGGTGGGCGGCCACGTGGCCTTCGTCCTCGGCTCCCTGGTCACCGGACGCGTCGAAGCGGGTGCGGACGCGCAGGGATTCTTCGCCAAGGGCCGGATGGTCGGGCACGTCCCCGGCCTCGACGAGGCGACCGGAGACGTGGAGTACCGGCCCGCGACGGGACTCACCGGCTTCTTCGTCGCCCGGGCGTCGAGGCCCTCCGGGCTCGTGCGCGACGGCGAGGTGCGGCTCGACCTCGGCGGCGGCGCGTGGCGCGTCGGCGGCCGGATCGACGTGATGCTGCCCGGGGACAGTCCCGCCCAGCTGACCGTCCGCAGGGCCGGGGACCGGCTCCTCTACGGCGGCAAGACGCTCCTGAAGGTGCCGGGCCTACGACCGGTGGACGTCGCGGTGACCTACGACGGCGAGCGGGTGACGGGAACCGCACGCACGACGTTCACCCTGCTCGGAGCCGAGGGCGAGATCGCACTGCGCTACCGGGACGGTCTCTTCGGCGGCGACGGATCCGTCGAGCTCCGGCGCGGACGGTTCGCCGGTCGGCTCGACGCGCACCTCGACGAGGACGGCCGGATCAGCGGCCGGGGCACCGGAAGCCTGACGATCCGCCCCGGACTGGTCGCCACCGTAGGCGTCGAGTACGGCCGGGACCGCAAGCTCCGCGTCTCCGGAGAACTGCGCTTCCCCCCGTACCGCTTCCTCGAACCCCGCGGCGCCCGACACGAGTTGTTCCGACACAGCCTGCCCGACATCCCGATCTTCGCGATCCCCCTCGGTATCGGGGCGGTCGGCCTGGTCGCCCGCATCGGCGGCGGCCTGGTCGTCTTCTACCGCTTCGGCCCCGGCGAGATCCGGGACATGGTCATCCGCGGCGCGTTCAACCCCCTCGAAGAGGAGAGCAACGCGGAACTCGCGGCGGAGGCCCGCCTCGTGCTGCCCGCGGAAGCGGGTCTGGAGATGTTCGTGCGCGCCGGCATCGGCGCGTCCGTGGCCATCGCCAGCGCCACCGGCGGCATCACCCTCACCGGCGGCGTCCTGCTGCGGGGCGGCCTGGACGCCGGTGCCCGGCTCGCCTACGCGAAGGGGGTCCTGTCCTTCGACACCCTGGCCCGCATCAGCGTGCAGCCCGTCCTGACCCTGCGCATCGAGGCCGACATCCTGATCGAGGCGGCCGTGGGCGGTACCTGGCGCTTCCCCTATCAACTGGCGTCCTACGCGTACGCCACGGGCCTGGAATTCGGTCTCGTCGCCCCGTTCCACTACCGATCCGACCAGCCGCTCCGCCTTCCCGAAGCGGGGGACATCCAGTGGATCGTCCCCCAGATCGACGTCGGCGCCCTCGCGAACCGGGTGGCGGGCCAGGTCCGCTCCGGCCTCGGGTTCTGATCCGTGAGGGCGGCGACCACGGCGAGCGCGGCTCCGAAGGGGAGCTGATCCCGGCCCTCCACCACCTCGGCACGGTGGTCTCAGACCACGGAGAGCAGGTCCACCACGAAGACGAGCGTGGAACCCGCCGGGATCAACGGGGAAGGGGACTGCTTGCCGTAGCCCAGGCGCGGGGGAACGATGATCTCGCGCCGACCGCCGACCTTCATTCCCCGGAGTCCCCGGTCCCAGCCCTTGATGACCCGGCCGCCACCCACGGCGAACTTGAACGGCTCCCCCCGGTCCCAGGAGGCGTCGAACTCCACCCCGGACTCGAAGGTGACCCCGACGTAGTGGACGCGGACGACCCGGCCCGGCTTCGCCTCGGCTCCGTCCCCGACGACGAGGTCCCGGACGGTCAGCTCTTCAGGAGCGTCACCCTCCGGAATTTCGACCTCGGGCTTCGTCCGTTCACTCATCGCAGCCTCATCGCTCTCCGCCGGAATCCCTCGTGCGGACCAGCCGGACGCATGGTCGCTCCCCGCACGCTACCTCCCCTCGGAGGGGACCGTCGTAGGATGTCGGCCGCGCGTGGATGTCATGTGCGGTTACGGGGGAGAAGTTCGGTGTTCGGAATCATCAGGCCATGCCGTCATCGCCTGGGCGAGGGCTTGCGTACCGAGTGGATGGCGCATCTGTGCGGGCTGTGCCTGGCTCTGCGCAGCGAGTACGGGCAGTTCGCCAGGGTGGCCACCAACTACGACGGCCTGATCGTCTCGGTGCTGACCGAGGCGCAGTCGGAGCGTACCGGGGACTGGCGACGGGGCGCCGGGCCGTGCCCGCTGCGCGGGATGCGGTCGGCGGACGTGGCGCAGGGCGAGGGTGCGCGGCTGGCGGCGACGGTGTCGCTGGTGCTGGCCGCGGCGAAGATGCGTGACCACGCGGCCGACGGCGACGGCCTGGCGGGGCGCCGCCCGGTGGCGATGGCGGCCCGCCGGATCGCCCACAACTGGGACCGCGCGGGCGTCGCGGGCGGCGAACGACTCGGCTTCGACACCACGCTGCTGCTCGCGGCGGTCGAGCGCCAGCCGGACATCGAGCGCTCGACCGGCCCCGGTGGCTCGCTGCTGACGGTCACCGAACCCGCGGAGACGGCGACCGCGGCCGCCTTCTCGTACACCGCGGTGCTCACGGACCGCCCGGACAACGCCGAACCGCTGGCGGAGGCCGGTCGCCTGTTCGGTCGGCTGGCGCATCTGCTGGACGCGGTGGAGGACCTGGACGCGGACGAGGCGTCCGGCGCGTGGAACCCGATCGCCGTGACCGGCGCG
Organism: Streptomyces sp. NPDC048331; assembly: GCF_043201215.1. Lineage (NCBI taxonomy): Bacteria > Bacillati > Actinomycetota > Actinomycetes > Kitasatosporales > Streptomycetaceae > Streptomyces > Streptomyces sp. NPDC048331. The sequence goes on along the minus strand of NZ_JBICYT010000002.1, from coordinate 124,532 downwards.
GATCGCGCCGAGGTGCGCAGGCTCTGCGACGACGCCGTCCACGGAATCCGACTCGCCCTGTCCGACGCCGTGTTCGTCGACGGGCGGCTGGTGCAGGCGCTCCTGGGTGGCGAGTTGGAGCGTGCCGTCGATCGCGTCTTCGACCCTCGGCATCGTCAGCATCAGCACCGCCGCCAGGCGCCGGGCCTGCGCGTGCTGCCCTGGCTGGGACGCCGGGCCGAGACGGCGACGCCGTCGGGGACCGACGCGGGCACGGCCTGCGGCGTGGGGGAGCTCGCGGGCGCGGTCTCGGCACGGGAGGTGACGGCCTCGGGCCGGCCGTCGGAGGGGCAGTGCCGGCGGTGCCGCGCGTCGGCCCGGTTGTGCCGCGGTTGCGGGTTGTGCTCCCGATGCTGCCGCTGCGACGACGGTGGCCAGGACGACGCGGAGCCGTGGCAGGTCGGCGACGGCAACCGCGGCGGCGGCTCGAACCGGGACGGTTCCGGCGGCGACGGCTGGTTCGGCGGCCAGGGCGGCGGCCACCCGGGCGGCTCCTCCGGCGGCCACGGCGGCGGGCATGGGTCGGGTGGGTCGGGTGGCTCCGGTGGTTCCGGCGGCGGCTCGGGAGACGGTTGCGGCGGCGGTGGTGGCTGCTGCAACCCGTGCAAGTGCTGCTGCGACTGCTGCGACTGAACGACGCGTGAGCCCGGTTCCCCGCCCGGCGGGGAACCGGGCGCCGCACGCGGGGCCGGGCTGCCCCGGAAGCCGTGCCCGGACCGTTCCGGGTCGGCAAAATCGCTTGAGCTCGGGCGGCGGCGCCGACAGGATCGGGGAAGACCGATGAGTTCTTCCCGGCGCCGCAGTCTGTCAGTGTGACCCGCCACGTACGGAGGACACTCACATGACGGAAGGCATCATGCCCGCACCAGACGCAACACCCACCCTCCCGCCCGCCCGCGTCACCGCCGTGCTGCGGATTCTCGTGCTGTCCACCTTCGTCGTCCTCCTCAACGAGACGATCATGGTGAACGCGATCCCGCGGCTCATGCGCGATTTCGAGGTCACCGCAGCCGCCGCAGGGTGGCTGTCCACGGCCTTCATGCTCACCATGGCCGTCGTCATCCCGGTGACGGGCTGGTTCCTCCAGCGCGTGACCACCCGGACCGCCTTCGGTCTCGCCATGGCCTTGTTCCTCGCCGGCACCGCTCTGGCCGCGGTCGCGCCCGCCTTCCCCGTACTGCTGGCCGCCCGCGTCATCCAGGCCGGCGGCACCGCCGTCATGATGCCGCTGCTCATGACGACGCTCATGACCCTCGTGCCCCCGCACGACCGCGGCCGCGTCATGGGCAACATCACCCTCGTCATCTCCGTCGCACCCGCCCTCGGCCCCGCCGTCTCCGGCGTGCTGCTGCAGCTGGGGTCATGGCGCCTGCTGTTCCTGGCCGTGCTTCCCATCGCCGGCGCCATGGCCGTGTTCGGTCGGCGCAACCTGATCAACATCGGCGAACCGCAGGCCGCCCCCATCGACTGGATCTCCGTCCCCCTGGCGGCAGCCGGCTTCGGCGCCCTGGTCTACGGCCTGAGCGGGCTCGGCGCCGAGAACGCCGCCCAGGCACTCGTGCCCCCGGAGGCCACCACCCTGGCCGGCGCCGTGCTCGTAGCGCTGTTCGTATGGCGGCAACTGGCACTGCAGCGCTCCTCCACCCCGCTCCTGGACCTGCGCGCCCTCACGTTCCGCCACTTCTCCGTGGCACTCGGCCTGATGTGCCTGTCGTTCATGGCCCTCATGGGCGCCTTCATCCTGCTGCCGATCTACCTCCAGGAGGTCTGCGGCCTCACCTCACTGCAGACCGGGCTGCTCCTCATCCCCGGCGGCCTGACCATGGGCCTGCTCGGACCGCAGGTCGGCAAGCTCTACGACCGACTCGGCGCACCGCGCCTGGTCGTACCCGGAGCCGCGCTCACAGCGCTGTGCCTCGGGCTGTTCGCCCTCGCCGGGGAAGAGACCTCGCCGTGGCTGGTGCTCGCCCTGCACGTGGCCCTGAGCGCGGGCATGGCGTTCGTCTTCACGCCCGTCTTCACCTCCGGTCTGGCGGTGCTGCCGCCGCACCTCTACCCGCACGGCTCCGCCATTCTGGGTTCGCTCCAACAGGTCGCGGCCGCCGCCGGCACGGCCCTGGTCATCAGCGTCATGTCGGGACACGCCGTCACGGCGGCTGCCGAGGGCGCCGACGCCACCGGGGCCCTCGCCTCGGGCATCCGGTGGGGATTCGGCATCGGCGCCGGGATCGGCGTCCTGGCCGTGCTGGTCGCGTTGTTGATCCGCACCCCGCCCGCTCCGCAACAGCCCGATGCGGCGCAGGCCCAGGACGAAGACGGCACCACGACGAACAAGTCCGTCCACACACCCACCTGACGCGGGCGATGGGGGGCCGGGCCGGGTGAGTACGCGTACTCAGTCCGAGACCGGTCACCGCACTCATTCGCCGCGCATCCCGCTCGCATAGCCTCCTCGTATGTCCCACGAGAACCCGCCAAGCATCGCCGCCCCCGATTCGAGCCGGTCCAAGGCCTCCACTTGGCTCCGCGGCATCCTGGGATGCGCGGGCGTGGGGCTCGTCGGCGTACTCGTTGTGATCGTCACGTTCGCGTGGGGCGCATGGGGGTCGACCGACTTCCGACGCGTCGCACCCGAGGAGATGGCGGACCGCGCCCTTCAGCGCTCCCAGCAGGCCTACGAGGTCATGGGCTTCGAGCGCACCATAGAACCCGGAGTCGAGGACATCGGAGTCAGTACGGAGAACACGCTCGACTCCGACTACTGCTACGACGGGGGTCTGTTGGGGCTCGACGACAAGACCGTCGACGGCGCCTACTCGATGCGCCACGGCTGGGCACTGGACCACGTGCCGGCGAGCCAGGCGATCCCCGGCCTGCGCCGACTGCGTCAGCACCTCGAGGACACCGGCTGGGAGGTCACCGTCCACGGCGAGGGCGAGCAGGACAAGGACTGGGAGCTGTTCGCCCAACGGGACGGCGGCGCCGAGCGGATGTCCTTCACCTGGTACCAGGACCGGGAGTACTTCACCGGCGGCGCGAGCATGCCCTGCGCCTACGACCCGGCGTGGAAGGAAGGCGACGTCGGCCCGGCCGGCGACAACCAGAGGCCACCCGCCTTCGGGCCCGCACGACGGGACTGAGAGGTCGCTTCAGATGGTGGGTGTGGGAGCGGTCCAGCCTGTACAGGGCCCAGGAGAGCTGCTCGGCGAAGCCGACCACGTGCGCCACCGGCTCGGGGTGTGACAAGCGGGTGGCTTCCGCTGAAGCGGCGCGGCTGGTCCTGGCAGCAGCCCGCTCTGCGGGCGATCGGGCGTGACGACGCGGCGGTCGAGGTCCGCACGAAGGAGCCTGGCCGCGGGGAGGAGCACCGCGGCGGCGTGTGACGGCTGGATCGTCCGCCGGCCTGTCGGCACGCTTTGCCTCTCTGGACGTCAGAGCCTCTCAGCCGCCGAAAACGGATGGCTGACAGCCTCCCGCCCGGTCATCCTGACCCGATGGGAGACAGAGCCAACATCATCGTGGTCCGCGAGAACGGCACACACGAGCTGTACCGGACCGGGTGGGCGGTCGGAATCGACCTCGACCTGCTGGAAGGGCCGATGCCGGTTCTCGCCATGCTTCCCGAACTCCGCCAAGACGGATGGTGGTTGGACGACACCATGGCCCAGGGCGGGATATTGCTCGACCTCGGCCGGAAGGTGCTCCTGTTCTTCGCCTGGGAGGGGCCCAGCACCGAGCTTCGCCACCGCGCGGCCACGCACGAGCTGATCCGAGCCGCGTGGCCGGGCTGGGAGGTCCGTTGGTTGTACGACGGCCCGGCCGAACTGCGGGAGTACGTCGGGCTGGACCCGGAGTACGTCCGCTGCCGCGACGCGGAACCCTCTTCGGCCCCGCTGCTCGCCCCCGACGACGAGGACTTGGCCGGGCCCGACCCAGGAGGTGTGGTGATCACGCTCAGCGACGGCCGCTGCCACGTCGCCTCCGACGCCTTCGACCACCCTGTCCGCGAGGGCGCCGCCCTGCTCAACCGCCTGACGGACGCGCCCCCGCACGCGGGCTGCCACCTGCACGTCAACTCCGGTATCCACCTCGACCCCGAACGCCGCCACCTGGGCTGGTGGTCCCTCTCCTCCTCGCCACAGGCTTACCACGTAGCGGAGCTGTGGCCGGGCTGGACGGTGGAGTTCTGGCAGGACGACTGGGAACGGCACGTCAGAGCCGGCGACCGCTTCTCTCCGGCGACGTTCGACGCCGGAGACGAAGCCAGAGCCGCGGTGCTCGCCGAGGCTGAAGAGCGCCGGGCCACCCGGGCCCGCAACCGCGCCCAGGTCACCCGGATGCGGTCCGCACGGACTCGACCCCAGGCAGGACGACCGCAACCGACCTGATCATGGACGACTGGCCGACATCACGCATGCCGGCTCAGTAGCCGGCGGCAGACCGTGGGCCAGGCGGAGTCGATCACGGGCGGCAGCTGCCGCCGGATGATCGCTACGATCACCGTCCCCCCAGGGCGGTCAGGCGCGGCCGATCGGGGCCTGGGGGCGGTGGAGGTCCTCCGGGTGGGCCGTGTGCAGGACGGCCTCCTCGTAGGCGATGAGGCCTGCCGCGACCAAGGCGTTGATGCCGGTTTCGAGGGTCTGCATGCCGTCGCGGTGGCCGGTCGCGACCATGTTGCGGATCTGGCGGGTCTTGCCCTCGCGGATCAGGTTGCGGATCGCCGACGTGCCCACCAGCACCTCGAAGGCGGCCACCCGGCCCCCTCCGGTCCGAGGGATCAGCGTCTGGTTGAGGATGCCGACCAGGGTGTGCGCCAATTGCAGTCGGATCTGCGGCTGTTGCTCGGCCGGGAACACGTCGACGATGCGGTCCAGCGTCTGCGACGTGTCGTTGGTGTGGAGGGTGGCGAACACCAGGTGCCCGGTCTCGGCGATGGTCAGGGCCGCGGAGATGCTCTCCGGGTCGCGCATCTCGCCGAGGAGCAGGACGTCGGGATCCTCGCGCAGGGCCGCGCGCAGCGCGGCGGGGAACGAGTCGGTGTCGGTGCCGATCTCGCGCTGGTTGACCGCCGAGCGCTTGTGCCGGTGCAGGTACTCGATCGGGTCCTCGAGGGTGAGTATGTGCACCGACCGGTGCGTGTTGACCCAGTCGAGGAGCGCCGCCAGGCTGGTCGACTTCCCCGATCCGGTCGGCCCGGTGACCAGCACGAGCCCGCGCGGCACGCCCGCCCACCCGATGACGGCCGGGGGGAGTCCGAGCTGGGCGGACGACGGTACCTCGAACGGGATGATCCGCAGCGCCAGCGCCGACGTGCCGCGCTGCACGAAAGCGTTCCCGCGCAACCTGGCCCGCTCCCCCCAGCTGAACGCGAAGTCGACCTGCTTCTCCCGGCGGAACCGCTCCGTGAGTTCCTCGCCGAGCACGCCGGTCACCAGGCGATCGACCTCCGGCTCGGTCAGTGCGGCCCCCTCGACCGGTCGCAGGGTGCCGTCGACGCGGAGGAACGGTGCCGATCCCGCGGTGAGCAGCAGGTCGCTGCCGCCCCGCTCCGACAGCTCACCGAGCAGGTGGTCGATGATCGCGGGACTCGGTCCGGACATGGTGCTCTCCAAGGTGGCGTGTTCGCTCATGGCAGCACCGTCCACTGCTTGACGGTGCTGGTGTGGCCGTCGAAGGACACGGCGGCCTTGACGAGCGGGTCGGACAGCAGGTCGATCCGGGTGCCGCCGAGGTGCTCGGTCGCGCCGCCGCTCCCGGCGGTGACGGTGTAGGTCACGGTCAGCCCGGCCAGCTGGGAGGCCTTGGTCAGGCCGCACGGCGCCAGGTCGACCTGGTCGGTCACCGGCCCGCTCGTACCGAGACGGACCGGCACGTCCAGTGACGTGGCGCCGTCGGTGCAGGTGCTGCCGGGGAAGTCCACCGACATCTTGACCGACGCCACGTCTCCGTCCTCGTGGTGCGCCACGTGCAGGACGACATGGTCGAGCGGTCCGGACGGGGCCGGTGCCGGCGGGGCGTAGCCGCCCAAGGTGAGGGACGCCCGGCCACCACCCAGGACGGTGGCATCGGTGACGTCGACGGGCGCGCCGGGAGCCGGGCGCGTGAACCCGGTGATCGCGGTGACCGACCCGGGTTCGGCGATCACGGCCGGATAGGTCGTGAACCGCACCGGCTCCGGTGGGATTCCGATGACCGGGCGGAGGTGTCCGGCGGCCGGCCTGATGCCGACACCGATGCTCCGGGCGATGATGCCGCGGGTGACCACCTGCGAGCTGACCTGGCTCATCGACAGGTCGACGGCGGCGGTCGGCGCGTAGACGGTGCCGTTGATGATCAGGCGGCTGTGACGGGTGCCCGTGTCGGCGCCGTCGGTCGACTTCAGCACCGCGCAACCGCTGCCCTTGGTGAGGCACCCCGACAGGGGCCTGATGGAAGGGGCTCGGAACACGATGTCCAGCTCGACGCCGTCGAGCTGGACGGCGGCCGCGGTACTTCCGGTGCCCAGGCTCGCCGTGTGGTCGACGGCGAGCTCGGTCAACTGGTCGACCCTACCGACCCCGCAGGCGCCGAGGTCGACCACGTCGACGCCGAGTGCGCCGTTGCGGGCGGTCAGGGTGTGGTTCGCGTCGCACGCGGTACCGGTTCCGGAGACGGCCAGGGTGGCCGTGGGCGGCCCCGCCGGTGCCGGTGGATCCGTCGGCCCCGTCGGCGCGGGTGGATCCGTCGGCGAGGGCGGTGCCGGGCTGGTGTCGTCGTCCTGGTGCGATACGCGCAACAGGACCTTGTCGATCACCGCCCCCGGCGGTAGGGCCGGCATCGCGAACCCGCCGAGCCGGATCGACGCCGACGGCGTGGCCGTCGAGAGCCTCGCGGTCGACGTGCTGGTGTCGAGCGCCCGCGCGTTCTTCGGGTCGAGGAACGCCGCGGTGGTGGGCGTCGCGGTGCTGACGGCCAGGGTGGGCCGTACCGCGATCGGGGGTCGGTAGGCCAGTTCCAGGTTGATTCCGTCGAGTTGGGCGGTGGCGGTGGTGCCGCCGGCGCCGAGGGTGGCGGTGTAGGTCACGACCAGGCCGGCCAACTCGGCGGGGTCGGTGAGCCCGCAGACGGCGACCAGGTCCAGGGTGTCGGTGCCCAGGGCGTCCTGGCGCGTGGGGAGCTTCCGCGCGGTGGTGCAGGAGCGGGGGACACCGGGCCCGGTCAGGGTGACCGTGACCGTCGGCGGCGGGCCTCCGGCCGCTCCGGGATCGTCGCGATGCGCGATGTGCAGCACGGCCCTGTCCAGGACCGAGCCGGGCGCCACCGCGGGGGTGTCGTAGCCGCCGAGGTCGATGGCGGCGGTCGGCCTCGTGACCGGGGCGAGCGTGACGCGGGCCGTGTCGGCGCCGTCGATCGCCTTGGCGTCGGTCGCGGGGAGGAACGTCGTCGACTCCGCGCTCGTCGCCGGCCGGGGCGGCGGCGGATCGTGGACGACTTCGAGCCAGATGCCGTCCAGGGAATCGGCGCCCGCGGTGCCGCCCCCGTTCAGTCCGGCGGCGTAGGTGGCGGTCAGGCCGGTCAGCTGTGCGGGGTCGGTGATGCCGCAAGCCTTCAGGTCGACGCGGTCCTCGCCCAGGGCGGCCCGCGCGGTGAGCGGTAGATCGGTGCAACGGCCGCCGCCACCCGCGGGGGTGACGCTGATCCTGGGCGCCGCCGCGTCGCCGGTCTCCTGATGGGCCACCCGCAGCACGACGGAGTGGACCGTCGAATCCGGGGCCAGGGGCGGCAGGCCGAACCCGGCCAGGGTGATCGACGCGGCCCGGGCCGCCGTGCTCAGAGCGGCGCCGGCCACCGAAGCCGTCGGTTGCTCGCCGATCTCCAGGGCGTTGCGGGGATCGGTGCCGGCAGCGGTGAACCCGCTCGACGCGGCCACGGCGGTCGGCTTGAACGTGGTCGGTGTGCGGTAGGCGACCTCCAGCCAGATGCCGTCCAGGCGTTCCGTGGCGCTGGTGGCGTCGGCGTCCAGCGTGGCGGCGTAGGTCACCGTCAGGCCGGTGAGCCGAGCCGGGTCGGTGAGCCCGCACGCGCCCAGCAGGTCGATCGGGGGATCCGTGACGAGCGCCGCGTGCCGGGGCAGGTCGTCGGTGCGGCAGGTGTCTCCGCCGACGGCGGTGGTGACCTTCACCGCGCCGGGAGCGGTGAGGGCGCCGTCGTCCTCGTGCCTGATACGCAGCGTCGCGCTGCTGATGACCGAGCCGGGCGGCACCCGCGGGGTGAAGCCGGCGAGCTGCATCGAGGCCGACCGACGTTCGGTCGGGTCGAGGACCGCGTCGGCCGTGCAGCCCGCGGTGCGCGTCGGCTGTGCGCACCCGGGCAGGGTCGGCCGTTCGCCACCGGTCAGGGCCTGGCCCGGGTTGACGAAGCCGGTGTTCGTGCGCACCGCTGTCGGCCTCAGCGTGTGGGAGGGCTTCGGCGGCTGGACCCCGTACACCGCCACCTGCTGCGCGTCCGGGGTCACCGGAGCGCACAGTTCGGCGTGTCCACGGTCGACCTGGAACCGGCTGCCGCCGCCCAGCATGACCTCGACGCCTTCGGGCCGCGTCGCGGCGCACCCGCCCGGGGCGGGGATGGTCGGGCGGGCGGCGGCCGCGGGATCCCATCCCGCCGGCGTGCCGCCGACCACGTCGACCGTGGGATCGTCGACCGTCCAGACCGCGGCGGCGCCGGTCGAGGTGAAGTCGAAGTAGTGGACACCCGGCTGGAGCCACACGACGACGCCCGGACAACCACCACCGGTGAGGCGGGTCAGGGCGCCGGCGTCGTCGTAGTGGCCGGGCTGCAACCGCACCAGCCAGGAACCGGGGCCGGAACCGGGGCCGGTGCCGGGGCACGCGGGCACCGTCCGTCGGACCGGGACGGCCGTGGCGGGCGGGGTGTGGTCCGGGTCGGCGCCCACGACCTCGTCGGCGGGAGCCGGCGGGTTGTCGTCGGCGCAGTCGTGCGCGTACGGCGCCTGGGTCGGGGACAGCCGGGGCTGCGACACGGCACCGGAGCAGTTCCCGACGGCGGACACGTCGCCCGACACGACCATCGAGGCGCCGGCGCCGGCGGTGATGTTCGAGTGGGAGAACACGCCGCCCTGCACGCGCAGGCCGGGCGTGGTCACGTGGATGCCGTCCTCCGCGGCCTTGCCCAGGCTGCGCAGCGCGTCCTGGGGCTGCGTCGCGCGCGTGGACGCGGGGGACGCGTTGAGGGGGTCGCAGTGGACGATCATCTGCCGGCCGTTGATCGGCGGGGCGGTGTAGTCGGCGCACGGGTTGCCCTGCGAGAAGTTCTCGATCGCGAGCTGTGTGGCACCGTCCGCGCTGTAGCCGCGCTTGCCCTGGTCGGCGTACGCGCCGGCGGCCCGCAGTCCTGTGGCGGCGAAGGACAGCACCGAGACGGTGACCAGGCTGAAGACGACGATGAAGGCCAGCGCGAGGATCAGTGTCGCGCCCTGTTCGTCGTCGCGCCGGCGGGGCGAGCCGCGGCGGCCGGTCATGACGCGCTCGATCGTCGGACGGCGGTGAGGGCCGTCGGGGGCGCGGCGGGGTCGCTCCGCACGGTCAGCGTTACCTCCATGGGTGAGGTGCACGAGATCTCGGCACCGCAGCTCAGCGTCACGGGATGGGGCGTTGTGGCGCTGTCGAACCGGCCCAGCGACGTGGTGACGACGCCTGCGTCGGTGCACGTCACCCGGTTGAGGGTGCCGGTCGGCACGTCGTGGGCGTAGACGATGTCGGTGCCGGGTCGGCCCAGGTGGACGATCACGTCGGCGACGCCGCACGCGGGGGCGGTCGTGACGGTGGTCGCGCTCTGCACATCGCCGTAGAAGTAGCGGCCCAGTGTGCCCACCGCGCCGGTGGCGGCCACCCGCTTCTCGGTCCCCGCGGTGAATTGCAGTCCGAGGAGGATCGCCTTGGGCAGCATGAGCCCGATGATGCCCAGGATGACGATCGTGACCAGCAACTCGGTCAGGGTGAACCCCGACTCCGAGCCTCCGGTGGGTCGTTGGGTCGTCATGACAGCATCGACTCCCGCTTGACCACTTCCAGGGTCGCGTCCCGGACGGGGTGCGGGCCGGTCGAGTGCACGGTGAGCGTCACCTTCTGCACCCCGGTGTCGGCCGTCGGGCAGGACCGGCCGAAGGAACCCACTCCGTCCCAGTACTCGATCGTGACGGTCACCGTGTACCCGGCCGGTGGCGCCGGAGTCTCGTACCCACCGGCGCAGGACACGTACGGCGCGCCGATGACCTTCTCGGCCGCGCTACGGACGACCGAGTCGGTGGTGGTCACCTTCTGCTGCCTGACCGAGCTGACGATGGCGGTGCCGATGCCCGCGAAGACGGCCACGAAGGCGATGCCCATGAGCACCACGGCGACGAGGACCTCGATCAGCGTCTCGCCCTCTTCGCCGCGGCGGCGGCGCCGCGGGCGGCGCTCCGGGCGGCGCGCGGGGCCGGTCACTGGACCTCGACCTGGTTGTAGACGCCGTAGATCGCCGAGAGGAGGGCGACGGCCACGAAGCCCACGACGACCCCGACCACGATCACGATGGCCGGCTCGAACAGGCTGGTCAGCCGCTTGAGTTTGTGCTGCAGTTCCTTCTCGTAGAACTCCGACACGTTCTCGAGCTGGTCGTCGAGGGTCCCGGTCTCTTCCCCCACGCGCATCATCTGGGTGACCGCCCCGGGGAACAGCTTGGTACGAACGATCGGCCCGGAGATGCCGCCACCTTCGAGCATCTCCACCTGGGCCCTCCCGATGGAACGCTCGTACACCAGGTTGTTGGCGCCCGCACTGGCCAGGCCGAGCGCCTCCGGTATCGGCACCCCGGCCTTGATCATCGAGGTCAGGATGCGGCAGAACCGTTCGATGACCATGTAGCGGACCACGTCGCCGACCACCGGCGTCGCCAGCAGGAATCGGTCGCGCAGCACCCGTCCCCGCTCGGTCCGCAGAGCGGCGATCACTGCCGCGACGAGGCCGACGAGCACGCCGAGGACGACCGGATACCAGACGGTGACGAAGTCGGTGAAGCCCAACAGGATCCGGGTCGGCAGCGGCAGTTCCGCGTTGAAGGACTCGAAGAACAGCTTGAACCGGGGCAGTACGAAGATGACGAGGACGAGGATGACGCCGACGGCCAGAGCCATCACCAGGCTCGGATAGGTCAGGGCGGAGCGGATGGTGCGCCGGCCCTCGACGTCCCGTTCGATGTAGCGGCCCAACTGGGCCATCACCACGTCGAGTTCACCGGTCGCCTCGGCCGAGCGGAGGACGGAGACGTAGAACGGCGGGAGTGCCTTGGTGTGGGCGGCCATCGCGCCGGCGAAGCTTTCGCCGAATCGCAGCGAGTCCATGACGTCGACGAGCAGCTTGGCCAGCTTCTTGTCCTTGGTCTCGGCGCGGATGATCTCCAGGGCGTCCAGGAGGGGCACCCCCGCCTTGATGAAGGCGGCCATCTGGCGCGAGAAGTTGCTCAGTTCGACCAGGTCGACCTTTTCCGCGGTGAGTTCGAGCTGGAGCAGGTTACGGCCCGCGGCCGTGACGGACCGTACCTCGTAGCCCTGCCGGGTCAGACTGTCGGTCACGCCCTCGACGCTGGAGCCCGTGAGCACGCCGGTGGCCCGTTTCCCGTCCGCGCCGACCGCGACGTACTTGAAGGTGGCCATACCGATGCCCTTCCTGGTTTCCGGTGTCAGAGGTTCGTGTGGTGGGTGGTGGGTGGTGGGGGAGTGGGTGATCCGGAAGAGACGGCCTAGGCCACGTACACGCTGGACATGATCTCGGCGATGGTCGTGACGCCCTCCTCCACCAGACGGACGCCTCCGTCCAGGAGGCTGTCCATGTGCTGTTCGCGGGCGGCCTTGCGCAGGCTGTTGATCGGCGCCTTCTCGACGAGCAGCCGCTTGACCGGGTCGCTCATCACCAGCAGCTCGAAGACGCCGATCCGCTCCTGGTAGCCGGTCCGGGAGCAGAAGTTGCAGCCCAGGCCCTGCCAGAACTCGATGTCGCTCGACCCGCCGGCCTTCGTGAAGAAGGCCAGTTCGTCCACGCCCGGCCGGTAGGGCTCGCGGCACTGGTCGCAGATCCGCCGCACCAGTCGCTGGCTGACCACCCCGGAGACCGTGGAGGTGATCAGGAACGGCTCGATGCCCATGTCGGCGAACCGGTGCAGCGCGGAGCACGCGTCGGCGGCGTGGATGGACGACAGGACGAAGTGGCCGGTCAGCGCGGACTCGACCGCGATCCGGGCCGTCTCGGCGTCCCGGATCTCGCCGACCAGGATCACGTCGGGGTCCTGTCGGAGGATCGAGCGCAGGCCGGTCGCGAACGAGACGCCCGCCTGTTCGTTGATCTGGATCTGGTTGACCGACGGCACCACGTACTCCACCGGGTCCTCGATGGTGGTGATGTTGCGCTCGCTCTGGTTCAGCTCACCGAGCGTGGCGTACAGGGTGGTCGTCTTGCCGCTGCCGGTCGGTCCGCCGCAGGCGACCATGCCGTAGGGGGAGCGCAGCAGGGACGACATCCGTTCGTAGGTCGTGGCGGGCATGCCGAGCTCGGCCAGCCGCAACAGGGTGCGGTTGCTGTCGAGCAGTCGCAGTACCGCCTTCTCGCCCCAGATGGTGGGGGTGGTCGCGACCCGGATGTCGACCGATCGGCCGTCGATCTCGGTGGCGATCTGCCCGTCCTGCGGGCGCCGCCGGTCGACGATGTTCATATTGGCCATGATCTTGATCCGGCTGACCACGGACGGGCCCATGTTCTCCGGCAGGCTCAGCACGTCGTGCAGCGCGCCGTCGATGCGGTACCGGACCCGGACCCGGTCGGCGTGCGGTTCGATGTGGATGTCCGAGGCCCGGTCGCGCAGGCCCTGGGTCAGCATGAGGTTGACCAGGTGCACGACCGGGGCGTCCTCGCTCACCACCCTGGCTCCGGAGGCGGCGCCCCGGCCGGTCTCGGTCGCCTCGAAGGCCTCGACCAGACTGCTGACGCCGCTCAACGCCCGGTAGGCGCTGTCGATCGAGCGCCGGATGTCCGCGGGGACCGCGATCGCCCACCGGACCTGATCCGGCGCGACGGCCCGGCCGACCTCGTCGAGCACGCGCGGGTCACCCGGGTCGCCCGCCGCGATCAGCAGCGTGCCCTCGGCCCGCCGTACGGCGACGACGCCCAGGGAGCGGGCCAGCGCCTCCGGTATCCGGGCGGCCGCCTCGGGATCGGGTTCGCTCTGGCGCAGGTCGGCGACGGGGACGCCGAGCCGCTCCGAAAGGGCCTCGATCAGTGACCGTTCGTCGACCATGCCGAGTTCGACCAGCAGGGAGCCGAGTCGCTTGCCCGACGTCGACTGCTGCAGGAGCGCCTCGTCGACCTGCGCCGGGCTGAGCAGCCCGCGCCGCACCAGCAGTTCCCCGATGCGTGGACCCTGGTGTTCCGCGGACGACGACTGTGCGGCGCCGGACGTCGCGTCCGGGACCGGGTCGCTCGCCGGGGCGCCCGCAGGGCCTGTGGCCGCCGAGCGGCCCCGGAACAGACGGCGGTTCGCCAAGGAATCCACCCCTCTCGCACATCCAGAACAACGGCCGATCGTCCGCCGCGAGCGCTGCCGCGAAACAGTCAGCAACTGATTAGTCAGCGGCATACTACTGCACGCCGGCGCGCCGTCGTCGTGCTCCCGGAGTGGGTGGCGTGCCCTGGAACGCCTCTTGTGGGTCCCTCGTGCGCTCAGTAGTCTGCGGCTGATTAATCACGCTGTTACTAACGGCCCGAGTGTGCAGCGGTCGCCGTAGATGGAGAGAGATGTTCACCTACCTGCAAGGCAAGTTGCGTCGGCGAATGCGCACGAGGAACGCGACGAGGGAAGCCGGTTTCACGCTGATCGAGCTCCTCGTGGTCATCGTGATCCTCGGCATCCTGTCCGCCATCGTCGTCTTCTCCGTCCGCGGCATCAACGACAAGGGTCAGGGCTCCGCGTGCAAGACCGACAAGGCCACGATCCAGACCGCGGAAGAGGCGTACTTCGTCACCAAGAACAAGTACGGCGACATCGGCGAACTGGAGACCGGTGGCTTCCTGTCCAGCCGTTCCCTCTGGCACAAGGTCACGCTGAGCAATAACGACCAGACGTACGTCGTCGAGCTGGTGGAGGGCGCGACGAACCCCTGCAACGGCGTCTGAGTCGGGGGAGTCCGCACGGGTGACGCCGTCCGGACGTCGGCCGGTCGGCCGGTCGGTCGAGTTCGCCAGGTGGCATCGAAAGCGCCACCCGGCGAACTGCCGTCGGCTGCCCTCGGCGTTGCCCGAGCAATCGTTTTTTGCCGGTAGCGACTGATAGGTGTGATCCGGCAGCATTGCGCCCATGTCGCCCATCTTTGTCTTCTTCGTCGGTCTGCTGGGGCTCGTCGTAGGGTCGTTCCTCAACGTCGCCGTCTCCCGGGTACCGGCCGGTCTCTCGGTCGTACGGCCCCGCTCCGCCTGTCCGCGATGCGCCACGCCGATCGCGGCCCGGGACAACATCCCCGTCGTGTCCTGGTTCCTGCTGCGCCGGCGCTGCCGCGCCTGCCGGGTTCCGATCCCCGCGCGCTACCCGCTCGTCGAAGCGCTCACCGCGCTCCTGTTCGCCGCCGAGGCGCTGCGCTTCGGCCGGTCCGAAGTCCTCCCGGCCGTCCTCGTCTTCACGGCGGGACTGCTGGCCCTGGCCGCCTGCGACGCCGAGCACTTCCTGCTCCCTCGACGGCTGCTCTACCCGACCCTCGGCCTGACCGCCGCCTGTCTGCTCGCCGCCGCGGCCGTCACCGGCCAGTGGCATCGGCTCGGCATGACCGCCGCATGCGGAGTGGGCGGCTTCGCCGTCTTCTTCGCCCTGCACGGGATACGGCCGGCCTGGCTCGGGTTCGGCGACGTACGCCTGGCCGGCCTGCTCGGCACCGGGCTGGGCTGGCTCGGTCCGTGGTATCTCGTCCTCGCGCTGCTGGCCGGCAGCGCCGTCGGGCTGCTGGTGGGCCTCGCGCTCATCGCGGCAGGGCGAGCGACCCGCCGGACCCGCCTCCCCTTCGGTGTGTTCCTCGCCGCCGGCGCCATCGCCGCCCTCCTCGTGGGCGCGCCCGTCGTCCACTGGTACGAGAGCCTGAGTGACCCGTACGGGACGGGTGCGCCGCTCCCGGTGGTTCGCCACTGACCACCGTCGCCGGGTGGGACGCGGGCCGCGGATCGGCTGCCCCCTCGCGCGACCACCCGCCGGACCCGTCGGCGTGTTCTCCAGGGATCCGGTGCCTGTCCCCGCCTTTTCGGCTCCAGGGCCGGGGACATCGCAATTACCATCGACGGTCCTTACCCTGGTCACCATGAAGGAACCTGATCTGCCACTGGCCGAGTGGATTGTGCTCGCACTCCTGGCCGAACGACCCAGCCACGGCTTCGCCCTCGCCACTCTCACCGCAGAGGGCGCGGAAATCGGTGAGTTCTGGTACATTTCGCGCCCCATGGTGTACCGGTCGATCTCGCGGCTGGCCGAGCGCGGACTGATCACGCCGGTCGGCGCCGAGGAAAGCGATCGCGGGCCGCAGCGCATGATCTACGCCGCCACCCGCTCGGCGAAGACGACGGTCAGCCGGTGGCTCAGTGAACCCGTGACCGAGCTCTTCGATGTCCGGGCCGACCTCACGTGCAAGCTTCTGCTGCTCCAGCGTCGCGACACCAGCCCCGCGCGCCTGGTCGAGCGTCAGCGGGTCGTCATCGACGAGACCGAGAAGTCGCTGCGCGCCAAGGAGGACGCCGCAGGCGACCCCATCGCCCGCGCCAGCTACACCTGGCGGTTGGAACACGTCCGCGCCGCGCGCCGGTTCCTCGACGCAGTCGACGTCGATGCCGACTCGACGCGGCCGGCGGTCAGCACCGGCTGACGTCCCGCTCGTGATCGTCTTCCCCGCGGCGTCCACGTCACCGCCCCGCACGACCAGGACGGGCTCGGCGATCGCACATTCGCGATCACCGAGCCCGTCCCACGCGTCAGCGTGTCATGAAGAGCCGCCCGGAACGGCGCGTCGGTTACGGCACCTCGACGACCGTCTCGCAGGAGCCGCCGGCCGCGATCGCGTCCGTGCCCGGGAGCGTCGGGCCGCCGTTCGCGTCACCGGCGCAGACGTCCGCGCCGCTGCCGCCGGAGAGGGTGTCGCTGTCGGCGCCACCGACCACGGTGTCATTGCCGTTGCCACCGGAGAGAGCGTCGCTGCCCGCCCCGCCCGTGAGGGTGTCGGTGCCGTCACCGCCGCTGATGGCGTCGTTGCCGTCACCCGCGTCGACGTAGTCGTCGCCGTTGCCGGCCGACACGGCGTCGTTGCCGGCGAACGTGCAGATCGTGTCGTTGCCGCCGTTCCCGCTGACGGTGTCGTTCCCGGTGCCGGTCACGATCACGTCGGCACCGCTGGTGCCGGCCACGATCCCGTTGCCGGTGATCGTGGCGGCGAGACCGTTGCAGCCGGCCGACACGTCGATCGTCACGGTCGCGACACCGGAGTCGACGGTGCCGTCGGTCGCCTTGTAGGTGAAGCTGTCGCTACCGACGTAGGCGCCGACCGGCTGGTAGCTGAACGAACCGTCCGCGCCGAGCGTGAGGGTGCCGTGCGCCGGCCCGGTCACGACCGACGCCGTCAGCGTGTTGCCGTCGGGGTCCGTGTCGTTGCCGAGGACACCGGGAGCGCCGACGACGAGCGAGGTGTCCGCCCCGATGTGGTGGTACGCGTCGTTCGCGGCCGCCGGCGTCCGGTTCGTCGCGTTGAGCAGCACCGAGGCGTCCTTGACGTAGGTCGCCGAGGTATTGCTGTTGGCCGTGACGACATCGGGACGCGCGTCGCCGTCGAGGTCGGCCACGGCGGTGGCCTGCGGGTTGGTGGCGCCGTTCAGCCCGAAGGCGTGCGGGCTGCCGAACGCGCCGGTGCCGTCGCCCTCGAGCACCACGACCTCGGCCGTGAGGCCGCTGGAAACGACCAGGTCGGGGTGGCTGTCGCCGTTCACGTCGGCCACCGATGCGGAGCTGAGGTTGCCGCCGGCGGACAGGACGCTCGCGGTGCCGAATCCGCCCGCGCCGTCGCCGAGCAGGACCGCGACGCGTCCGGGAGAGCCGGGCGCCGCCACGACGGCGTCCGGTTTGCCGTCCTGGTCGACGTCGGCGAGCTCCAGCCTGGACGACAGTGCGATGCCGGCCGGGACGCTCGACGCCGTGCCGAAGCCCCCGTTTCCGTCGCCCAGCAGCACGGACAGCGTGCCGGACGACGAGTTCGCCGTGACGAGGTCCAGATGGCCGTCGCCGTCCAGATCCGCGGACCCGATGGCCTGCGGGCCGCTACCGCCGTTCAGCCCGGACCGGGTCGCCGCGCCGAAGGTGCCGTCGCCGTTGCCGAGTGCCACCGCGACGTTGCTCGTGCTCGCGTTGGACGTCGCGAAGTCCGGCTTGCCGTCCTCGTCGAAGTCGCCCACGACGACGTCGGTCGGGAAGCGCACGACGCACGGGTTGTCGCCCGTGGTGTCGCACCCGGCCGTCGGGTTGAGCTGGACCACCGCCCCCGCACCGAGGGCGCCGGAGCCGTCGCCGAGCCAGACCAGAGCGACGTTGCCGCGCGCGTCCTGGCTGATCACGTCCTTGTGACCGTCGCCGTTGACGTCATGAATCACTGCCGAATTGAGGAAGACGCTCGACGAGGTGAGCGGCGCCGCGTACTTCGTGACGGTGCCGAAGCCGCCGCCGCCCGAGCCGAGGAACACGCCCAGGCCCTCGCCGCGGATCGCCGTGACGAGGTCCGGTGTCCCGTCGTTGTCGAGGTCGCCGATCGCGACGGCGGAGCTGCCGCGGCCGTTGTCGTCGAGGTTCACGGCGGTGGCGAAGCCGGTCGTGTTGGTGCCGGTGGCCGCAGCCGGGCTGCCGGCCGGCACGACGGTCGCCAACGCGAGGACGGCCGTCGCAACCAGGCGTGACCGACCGCGTGCGAGGCGACGACCAGGTGTTCTGTTCATGGGTGTGGCCCCTCCTCAGGGCCTGGTGACAAGCGTTGGTGACGCACTGCGGCCGAGGCCGGCCGAGCCGGGGCCGTCGGCGGGCGATGTTCGTACCCCGCCGACGGCCCGTCGGCCGGTGCTCGGCGTCGCCTAGTAGCCGTAGGTGGAGAGGGTCGTCTGGATGGTGGAGTCGGTCTCCCAGTAGTTGACGAACACATCGCTCCAGGCGGCGGCCGCGCCGGTGTTGCCACCCGTCAGCGCGACGCCGAACTGCCCGATGGGTCCGTAGCCGGAGTAGGCGCTCGAAGAGACCTCGGTCCACGTGTTGGGGTCATTGCCCGTGGTGCCGTTCAGCGAGCTGGACGTCCAACTCACGTTCATGATGTTCGACTTCGCGACGAGACCCAGCTGGGTGTTCCCGCCCGCGTTCGCCGTCACCGCGCCACGCACCTGGCTGATCCCCGATTCCAGGCGCACCTTGCACGCCGTACCGGCGCTGTCGCACGCGCTGCCCCGGAACACGTTCTGGCCCACACCACTGTCGGTCCACGTGAACCCGTTCTGGATCAGCGCCTGCTTGGACGCCGCGCCGAACGGAGCGGACGCAGGGTCGGCGACCGCGATCCGGTTCCCGCTCGTGCCGAGCCAGGTCACCACTCCCGCGATCGTCGTGGGCGCGCCACCGGAGACCGGTGAGGCGTCGCACCGGGGCGACTGCGCCTTGCCGTTGCCGCTGCCGTTGGCGTCCGCGCCGAACGCCAGCGGCGGGCTGCCGGCGTTGGACGGGTCATCGCCCTTGGTCGAGCCCGCCCAGCTGCCGCTGCAGCTGTAGATCGCCAGGCGGCCGATGGCCACGGGGATCTTGCTGAGAGCATCGCCGTTGCACTCGACGCTGCCGCTCGCCGTGCACGTGCCGCCGTCCACGGTCGGGATGACCGCGTCCACGTTGGTTTCGTCCGCCGACATGAACGCGTCGATGTGCAACGGCCCGTCGACGCAGTTGTTCGACACGGACGGGTTGCACGTGGTGTAGGGACCGGCGCTCTTCAACTGCTGACGCAGGTTGCCCGAGGTGATCCCCCGCATCGTCGACGTGTCGATCGCGGGCTTGTTCCAGAACCCGCCGACCTGCGATGCGCTGTTCGCCGTGAACGCCGTGAACGACCCGAGAGCCGCGATCTGGCTCTTCATGTCCTTCACGGCGGGATACATGTTGTTCGCGATGCCGACCTGAGCATCCGTCGAGGCGAACGCCGTCGGCGCCGCGGCGGTGATCAGCGCCGTCGCGAGGGCGCCCACCGCGAACGCGTTCCGTACCCGGCGCATCGCGGTGCGGCCGGAATACGGGCCAGTTCGAGCGCGGCTGGATCCTGTTTGCATGTGTTACTCCTAGTTGATCTGGTCGGCGGCGGCTGCGGGACGGGCACCCTGCCGGTGGGGTCAGGTGAATGCCGGGAACACCTGGGCATCTGCCAGGTTTTCGGCATGACTGTGCCGCACAGGCCTAGATGGTGCTCATCGGAACCCCGGTAGTCAATGATTGACAACCATGCGTGCTGTGGATGTAATGCACGCATCCAAACTGCAACGGGCCTGGCGGGCGCATGTCGTCGGCCCACTGCGAGACGTGGGAAAGAGGCCGGCGGCACAATGGGTAGAGGCGTGGTGTGGCAGTGATGAGCGGACTGTCGGGATCGCGTGCGATCAGGCGGGGTGTGCTGGTTCTCGTGCTGGTCGCGGTGGCCGTGGCCGTCGTGGTGTTCGTGCGCGGCGGGTCGGACCCGGAGGCCCAGGCCAAGAGACCCGACCGAGACTGGTGCACGCCGGGGACCCCGCGCACCGCTCTCTGCCCGAACAACAAGAAGTTCGACGCGAAGGAGTTCGCCACCCACGGCAACGCCTTCGAGTGCGTCTACTTCGCCAACCAGGCGGATGCCCAGGCGGTGCTACGGTCCGATCCTCGCGATCCGAACCACCTCGACGACGGGGGTGGCGTCGCCTGTCGCGGACTGCCGGAACCGCGCGACATCGAACCGGTGGCGGTGGCCCGCGGCGCCGAGTGCGGCCCCGGTGCCACCCGTAGCGCACTCTGCCCGCAGCCGGATCGGGCCTTCGATGCCCGCTACTTCCTGCGCTACGGAAATGACGCCTACGACTGCCGGGACTTCGCGAGCCAAGCGGACGCTCAGGCCGTCCTGCGCTTCGCACCGACCGACCCCAATCGCCTCGACGGCGACAAGAAGGGCATCGCGTGCCCGGAGCTGCCGGCCCCCAAGGACGTCAAGCCCGTGCGACGGGGAACGCCGTGACGCGACAAGGCCCCACGCGTGCGCTCCGGCCGGACGCGAACCATCGATCGAAGGAAACCCCGACTGCCATGACACCGGACCATCGCCCGTTCCGCCTGCGCGCCGGACGCCAGGACGGCTTCACGCTCATCGAGTTGCTCGTGGTCATCGTGATCCTGGGCGTCCTTTCCGCCATCGTCGTGTTCTCCGTCAAGGGCATCGGCGACAAGGGCCGAGCGAGCGCGGTCGCCGCGGACGCGGCGACCCTGCGCGCGGCCGAAGAGGCCCATTGCGCGAAGCACGGGCGCTACGCGACGATCGACGAGCTGAAGGACGCCGGGCTGCTGACGGGTGAGCCCGTCTACAACATGGTGGCCGTCGGCGAGGAGAACAAGTGCGGCCGGGGCGCGAACTCGTCGTACACGCTGTATGACAACGCGCCGACCCAGAGCACGAAGGACGCGATATCGGTCGGTGCGAGTCCGAACGACCTCGCGGTCGACGAGAAGGCCGATCGCGTGTACGTCGCGTCCGCCGGCGACAACAGCGTGACCGTGATCGACGGCAGGACCGACGAACCGATCGGTTCTCCGATCAGCCTCTCCGGCGTCGTGTCGGGCCCGACCCGGATCGCGGTCGACTCCGGCACCGGACGGGTCTACGTAGGCGGTACGGACGGCGTCGCGATCATCGACACCGCCAACGCCTATCAGGTGACCAAGGTCGGCAACTACGCAACGCCCGTCTCCGGCCTGGCCGTCTCTCCCGAGAACGGCGACCTCTACATCGGCGGTGGCACCACCTTCGTCGCGGCGATCGCCTACGTCCCGGCCGGCGGCTCGGCGGCGACGACGATCCCGGTCCCTTCCGGGGGCCCCGTGCCCGCGGCCGCCGGCATGGACTTCGTCTTCGACCCCGCGCGCCACGCGGTGTACTTCGCGAAGGGGGGTACCGGCAGCGGCACGAGCCCCGACATCGGCCTCTTCGCCATCTCGACACAGACCCATGAGGCCAGGACCGTGGTGGAGTTCCCGACGAAGTCGAGCTGTGTCAACAACATCGGGGCCCTCTCTCTCAACTCCGCCCGCGGCATGATCGTCCTCGATCCCCACCGCAACCTCGTCTACCTCATCGCCAGGCGGTGCACCGCGAACCCGACGAAGGGCGTCGCGACGATGATCGCCATCAACCCCGGCAACGGTACGTCGACCGCGATCGACGACCCGGAGGGAACGCCCTACGGCCACATGGCCGCGGTCTACAGCCCCGCCGCGAGCTCGGTCTACGTCTACTCCACCGGCGGAACCCCGACGGCATCGTGCGGCACCCTCACCGCGGGCCGGGTCAGCCGCATCGTCGGGACGGCGGTCACGGGGCAGACAGCAGTCTGCGGCATCTCGAGTTCCCCCGGGAACGCGGCACACAGGGCCACCGTGCTGAAGAACTTCAACCGGGTGTTCATCTCGCAGTTCTACCAGGTCGACGCGAGCGGGAAGGCCATCGCGCCGGGCGGCATCGGGGTGACCGACGGCACCACGATGCTCCCGCAGTCCACGCTCGGCGCGCCCCGCCCCTTCAGTTCGATGGCCGTGAACAACACCACGGGCAAGCTGTACGCGCTCGATCCGGTCGGCGGGAAGCTCGCCGTGTTCCGGGCGGGAGCGAAGTAGCACCATGCCTGAGCAGTCACGCACCATTCACCGGGGCCCCGGTCGCCGTACCGCCGTCGCGGCGGTCGGTGTGATCGCCGCGATCACACTGACCGCGTGCACCGGCAATGCATCACCGCAGCACACGTTCGACGTCGCTCCGTATGTCCACCAGGGTCATGTGGCCGACTGCGGCGCGTTCAAGGCCCAGTCCGACGCGCAAGCGGTGCTGCGAGCGGACGCACTCGACCCGAACGGCCTCGACCGGGACGGCGACGGCATCGCGTGTCCGGACCTACCCGGGCCGGCGGACAAGAAGCCGGTCCACCGCGACTTCATGACCGACGTGGACGGCGCGCCGATCATCGAGCCGATCAAACCACCGCCGACGCCGTGACGGAAGTCAGCGCGGCGCCGGCGCTCCCGCCACGGCGGGTGTCGGCGCCGCAGGCCGGTCGGGCCCCTTCACCGGGCCCGACCCACCGGCGGGAGGCGGTGGTGAATCCGCACCGGTCCGCACGGCCCCAAGGTCGATCAGCAGAGATCGAGCAGTTCCGTGTGCACGGCGGCGTGGCCGCGGGGCTCGTCGACGAGGTGGATCTGAAGGATCCAGTGCGCCCGCACCCCCTCCTCCGACGTCCGGCGCAGGGGCCGATCGTTGTCCGGACCGATGAAGACCTCCGGCCGTGTCGCCCCCGCACGCGGGGCGGGCGCGGTGCCGGTCAGCCGACCGCAATGCGCGGCCCCGCCCAGACTCCGGCCGGCCTTGGCGGCCAGGTCGCGGATCGTCGCGTAGAGCTCGTGGCCGGTGAGGGAATCGTCGGCCCGAAAGGCATCCCGGGCACCTTGGGCCACGACGGCCAGGTCGTGCACGAGGGCCCGGCGCACGAGGTCGTCACCGATGGCCACCGTCCGGGCGAAACCCGTCTCGTACGGGGCCAACAGCGAATCGAAGTCCAGCACGACCAGGTCCTGCGCGCCGATGACCCGTTCCGGCCACTGTCCGCCCACCACGGTGTTCGACCCCGACCGCGCGAACCGACGAGCCACCCGGCCTGCCCGTACGCCGAACACCTCACGGGCGATCAGGGCGATCCGGTTGTCGACCTCTTCCTCGCTGCGCCCGGGTTTGATCACCTCGGTGGCGACCACGTGCGCGAACAGGTGTTGCGCCATGCGCTGGCCTTCCAGCAGGTGCAGGGCTCGCAGCCCTACGTCCATCCGGTCCAACGTCGCCATCGTGTGTCCTTGCTGTCAGCCCATGCCCGCGCCGCTCGTCAACGGGCCCGCCGGTGTCCGGGCCACCACCGGAACCGGCCGTGGCGCGCCGGGGCAAACCCGAGGCGGGGGTGGTGATCGACCGGCGCCGAGGGAGGGCCCTGACCACCGGGCCGAACCTAACAGCGCGTGCCTGCGCGGCGTCACCGGTGGATCATCCAGCGCTCGGCGGCTACCGGCCGCCTTCGTTGGTCCGTCGTACGAGGGCCGAACGAGGCGGGCGCGTGGAGCGCGGATCGCGGGCGGCTCACCTCACGGTGTCCGACGGGTTCGGAGACCATGCTGTTCCGGTTCGACGTCGGACGTAGGCTGCTGTCGGAGATCAAGGGGGAGACGATGACTGACGACCGCAGGACGACCGTGCCCGTGTGGACTTTGGCGACGGCCGATGTGCAGGTGTCCGGGTTGACCGTAGGCGACTCGATGACGGCTGAGCGCCTCGCCGAACTGCGCGGTGTGCTGGCCGTTCTGGCCGACGAGCCCATCGTCACCCTTGAGGTGCATCCGCTGCCCGACAGGATCGACCGCGGCCACGGCATTCCGCTCGACGCCGCGAGTCCGCTGGCGCAGCACCTGTCACAGTTCGTCACGCAATCGGCCCGAAGCTCCATCACGGTGGCCAGAGCCACGTCCTCCGGCGAGTGTCTGTATCGCATGGTGGTCCCGGCGAAGGTCGCCGCGCAGTTCGGGGAGGGCATCGTTCGCCCGATGGTGTCGAAGGGGGCGGCCGGCGGTGTCTTCGGTGAGTTGGTGAACTCGACGGGCAGGATCGCCGCCAAGGCGACCTTCGTGCCGGTCGGAGGAGCGGCAGCGGCGGGCACGGCAGGCGGCGCCGGTGTGACCGCCGGTGCCGCGGCAGCCGGCGGGACGGCGCTCACCGTGGCCGCTCCGCTCGTGCTCATGGCCGTAGCGGTGGGCGTGAGCGCGCACGCCGACCGACAGCGCCGGCAGGCCATCGAACACATCACGAAACTGCTGGAGCAACTTCAGGAGGACAAGCTCGACGACGAGCACAGCGAACTCGACGGCTGCCGGGACGCCATCGACAAGGCCACCGCCCTTCTGCTCGACCAGGGCAAGCTCGGCGTCTCGCTGGGGCTCGACTCGGCGGTGCACGCCATCAACACGGCGCTGGGCAAGGCCGACCGCCGTCTCGCCCGGTGGCAGAACGCGCTGGACGCGCTGCCCCCGGGTGAGCCCGTCGAACTCGGCGCCTTGGCCAAGTCGTTCCCCGGCGTCGACGACCACGGCGGCACGTTCCGCGCGCACCTCGAACTCGCCCACCTGGCGGTCGCGTTGAAGCGCCGGGTGGTCGTCCTCCAGGCCGTCGAGCACGCCCAGGGCGACATCGGCAACCCGTTCGAGAACTTCACCCGCGCGCTCAAGCGTGATCAGCAGCGCCTCGACGAACTGGAGTCGAACATCGCGCGTGTCCTGGTACGCCTGTCGGCGCTGGAACTGGCACGCCCGAACGGATTGCGCCCCGTCTTCACGACCGGAGAGGTCGATCGCCTGATGAGCGCGGCACACCGGATTCGCACGTTGGGTGACGGCGTCGCGGTCAACAGCCGCACGGCAGACGTGGCGATCGAGGTGGCCCGCGAGAAGGACGGCTCGGTGGTCGTGTTCCCCGCCCTGCCCGTGCAGGTGTAGGCGCGCTGGGACGTCAGCTCCTGGTCAACGCCTTCAAGGCGATGTTGAGTTCGAGCACGTCGACGCGGGGTTCGCCCATGAAGCCGAGGGTGCGGCCGGTCGTGTGGTCGGCGACGAGCTTCTCGACCCGTTCGACGTCGAGCTTGTTCCGCTCGGCGACCCGGTGGACCTGGAGCTCGGCGTACGCGGGGGAGATGTGCGGGTCGAGGCCCGAGCCGGAGGAGGTCACGGCGTCGGCCGGCACGTCCTCGGGCTCGACCCGGTGGCCGGTGGTGGAGTTGTCGGCGACGACGGCGTCCCTGGCGGCGATGACCTGGGCGCAGAGGGTGCCCTCCTCGGCGTCCTCGGCGCACCGGCCGTGCACGGCGCCGTTGTCGGCGGAGCGGTTGGTGGCGCCGGAGAGGAGCAGCGTGTACCGGGTGTTCACGCTGTTGGAGCCGAGACCGTTCGAGGGGCGCGGCTGGAACCACTTGAGGTCCGGCTTCGCGGCCTCTTCGGCGTCGTCCGGGTCGTGCTTCGGCAGGTTGTAGGTCTGCCCGATCAGTGAGGAGCCGACGACCTGGCCGCTGCTCCGGTCCTTGATCTCCGATCCGTCGGCCTTGTCTTCGAAGAGGGCCTGGGCGATGCCGGTGACGGCCAGCGGGTAGACGATGCCGCAGAGCACGGTCAGGACGAGCAGGGCTCGCAGTCCGGCACCCAGCAACCGCGCTGTGTTGCGTACGGAGTTGTTCATCACGGATCAACACGTTCCTAATTCAGGCGAGCCCGGGGATGAGGGAGATGAGCAGGTCGATGAGCTTGATGCCGATGAACGGGGCGATCAGACCGCCCACCCCGTAGAGGCCGAGGTTGCGCCGGAGCATCCTGTCGGCGCTGGTCGGCCGGTACCGGACGCCCTTGAGGGCGAGCGGGACCAGCGCGATGATGATCAGCGCGTTGAAGACGACGGCGGAGAGGATCGCCGACTCGGGCGAGGACAGGCCCATGATGTTGAGCCTGTCGAGGCCCGGGTGGACGACGGCGAACATGGCCGGGATGATCGCGAAGTACTTGGCGACGTCGTTGGCGATGGAGAACGTGGTCAGCGCGCCTCGGGTGATGAGGAGTTGCTTGCCGATCTCGACGATCTCGATGAGCTTGGTGGGGTCGGAGTCCAGGTCCACCATGTTCCCGGCCTCCTTGGCGGCCGAGGTTCCGGTGTTCATGGCCACGCCGACGTCGGCCTGGGCGAGGGCCGGGGCGTCGTTCGTACCGTCGCCCGTCATCGCGACGAGTTTGCCGCCGGCCTGCTCCCGCTTGATGAGGGCCATCTTGTCCTCGGGGGTGGCCTCGGCGAGGAAGTCGTCGACCCCGGCCTCCGTGGCGATGGCCTTCGCGGTCAGCGGGTTGTCGCCCGTGATCATGACCGTCCTGATGCCCATGCGGCGGAGCTCGTCGAACCGTTCGCGCATGCCCTCCTTGACGACGTCCTTGAGGTGGATGACCCCGAGGACGCGGGCCCCCCGCTCGTCCTCCACCGCCACCAGGAGCGGCGTACCGCCGGCCTCGGAGATCCGGTCGGCGAGGCGGTCGGCGTCGTCGGAGACCCGGCCGCCCCGCTCCCCGACCCAGGCGACGACCGAGCCGGCCGCGCCCTTGCGGGTCCTCCCGCCGTCGACGTCGACACCCGACATACGGGTCTGTGCGGTGAAGGCGATCCACTCGGCGCCGGTGAGTTCGCCCTGGTGGCGCTCGCGCAGCCCGTACTTCTCCTGCGCGAGGACGACGACGGAACGGCCCTCGGGGGTCTGGTCCGCGAGGGAGGAGAGCTGGGCGGCGTAGGCGAGTTCGGCCTCGGTGGTGCCCTCGACCGGAACGAACTCGGCGGCCTGGCGGTTGCCGAGCGTGATGGTTCCGGTCTTGTCGAGCAGCAGTGTGGAGACGTCGCCGGCGGCCTCGACCGCCCGGCCGGACGTGGCCAGCACATTGCGCTGGACCAGCCGGTCCATGCCCGCGATGCCGATCGCGGAGAGGAGCGCGCCGATCGTGGTGGGGATCAGGCAGACCAGCAGGGCCGTCAGCACGATCATGGACTGCTCGGCGCCCGCGTAGATCGCGAACGGCTGCAGGGTGACCACGGCCAGCAGGAACACGATCGTGAGGGACGCGAGCAGGATGTTCAGCGCGATCTCGTTGGGCGTCTTCTGTCGGGCGGCGCCCTCGACGAGGGCGATCATCCGGTCGATGAAGGTCTCGCCCGGCTTTGTCGTGATCTTGATGACGACCCGGTCGGAGAGGACCCTCGTGCCACCCGTCACCGCCGAGCGGTCGCCGCCCGATTCGCGGATCACCGGCGCGGACTCACCCGTGATGGCGGATTCGTCGACGGACGCGACGCCTTTCACGACGTCACCGTCGCCGGGGATGATGTCGCCGGCCTCGCAGACCACCAGGTCGCCGATGCGCAGCTCGGTGCCGGGGACCCGCTCCTCGCCGCGGCCGTCCTGGACCAGGCGGCGGGCGACGGAGTCGGTCTTGGCCTTGCGGAGGGTGTCTGCCTGAGCCTTGCCGCGGCCCTCGGCGACGGCTTCGGCGAGGTTGGCGAAGATCGTGGTCAGCCACAGCCAGCCGGTGATCGCCCAGCCGAACCCGTTCGTCGGGTCCACGCACGCGAGGGCGGTGGTGACCACCGAGCCGATCAGCACCACGAACATGACCGGGGACTTGATCATGATGCGTGGGTCGAGCTTGCGCACCGCGTCGGGGAAGGAACGCAGCAGCTGCTCGGGGTCGAACAGGCCACCGCCCACGCGTCCGCCGTCCGGCTTGTGGCCGGTGGGCACGTCCTGGTGCGGAGCCCTGGTGGGCGTGACGGTGCTCATGATGCGAGCCCTTCGGCGAGCGGTCCCAGCGCGAGGGCCGGGAAGTAGGTCAGACCGGTGATGATGAGGATCGTGCCGACGAGCAGGCCCGAGTAGAGCGGCTTGTCGGTGCGCAGGGTGCCCACCGTGTCCGGTACGGGCTTCTGCTCGGCCAGCGAGCCGGCCAGGGCGAGGACGAACACCATGGGCAGGAAGCGGCCCAGCAGCATGGCGATGCCGATGGTCGAGTTGAACCACTGGGTGTCGGCGTTCAGGCCCGCGAAGGCGGAGCCGTTGTTGTTGGCGCCCGAGGTGTAGGCGTAGAGGATCTCCGAGAAGCCGTGCGCGCCGGAGTTCGTCATCGAGTGGCCCGGGGTGGGCAGGGCCATCGCCGCGGCGGTGAAGCACAGCACGAGCGCCGGGGTGATCAGGATGTAGCAGGCGGCGAGCTTGATCTCGCGGGTGCCGATCTTCTTGCCCAGGTACTCGGGCGTGCGGCCGACCATCAGACCGGCGATGAACACCGCGATGATCGCCATGATCAGCATGCCGTAGAGGCCGGATCCGACACCACCGGGCGCGATCTCGCCGAGCTGCATGCCCAGCATGGTGATGCCGCCGCCGAAGCCGGTGTAGGAGGAGTGGAAGGAGTTGACCGCGCCCGTGGACGTCAAGGTGGTGGCCACGGCGAAGATCGACGAACCGCCGATGCCGAAGCGGGTCTCCTTGCCCTCCATCGCCCCGCCCGCGACGTCGAGGGCCGGACCGTGGTGCGCGAACTCGGTCCACATCATCAGCGCGGTGAAACCGAGCCAGATGACGCCCATCGTCGCGAGGATCGCGTAGCCCTGCTTGACCGAGCCGACCATCTTGCCGAAGGTGCGGGTCATCGCGAAGGGGATGACCAGGATCAGGAAGATCTCGAACAGGTTCGAGAAGGGCGTCGGGTTCTCGAAGGGGTGGGCGGAGTTGGCGTTGAAGTAGCCGCCGCCGTTCGTGCCGAGTTCCTTGATGACCTCCTGGGAGGCCACGGCCCCGCCGTTCCACTGCTGCGTTCCGCCCATGAACTGCCCGACCTCGTGGATCCCGGCGAAGTTCTGGATGACGCCGCAGGCGACCAGCACGACCGCGCCGATCACGGAGAGGGGCAGCAGGATGCGGACGGTGCCGCGGACCAGGTCGGCCCAGAAGTTGCCGAGCTCCCCGGTACGGGAGCGTGCGAATCCCCGTACGAGAGCCACGGCGACGGCCATGCCGACGGCGGCGGAGACGAAGTTCTGGACCGCGAGGCCGCCGGTCTGTACGACGTGACCCATGGCCTGCTCGCCGTAGTACGACTGCCAGTTGGTGTTGGCCACGAAGGACGCGGCGGTGTTGAAGGCCTGGTCGGGGTCGATGGAGGAGAAGCCGAGCGAGCCGGGCAGGCTGCCCTGCACGCGCTGCATCAGGTAGAGGAAGAGGACGCTCACGGCGGAGAAGGCCAGGACACCGCGCAGGTAGGCGGGCCAGCGCATCTCCGCGTCCGGGTCGGCGCCGATGGCCCGGTAGATCCACTTCTCCGGTGCGTGGTGCCTGTCGGAGGAGTAGACGCGGGCCATGTGGTCACCCAGGGGGCGGTAGGCCAGGGCCAGCGCGGCGATCAGCGCGAGCAACTGGAGCACACCAGCGATGACGGGGCTCATATCGGTGCTCAGAACCTCTCCGGATACACAAGGGCGAGGACGAGGTAACCCAGCAGGGAGACGGCCACGACGAGGCCGACGATGTTTTCGGCGTTCACAGCTTGGTCACCCCTCGGGCGATGAGAGTCACCAGCGCGAAGACCGCGATCGTGGTGACGACGAAGGCCAGATCGGCCATCGTGAGCTCCTGGATGCAGTGGATGAAATGAAATCGGCCAACCGGCCGATGTCGAGACAACCGCGTCCACGGCCCGGTGTTAAGACGCATTGACGCTGTCCATACGGGCGCGGGGAGACTCTTGACGCCGTCCTGATGGGAAGGGCCGGAGAAGCCCGCTCCGCCGCCGCATCACGTCCGACACGCACCGACGCACCTCTGACGGGCGATGGCGTGCGGTACGCCACAGATGCCGTCCATCCGCGTTGCGGACACGTCAGGATCTGGCCCTTGACGTGCGGAAACGGCCTGGCTGCCTGCGTCGGCCCAGCCGTCGTCGTCACCGTCGACGGCTGGTTCTTCGCCGTACGACAGGAGCTCCCCACGATGGCCACCCCGGCCCGCTCCGCGCGCCTGCGCGCCTGCGCGCGGGGATGCTGGACGGCTTGACCGCCGAGAAAGGTTCACCCGCCGCCAAGGAGGCTGTGGCCCAGCCCCACCAGCGCCCGTGGTGGCGGGTCATGTGCCTGACGGGTCCGGACTACTTCTCCACCCTCGGCCACCAGCCTGGTAACGCGTTCCTCGCGGCCGGTCTGCTGAGAGCTCCAGCATCCCCAACGCGCCGGCCGCGCTCCTGCCGCACGGACGCGACGAGACCGGCCGGCGGCCGCACATTCACGTCGAGTGGACTGGACCGAGGGCAACCCGATGGCATCCGCGAGGCGGAGCCGGACCGCAACCTCCGCCCGCACGTGCATGCCGGCCGAGCCGTCGCCGCGGCGGGCGGGGGTGCGTCCTCGTCGAGCCTGAGCTCAGCCGTTGACCAGGGCGCGTACGCTCTCGACGCTTCCGCAGTCCGAGGCGAGCTGCTTCTCGCGTTCCTGGAGGAAGGCGACACCCAGCTCGGCGCGGCGCTCGTCGGGGACGTTCTCCCGCGCGCCGTTGAGGATCGTCCGCTCCTCCTCGTCGAGGTGGTGCGTGACCGCCTTGACCAGATCTTCGAGCCGCTCGTCCCACTCCTCGGAGCCGACGTTCTCCACCTCGAGCAGCTTCAGCAGGGCCTCGTTGCCCTCGGCGTGTTCCTCGGCGCCGTGTTCCACTTCCTCGTTCTCGATGTCCCGGAATCGCTTCAGGGCGCCGTACACCTCGCTCTCCTCCGCCTCCCCATGGGCGATGAGCAGCGCCGAGAACTCCGCCAGTGCCGCGCCGCGGTCGGCTTCCACGCTCCGCATGCGACGGAACAGCTCCTCCATGGTCCGGTGATCCTCAAGGATCACCGCGACGACGTCCTTGCCCTGGTTCGCGTCCGACATGTGACCGACCTCCTCCGCCAGATTCCGTGATGAGCGCTTGCTCCCTCACGGGTACTTGAAACGCCCGACCGAGGTGGGAAGTAATGGGTCACACCCGGTCCGGTGGCGGGCAGGCGGCCCGTCCGCCGTCCTGGGCGGCCGTGCGCAGTGCCGCGATGACGGCGGTGGTGGTCGGGTTCGCGTTCCCGGTATGACGGGTCGCGGCGAACAGGACGCGTCGGATCGGGTGGTCCGCGATGGGGGCCGTACGGATTCCGGATGCGTCCGGGTCGAGGGCCGTGCGCGGGACGAGCGCGGTGGCGAGCCCGGCCCGTACGAGCGTGAGCTGGGCGGCGATGTCGGCGGTGAGGTAGCGGGGTACGGGAGTGAAGCCGGCCCGGCGGCAGCCTTGCAGGACGGCCTGTCCGCATTCCGTGGTCGGCGGTGGTACGGCGAGATCGTGCGCGGCCAGTTCCCGTAGGGCGACGGGCCGGTCGTCGCCTCGGTCGGCGGCGGTGACGACGAGCAGCGGATCGTCGAGCAGGGGCGAGACGTCGATGCCTCCAGGGGTCGCGTCGGGCGTGTGGTGATAGCGCTGCCCCAGCACCACGTCGACGGTGCCCAGGGCGAGCTCGCGTAGTTGTGCCTGGTCGGTCAGGGAACAGGTCACGGTGAGCTGCGGATGACGCACGGCGAGCGCGGTGAGGGCGGGGGCCACGATCCTCGCGACGGTGGACGGCAGCGCGGCGAGTGTGGCGGTGGCGCCGACCGTGCCCTTGACCGCCGCGATGGCGCTCTCGGCCTCCTCCATGGCGCGGAGGATCCGGTCGGCGTGTTCGAGGAGGACACGGCCGGCCTCCGTCAGCGCGACGGTGCGCCCGTCGGGGCGCAGCAGGTCGACTCCCACGTCGGCCCGCAGAGCGGCCAGCTGCTGGGAGACGGCGCCGGCGGTGAGCGAGAGGGAATGGGCGGCCGCGGTGATGGAGCCCCGGGCGGCGACGGTCTTGAGCATGTACAGGCGACGGACGTCGAGCATGACTCGATAGTTTAGCTAAAGCCTTCCATCAGAAAAGAGCCCCTTGACCTAATGGATTGTGAGGGGCGACCTTCAGGCCATGGAAATCTCCCAGTGCATCGCCGCCGTGGCCCGTCCGCTCCACGATTTCGGCGACGAGTTCATGTCCGACGGGGCGACCGCCGACCTCGGTCTGCGTGCCGGCTTCGCCCCCGGCCGTGGCTTCTACTGCCGCGGACGCTTCGGAGTGCTCGGCGAGGCGCCGGTCGCGGTGGTCCAAGCGGTTCAGGGATTCCTCGGCCCCCGGCTGGTGACGACCGGCTGGCTGGCGGGCCGGCCCGTGATGCCGGCGGCGGAGGCCGCCGCCTGCTACGCGCGGGCCGTCCACGCGTGGGGACGCACGCACATCCCCGCCGACGTCGACGTGGAGCATTTCAACCACCTGGCCCAGCGGCTGATCGAGGCCGCCGACGCCGACGCACTGCCCCTGTTCGCCGGCTGGCGCGCGCAGGCATGCCCCGACGACGACCCCGCCGGCGCGGCCATGCAGCGGATCCACGTACTACGCGAACACCGGGGCGCCTGCCATCTGGTGGCGGTGCGCCGGTGCGGGCTGAGCGCCGCGGAAGCCATGGTCGTCAACCTCGGCGTCGAGCAGGCAGCCCACTACGGCTGGCCGGACCCGCGGCCCCTCGACGCGACCGGGATCCCGCGCCGGCAGCGCGCCGAACGGATCACCGACGAGATGCAGATGCCGCTCTACGCCCGTCTGACCGACCGGGAGCGCACCGACTTCGCCCGACTCGTCGAAGCCCTGACCACCCCCTGACGGGCGGGCCGGTACGGCCATCGGCGACGCCCCGTTCTCGCACGAGCGATGGTCCTTGCGCCATGGAGCGGCGGCGGGCGAGCACGACCGAACACCGCCGACGAGCGGCCCGAGGCGGACGCGACGTCATTGACCTCACGTCCGCCCGTGGGCCCCGCCGGCTCACCGTGCCCGGTCGGTCGCCATCCCTCCGCCCGATCGATCCGTGCGCGGGTGATCGGCCCCGGTGAGCACGGTGACTTGGGGGATTCCGGTGCCCGGATGGAGGGACACCTCCGCCTCGACACGGTAGATCTCGGCCAGCAGGTCCGAGGTGAGAACCTCCCGCGGGGTTCCGATCGTGACCGTGCGACCGCCATCCATCACACAGATCCGGTCGCAGAAGGTCGCGGCGAGGTTGAGGTCGTGCAGGGCGATGACGGCGGTGACCCCGACCCGGCGGACGAGTCGGAGCGCGTCGAGTTGATGCCGTAGGTCGAGGTGGTTCGTCGGCTCGTCCAGCACCATCGTCCCGGTGCGCTGGGCCAAGGCGCGGGCGATCAGGACCCGTTGCTTCTCGCCACCCGACAGCCGGTCGAACGGGGCGTGTGCCAGGGCGTCGACATCGAGCTCCGCCAGCGAGCCCATGATGACGTCGCGGTCCTCGGCGTCGTCGCCCGCGAAGGCGCGCTTGTGCGGGGTGCGCCCCATCGCCACCACGTCGTGGACGGTGAGCTCGAAATCCCCCGCGCTTTCCTGGAGTACGGCGGCGAGGCGCCGCGCGAGACGCTTGCCGGTCATCCGCCACACGTCCTCGCCGTCGAGGAGGACACGTCCGGAGGTGGGCCGCAGCGCACGGTAGAAGGTGCGCAGCAGGGTGGACTTGCCGGCGCCGTTGGGACCTACGAGCGCCAGCACCTCGCCGGGTGCGACGTGCAGGGAGACCCGGTCGACGAGGGTCCGGCCGTTCGCCACGACGGTGACGTCCTCGGCGGAGAGGGCGCCGGGCTCGGGTATCGCGCCGTCGGTCATCATGTGGCCTTCCGTCGCATCAGCCAGAGGAAGAACGGGCCGCCGACCAGGGCGGTGAGGATGCCGACCGGTATCTCCTCCGGGCTCATCAGGGTGCGCGCCCCCAGGTCGGCGGCGATCAGGAAGGTCGCACCGAGGAGGGCTGCGGCGGGCAGCGCGCGACGGTGGTCGGCGCCCACGAGCAGGCGTACGACGTGCGGCATGATCAGGCCGACGAAGCCGATCTGGCCACTGACGGCGACGATGGTGCCGATCATCAGGGCGACCAGGACGAACAGCGCGCCGCGGAAGCGGTGGACGTCCAGGCCGAGCGCCGCGGCGGCCTCCTCCCCGGCCAGCAGCAGGTTGAGCGAACGGCAGACACCGAGCAGGACGGCTGTGCCGAGCACGACGGCGCCGACGGGGATCCACACCGTCGTCCAGGTGGTGCCGGCCAGCCCGCCGAGCATCCAGCGCAGGGCCGATTGCGTCTTCTGCGGGTCGTTGGAGGTGACGATCAGGAAGCTCGCCACCGCGGAGAGGACCTCGGCCGTCGCGACCCCCGCCAGTACCAGCCGTACGGTGGTCATCCGTCCGCCGGTCCGGGCCAGGAAGTACACGGCGACGAGAGCCGCCAGGGCGCCGCAGAACGCCGCCACGGGCAGGGAGAACATCCCGAACACGGTCACGTGGAAGACGAGGACCAGCACCGCGCCGACCGACGCGCCCGAGGAGACCCCCAGCAGCATCGGGTCGGCCAGCGGATTGCGGACCACGGCCTGCAGCGCCATGCCGGCCACCGACAGGCCCGCGCCCACCACACCGGCCAGCAGTACGCGGGGGAGCCGGACATCGACGACGATCGTCTCCCGGACCGGGCTCCAGGTCGGCTCGGCCGGTGCGAGGTGCACCCGATGCAGCAGAATGGCCCACACCTGGTCCGCCGGGACGCTGATCGAACCGATCGCGATGCCGGCCGTCACCGTGGCCGCCAGCAGCCCGCCCAGGACCACGAGCAGCAGGGGGTAGGGGATGGTCCGACGGCGGACGTCGCCCGCCGTGGGTGCCGCTCGGGGGTCGGTCCGGGCGGCGGTCCCTCGTACGTCCCTCACCTCGGTCACCGGAACCGGTCCGGGTGGATCTGGCGGGCCAGCGATTCGACGGCCGCCGGAACGCGGACACCGAGCACGGTCGACGACAGCGGGAGCACCGCGAACCGCTGGTTCTTGATCGCGGGCACGTCCTTGAGGGCCGGGTGGGCGAGGAGGAACTTCTTCTTGTCCTCCACGGGCTGGTCACCGTAGTCGTAGATGACGACGACCTCGGGCGCGCGCTCGGCCACCTGCTCGAACGACACGTCACCGAAGGGCTTGTCCACGTCGGCGAAGAGGTTGACCCCGCCGGCCCGCCGGATCAGTTCGTCGCCGATGCCCTTACCGCCCGCCGTGAAGGCGGTCTTGTCGCCGCTGTCGTAGACGAAGAGCTTGACCGGGGCGACGCCGGCCAGCTTGCCGTCGACCTGGTCGAGGGTGCCGTGCAGCTTGTCGACCTGCTGTTCGGCCCGTTCTGGGACGCCGAAGATCTTCGCGACGGTGCGGATCTCCTCGTCGATGGTGGCCATGGTCACCAACCCGCCAGGGCATGCCTCGATGTTGAGGTGGGTGTTGATCCCGGCCTTGGTGAAGGCAGGGCGGCCGCGGCCCTCCTTCTCGGCGAAGGTGGAGGTGAAGCCGCCGTAGACGAAGTCCGGTTCGGCGGCCAGCAGCGTCTCGAAGGACGGGTACTCCTTCGACAGCACCTTCACCGAGTCGAACGCGGCCTGGTACTCCGGCAGGATCTTGTCGTCGAGATAGCCGGTACCGACCATCGACCTCTCCAGCCCCAGGCTCAGCATCACCTCGGTCGCGTGTTGGTTCAGGGAGACCGCTCGCTGCGGGGGCCGCTGATAGGTGGACTGCACACCGCAGTTGGACAGCGTGACGGGAAATCCTTGCGCCGCCGGCCCCGACGCGGCGGTGTGGTCCGCCGCCTGGCCGCCGCAGCCCGCGACGAGCAGTGCCACGGCCACGGCCGACAGCGAAGACAGCGGGCGTGTGCCCCTCATGTGGTGGATCCTCTCACCAGGTCTTTCGGATGGTCACGAAGGGCAGCGGGCACTGACCTTCCGACCGATGCATGTTGCAAGTTATGTGCAATTCCGAAGAACCTGCAATAAGAGGCCTGGCGTACCGGGCTCCCGCGCCAGGATCCGACGATCCGACAGAGGCGGCCTGGCGGCAGGGGTAAGTGAAGAACCGGCCGACCGGCTGCTCCGCTGAGGGATGTCCCGGAGTCGCCGGCCGCGGCCCGACCGCGGGGACGTTCACCGACCCGCGTCACCGAGTTCGGCGAGGAGCCGGCCGCGCGTACGCATCAGGATCCGGCCGAGCATGTTCTTGCCGGTCCCTGTCCGACCACGGCCCCAGTAGTGGTCGGTCGTCGTGTCCTCGACGATCTCCTCGTCACCCGTGGCCAGCAGGATCGCGCCGATGTCGCTGTGCGTGCGGAACTTGGCCGCCACGGCGCGGCGCATCACGTCGTCCTTCACCCGTTCCCAGTCACGCCGCATCGGCTTCGACCGGTCGCGGCCCAACTGCGCCGCGCGCAGCGGGGTGCCGGCCCGGCGGATGAGTTCGGCGTGACGCGTTCCGATGAACTTCTGTGCCTGGAAGTAGTGTTCCGTGGTCGGCCACCAGTGCCCGTCGAGGTCCACGCCGTGCGCGGAGAAGTTGGAGAAGCAGCCGTAGGGAACTTCCTCGGCGCCGTAGAAGTAGATCGTCATACGAACCTCGTGGCAGGGACGGGAACCGCACCGTGTCAGGAGCCTGCCCGCGGCCGCAACCGACTTACCGGGCCGGGTCCTCCATGAGGCCACGCGCGGTTTCCCGCAGCTCGTCGCTGAAGGCCAGGGGCTTCAGCGTGTCCGGATCCACCCGGATCTGCACCCGATGGCCGTGGGCGTGAACACAACGGCCCTCGTCGGATCTCACCTGGAACGCGTACACCACGCTGGTGCGGCCGAGCCGTGCAATCCGGAACCACACGTCCACGCCCCCCGTGCCCCGGATCGGAGCCTCGTATCGGATGAGGAATTCGCGGACGACGAGATGGGTATCGCGATAGCGCGAGCGATCAGGATCCATGCTCCATCCCTCGCCTTGCCAAAAGGCCGTGACGGCTCGCTCGACGAAGAGTGCGTAGCGCGAGTTGTGGACCATTCCCAGCGGATCCAGGTCGTCGAAATGAACCTGGACCGGTCGGGTGCGTCCCGCTTCGGCGGGCAGTTCCCGCATGACCTGTCTCCCCCTGTCGCCGCGTCTTCCGGGTCCGGGGCGATGCGACGCCCCGCCACAGGTGACCACGGTTGCCGGGTGGTGCGCGTGAGTGGTCGCTACTCAACTCGGCGCTCAGGAGTTCCCGCGCAGGGCGGTCAGCACGCGGTCGGGCGTCAGGGGCAGTTCGCGCAGGCGGTGTCCCGTGGCGCGGGCGACGGCGTTGCCGAGGGCGGCGGCCGTGCCGACGATGCCGATCTCCCCGATCCCCTTGCTGCCCATCGGGTTGAGGTGCTTGTCGTGTTCGTCGATCCAGTGGGTCTCGATGTCCGGCACGTCCGCGTGCACGGGAACGTGATAGGCCGCCAGGTCGCTCTCGGTGAAGTCGCCGAACACCGGGTCCATCGTGCTGTGTTCGGTCAGTGCCATGCCGAGCCCCATCACCATGGCGCCCTGGAACTGCGAGCGCGCGGTGCGCGGGTTCAGGATGCGGCCTGCGGCGAAGACGCCGAGCAGGCGTCGGACCCGTACCTCTCCGGTGACGGTGTCGACCGCGACCTCGGCGAAGTGGGCGCCGAACGCGTGCCGGGCGTAGGGGGACTTCTGCTTGGCCGACTGCGTGGTGTCCGCCGACCCGGACAGTCCCTCGGCCGGCAGTGGCCCGTGGTGGCCCTCCAGCCGAGCGGTCAGGGCGACGCAGGCGTCGTGGACGGCCCATCCCCAGGACGCCGTGCCGGAGGAACCTCCGGCGAGGGACGCCGCGGGGAGCCCCGTGTGCCCGATGGCGATGTCGACGCGGCCGACCGGGACCCGTAGGGCATCGGCGGCCACCTGGGCCAGGACGGTACGGGCGCCCGTCCCGATGTCGGTGGCGTTGATCTCGACCAGGAAGCGGCCGTCGGGACGCGCGTGCGCGCGGGCGGTGGAGGGGGCGACCAGGACGGGGTAGGTGGCGGAGGCCACCCCGGCGCCGATCAGGTACGGCCCCTCGTGCCGGGGAGTGCGACGGTTCGCCCAGTCGAACCGTTCGGCTCCTTCGCGCAGGCACTCCACCAGGTGGCGGCTGCTGAAGGGACGGCCGCTGTCGGGTTCGGACGCGGGTTCGTTGCGTACCCGCAGTTCGATCGGGTCGATGCCGAGCGCGTCGGCCAGTTCGTCCATCGCCGATTCCAGGGCGTACATGCCGGGGGCTTCCCCGGGCGCGCGCATCCACGACGGGGTCGGCACGTCGAGTGCGACGGCGCGGTGCGTGGTGCGGACGTCCGGCACCGCGTACATGACACGTGCGGGTACGGCGGCCTGCTCGACGAACTCGCGGATCCGCGAGGTGTGGGTGGTGACCTCGTGGGTGAGGGCGGTGAGGGTGCCGTCGGCGCGGGCGCCCAGCGAGATCCGGTGCAGGGTGGGCGCGCGGTGGCCGACGGTCGCGGGCAGGTGGCCGCGGGGGAGAGCGAGTTTGACGGGCCGCTCGTAGTGGCGCGCGGCCATCGCCGCCAGGACCACGTGGGGGCGCGGGGTGCCCTTGGCGCCGAAGCCACCTCCGACGTGCTCGGAGACGACCGTGATGGCGTCCTGCGGGAGCTCGAACAGGGAGGCCAGCGCGGCGCGGACGGGCCCCGCCCCCTGGCTGGAGTCGTGCACGGTCAGGTGGTGGCGGTCGGCGTCCCAGTCGGCGGTGGCGGCGTGCGGTTCCATGGGGTGGTTGTGGAGGGGCGGCACCGCGTACGCGCAGTCGACCCGTACGGGTGCCGCGGCCAGGGCGGAGTCCGGGTCGCCCTGCTCGCGGTGGCCGGGGTGCCCCCCGTTCGCCTCCTCGGGGGTGTAGACGTCGGGGTGGTCCGTGCGCAGGGTGACGTCGTGCGGTTCACTCGCATACGTGACCCTCACCGCGGAGGCGGCGGCGCGCGCCCCTTCGAGGGTGTCGGCGACCGCGAGGGTCACGTACCAGCCGCGATGGGGGACCCGGGGGTCCTGGAGCTGTTGCAGCGTCGGGTCCTCGGAGGCGCCGAGGCGCGGCGCGTCGAACGGGGTGAGGACGCCGATGACGCCGGGCAGGGCGACGGCCGCGGAGGCGTCGACGGCGCTGACGCGGCCGCCGGCGACGGTCGCGGGTACCGGCCAGGCGTAGGCGCAGCCGGGCGGGGTGTGCTCGGCGGCGTAGCGGGCGACGCCCGTGACCTTCTCGCGGCCCTCCCGCCGGGGCACGGGGCTGCCGAGGGCGTTCGTGGCGTGCATGACGCTCCCTGTCTGGTCGATTCGGCGCGGATCGGCACGGATCGGCGCGGATCCGTGCGCGGGGAAGGAGGGCGGGTCGGCGGACGGCTACGGCAGCCGCGCGGGAGGCTGCCCACCGGCGGCGCGCGCCAGACCTGTGAGCGCGTCACGGGCGAGGTCGCGGGCGAGCCCGACTTTGAACGCGTTGCCGGGCAGCGGCCGCGCCCGCGCCAACTCGGCGTCCATCGCCCGGTCCACGGTCTCTTCGGTGAGCGGCGCACCCGCCAGCAGCCCTTCGGCGACAGTGGCGCGCCAGGGCCGGTGGGCGAGCCCGCCGAACGCCAGGGCGACGTGCCGGACCCGGCCGTCGGCGAGTTCCAGCACGGCGGCGACCGACACGAGGGCGAAGGCGTACGAGGCCCTGTCGCGGGCCTTGCGGTACCGGGAGACGGCCCCGGTCGTCGCCGGGGGCAGGACCACGGCGGTGACGATCTCCCCGGGGCGGATGACGGTGTCCTGCTCGGGCTCGTTTCCGGGCAGGCGGTGGAACGCGGTCGCCGCGATCTGCCGGGGTCCCTCCTCGTCGCCGTACAGCTCGATCCCGGCATCCAGCGCGGCGAGTGCCACGGCCATGTCGGAGGGGTGCGTGGCGACACAGTGCTCGGAGTGACCGAGGACGGCGAGGTCGCGGTGCGTGCTGTCGAGGGCGCCGCAGCCGGTGCCCGCCTCGCGCTTGTTGCAGGGTTTGGACACGTCCTGGAAGTACGGGCACCGGGTGCGCTGGAGCAGGTTCCCACCGGTGGTGGCCACATTGCGCAGCTGTCCGGACGCACCGGCGAGCAGGGCCTGGGACAGCGCGGGGTAGCGGCTCCGTACGAGGGGGTGCGCGGCCAGGTCGGCGTTGCGCACGGTGGCTCCGATGCGGAGTCCTCCCGCGGGCAGCTCCTCGACCTGGTTCAGCGGCAGCCGGGAGAGGTCGATGAGGGTGGTCGGCGTTTCGACGTCGTGCTTCATGAGGTCGACGAGGTTGGTGCCACCACCGAGGTACCGGGAGCCCGGTCGGCGGGCGTGGGCGTCCACGGCTTCCTGGAGGCTGGTCGCCCGGACGTAGGCGAAGGGCTTCACACGATCACATCCCGGCCCGCAGCGGTGGCCGGCGGGGAAGAATCGGTGGCGTGGGCGCCGTTCGGTTCCCCGCCCACCACGCCCACCGCGCCCGCCTCGGCGACGGCTGCGACGATCCCGTTGTAGGCGCCGCACCGGCAGAGGTTCCCGCTGAGCCGCTCGCGGATCTCCTCGGCGGTCAGGGCGACGGGACCGGCCGGTGCCGCCGTATCGGTGACGTGCGAGGGGTGCCCGTCGGCGGCCTCGTGGAGGACGCCGACGGCGGAGCACAGCTGCCCCGGTGTGCAGTAGCCGCACTGGAAGGCGTCGTGCGTGAGGAAGGCCCGCTGGAGCGGGTGCAGCGATCCGTCCGCGTCGGCCAGACCTTCGACGGTGGTGACCTCGCTCCCGTCCTGGGCCACGGCGAGCAGGAGGCAGCTGTTGGCGCGCCGGCCGTCCACGAGGACGGTGCAGGCGCCGCACTGGCCGTGGTCGCAGCCCTTCTTGGTCCCGGTCAGCTCCAGGGTCTCGCGCAGCGCGTCGAGCAGGGTGACGCGGTGGTCCACGTCGAGGTCACGGTCCGTGCCGTTGACGCGGAGCACGATCGTCGAACGGTGACCACCGTCCGCGGGACCCGACGCGGGCGGCCCGCCGCCCGGTCCGGGTCCGGAACCGCCTCGACGCATGGGTGGTGCTCCGCTCGCAGCCACGACTGTCCCTCATGTCCGTACGGGTGGATGTCCTGTCGGCTGCCCAGCCTCGGGCATTTCCCCCGCTCCGGCGTTCTGGGCGCGCCGTCACACACGATCCGTCCCCGCTCGGCCCACGAGATCCGGCGCCCGCAGCATCACGTCCGGGATGCCCCACGCGTCGACGAGGTCGACCGCGAGGGGGCGGATCTTGCGGCAGAGATCGTTCACCTCGCGGCTGATCGCCTTGGAACGCTGGACGGTCAGCCGCCCGTGCTCCATGAACCAGGCCCGGTCCGCCTCGATCGTGGACAGCGCGAACAGGTCGCACAGCAGGGCGAGCGCGGCCTTCTCTCCCCCTTCGGGCAGCGCGCGCACCCGGTCGACGAAGGCCTCCGTCACCAGCCGCTCGACGTGGGCCCGTGCGAGCGCGATGACGTGGTCCTGCACCTGCGAGAAGACGGCGCCGGGCGCCTGCTTCCGGTCGATCCCGCGTTTGATCCGCCGAGCCAGGCCGGCCAGCATGTGTTCCTCGCGGAAGCGGACCATGGCGAGCTGGTACTCCGAGTCGAGCAGACCGGCCTCCCGGTCCCACTCGTCGCCGCCGGGGAGCAGGTCGCGTACCCGTTCGAGCAGTTTGTGGGCGGACGTCCGCTCGATGACCGTCTCCACGGCGAGATTGGTGACGTAGCGGACCATGCCGAGCTGGTCGAGGTCCTCGAACTCGCCGGCGTGGTCGGTGAGCAGCCCCCTGGCCACGAGCTGCAACAGGACGTGGTTGTCGCCCTCGAAGGTGGTGAACACGTCGCTGTCGCTCTTGAGGGCGGCGAAGCGGTTGACGGCGAGATAGCCGGCGCCCCCGCACGCCTCACGGCATTCCTGGACGACCCGGGTGGCGTGCCAGGTGCCGAGCGCCTTGAGGCCCGCGGCCCTCGATTCGAGTCGGCGCCGCGCCCGCGGGTCGTCGTCGGTGCCCGAGAAGACCTCGTGCAGCTGCGTACGCACGACGTCCTGCGCGACGTGCAAGGCGTAGGTCCGGGCCACGAGCGGCAACAGGCGGCGCTGATGCAGACCGTAGTCGAGGAGCACCTGCTCCTCGGTGTCCGGGGCCGTCTCGAACTGGCGGCGCCGCACGGCGTACTTCGTGGCGACGGCCAGGGCGACCTTGGCGACGTTGATCCCGGCTCCGGCGACGCTGACCCGGCCCTGCACCAGGGTGCCGAGCATGGTGAAGAAGCGCCGGTTCGGGTCGTCGATCGCACTCTCGTAGACGCCCTCGGGGGTGACGTCGGCGAATCTGTTGAGCAGTGCCTCGCGCGGCACCCGTACGCCGTCGAACCGGATGCGGCCGTTGTCCACGCCGTTGAGCCCCATCTTGCGGCCGTCGTCCTCGATCCGGACGCCGGGCGCCGGCGCTCCGTCGACCCGGAGGGGGACGACGAAGGCGTGCACCCCGTGGGGCCGACCGGCCACCTCCAGCTGGGCGAAGACGACGGCCAGTTCGGCGTGGCGGGCCGCGTTGCCGATGTAGTCCTTGCGCGCGGGGTCGTCGGGGGTGGTGATGACGAACTCCCGGCGCGCGGCGTCGTACCGCGCGACCGTACCGAGCGCCTGGACGTTGGAGCCGTGCCCGGTCTCGGTCATCGCGAAGCAGCCCATCAGCTTCCCGGTGATGAGGTCCGGGAGGTAGGCCTTGTGGTGGCGCTCGGTGCCCAGGTGGAGGATCGCGCCGCCGAAGAGTCCGAACTGCACGCCGGTCTTCACCAGGACCGACAGGTCGCCGAAGGCCAGGGTCTCGAACGCGGCGATCGAGGCCCCGATGTCGCCGCCCCCGCCGTACTCGGGGGGAAAGCCCATGCCGGTCTGGCCGGTCGCGGCCATCCCGACGACGATCTCGCGCACGCGTTCGCGAAACGCGTCGATGCCGAGCTCGTCGGCCTCCTCCAGAACGGAGGAGTACGCGGCCAGGTTGGTGCGGACAAGGTCGCGGATCCCGGCGTACTCCCCGTCGAGCACCTCGGTGAGCGCGGGGACGTCGATGTCGGGCTGTACGTACCCGGTGGCGGGGGCGGAAGCGTTCTCGGTGGCCATGACGCTCCGCTACCCCGCCCGAGGGCGATCAACCGGGGACGGACGAGTGGTGGGGGCCACGGTCGCCGGTGGATGCGGTCGCGGGCCGACGGCGTCCGCGCCGACCCCGAGTCCCACCCCTCCTTATTGGTCCAGACCTATTGACGGGCCTCGTCCCCGCTCCTACGATCCGGTCCGGCACAGCCCCACATGTCCCCACCTCACCCGAGCCGAGCGCCGCGCCCCCACGCGCCCGTCACGACCATGGCGCTCGGCGGGAAGGGAGCACAGCATGTTCCGTCGGAGAACACGTACTTCGCATCCGTCCGCCGACACGGGCCGGCCCCGCCACGCCGGCCAGGGACCGACCCTCCTGGTACGTTCCCTCGCCGGGCTGGGCGTCGCCGCCCTCCTGGGTGCCGGTGTCGCCATGACCGGCTCCGTCACGGCCGGGGCCGCCACCACCGAGTCGGTGGCCAACTCCGGCTTCGAGAACGGGCTCTCCGACTGGACCTGCTCCAGCGGATCCGGCACGACCGTCACGAGTCCGGTCCACTCCGGCGGGTCCGCGCTCCAGGCCACGCCGAGCGGCGCGGACCATGCCCGGTGCGCCCAGACCGTCAGCGTGCGGCCCAACTCCGCGTACACGCTGAGCGCCTACGTCCAGGGCAGTTACGTGTACCTCGGTGCCACCGGCACGGGGCTGACCGGCACCCCGTCCACCTGGACGCCGAACACGCCGTCGTACGGCCGACTCGCCGTCGACTTCACCACCGGGCCGACCACCACCTCGGTGACCGTCTACCT
The DNA here is from genome assembly GCF_043201215.1 of Streptomyces sp. NPDC048331. Classification (NCBI taxonomy): domain Bacteria; kingdom Bacillati; phylum Actinomycetota; class Actinomycetes; order Kitasatosporales; family Streptomycetaceae; genus Streptomyces; species Streptomyces sp. NPDC048331. Next base: position 80,611 of record NZ_JBICYT010000002.1, on the reverse strand, counting down.
GCACGGCTGGTACGGGCAGTCCGCGTACTACGCGGACGACGTGTCGCTCACGGGCCCGGGCGGCACCAGCCCCTCGCCGACGCCGACGCCGACGCCGACGCCGACGCCGACGCCGACGCCGACGGCACCGACTCCGACTCCGACCCCGACCACGCCGACGTCCACGCCGACGTCCACGCCGACCACGCCGCCCGGCGACACCTGCCCCACCAAGCCCAAGCCCGCGGGCAAGGTCCTGCAGGGGTACTGGGAGAACTGGGACGGCGCCCTGAACGGTGTCCACCCCGGCATGGGCTGGGTCCCCATCACGGACAGCCGGATAGCGGCCCACGGCTACAACGTCGTCAACGCCGCCTTCCCGGTGATCCTCTCCGACGGCACCGTCCTGTGGCAGGACGGCATGGATGCCAACGTCAAGGTCTCGACCCCCGCCGAGATGTGCCAGGCCAAGGCGGCCGGGGCGACGATCCTGATGTCGATCGGCGGCGCGGCCGCGGGCATCGACCTGAGCTCCAGCACCGTCGCCGACCGGTTCGTGGCGACCGTCGTCCCGATCCTCAAGAAGTACAATTTCGACGGAATCGACATCGACATCGAGACCGGCCTCTCCGGAAGCGGCGACATCAACACGCTGTCCGCCTCCCAGGCCAACCTCGTGCGCATCATCGACGGCGTGCTGGCTCGGATGCCCGCCGGCTTCGGCCTGACCATGGCCCCCGAAACCGCGTACGTCACCGGCGGCAGCGTCACGTACGGCTCGATCTGGGGCTCCTACCTGCCGATCATCAAGAAGTACGCCGACAACGGGCGACTGTGGTGGCTGAACATGCAGTACTACAACGGCAGCATGTACGGCTGCTCCGGCGACTCCTACCAGGCCGGTACCGTCCAGGGCTTCACGGCGCAGACCACCTGCCTGAACAACGGTCTGGTCATCCAGGGCACCACCATCAAGGTGCCCTACGACAAGCAGGTGCCCGGCCTGCCGGCCCAGCCCGGCGCGGGCGGTGGCCACATGGCGCCGAGCCTCGTCGGCCAGTCGTGGAACGCGTTCGGCGGTTCGCTGAAGGGGCTCATGACCTGGTCGATCAACTGGGACGGCTCCAAGGGCTGGACCTTCGGCGACAACGTCAAGACCTTGCAAGGGCGTTGACACCCACCCGACGAGGCGGGTGACGGAGCGGCAGGGCGCCGGGGCGGCGGGGTGGGCGGCGCGGTGGGAACCGTGCGCGGCGCCCGCCGCCCCGGCCGTACGGGCGTATCCGCGGCGCGGCCGCGCGTGCCCGGCGATGGCTCCGCCACGCGAGGGTACGTTCCCCCGCATGCGTACTCACGACCTCGTCATCGTAGGGGCGGGCTCCGGCAACGCCATCGTCGACGACCGGTTCTCCCACCTGGACGTCGCCATCGTCGACGAGGGGCCCTTCGGCGGTACCTGCCTGAACCGGGGCTGCATCCCGAGCAAGATGCTGGTGCACGTGGCGGATGTCGTCGACGGTGTCCGTGAAGCCGATTCCCTCGGAGTCGACGCGACCTTGCGGGGCGTCCGTTGGGCCGATGTCCGCGCGAGGGTCTTCGGACGGCTGGACCGGGAGGCGCGCGAGGGCGACGCGGGCCGGCGCGCGTCCCCGTACGTGCACGTCCACAAGGGGCCCGCCCGCTTCATCGAGGACCGGACACTCCTCGTCGGGACCGGCGACGACACCGTCACGATCCGCGGGAAGCAGGTCGTCCTCGCCACCGGAAGCCGCCCCACCGTGCCCGAACCGGTGGCCGCGTCCGGGCTCCCGTACGAGACGTCCGACACGGTCATGCGCCTGGAGAGCCCCCCTCGGCATCTGGCGGTGCTGGGCGGCGGCTACATCGCGGCCGAGCTCGCGCACGTCTTCCACGCCGCGGGCAGCCGAGTCACCGTCATCGAGCAGGAGGACAGGCTGCTCCCCGCCCAGGACGAGACCGTCTCCGCCGCGTACACCGAGATCGCCGGCCGCCGGTACGACGTACGGACGGGAACGGCGCTGACCAGCGTGGAGGGCGCGCCGGGTCGGCTGGGCCTGGTACTGGACGACGGTACGACCGTGGAGGCGGACACCCTGCTCGTCGCGGTGGGTCGCGTCCCCAACAGCGACCGGATCCGGGCCGATCGGGCGGGCGTCACCCTGCACGACGACGGGCGAGTCGTCGTGGACGACTTCCGGCGAACCACCGCCACCGGGGTCTTCGCCCTCGGCGACGTGTGCACCCCGGTCCCCCTCAAGCACGTGGCGAACCGGGAGGCGCGGGTGGTGGCACACAACCTGCTGCACGCCGACGACCTGGTCCGGACAGACCACGAGGCCGTTCCCGCGGCGGTGTTCACCCGCCCCCAGATCGCGCAGGTCGGCAGGACCGAGCGGGAGTGTCGGGAGGAGGGGCTCGACTACGCGGTCGCCGTGCGCCGCTTCTCGGACTCCGCGTACGGGTGGGCGCTGGAGGACGACACCGGCTTCTGCAAGGTGCTCGCGGACCGACGTACGGGCCTGGTGCTGGGCGCCCACATCCTGGGGCCGCAGGCGGCTACCCTGATCCAGCCGCTGGTGGTGGCCATGAGCCTGGGGATCGATGCCACCACCCTGGCGCGGACTCCGTACTGGATCCATCCCGCCGCCACCGAGTCGGTCTCCAACGCCCTGCTCGACCTGGAGCTCGACTCCCGGACCCCCTGAGGTTCAGCCCGGGTGGAGATCCCAGCCGAGGCGGAGGACGGCGAGGTCGTCGGTGTGTCTTCCGGCGTTGAGCGCTCTGGTGCGGCGGATGAGGCCGTCCAGGTGTGCCGCCGGGTCCTCGGACGGTGTGGTGTCGATCAGGGGCAGGAGCCCCTCGATGCCGAGCCGGCCGCCGGAGTCACCGTTGTGTCCTTCGGTGAGGCCGTCGGTGTAGAGGGTGAGCGCTCCGGTGTCCGGGAGGGGGACGACCGTGGCGGGCCAGTCGTGGTGGCCGGGGACGATACCGAGCGCGACGCCGTGCGCGGCGGTCACCTCCCGGGTCTTCTCCGAGGTGGTGAGCAGGGGTTCGTGGTGGCCCGCCAGGTACAGGGTGGCGGTGGCGGCCTTCTGGTCGAGGGTGAGCAGTGTGCAGGTGGCGAACAGCGGCTGGGTGCCCCGCTCCGCCACCAACAGGCGTTCCATGAGACGCAGCAGTTCGGTGCCGCGGTGCCCGGCCAGGACGAGCGAGCGCCAGGCGATGCGCAGGCAGACGCCGAGGGCGGCGGCGTCGGGACCGTGTCCGCTGACGTCACCGACGACGGCGTGCAGCAGCCCGTCGTCACCCTCGACCACGTCGAGGAAGTCGCCCCCGAGCAGGGCCTGTTCGCCGCCGGGCAGATACCGGGTGGTCACCGTGACGGTGGAGGTGTCGAGGAGGGGCCGGGGCAGCAGTCCGCGTTCCAGCCGGGCGTTCTCCTCCGCGCGCTGCCGGGCCGACCGGGCATCGGCCGCCGCGCGCTCGGAGTGGCTCCGGTAGACGGCGTAGCGGACCGTGCGGCGCAGCAGTTCGGCTTCGACCTTGCCCTTGACCAGGTAGTCCTGGGCCCCGGCGGCCATGGCCTCGGAGCCCGCCTGCTTCTCGGACAGACCGGTCAGGACGATCACGGCGGTGTGCGGGGCCATGGTGCGGACGGTGGTGACCGCGTCGGTGCCCGACACGTCCGGCAGGTGCAGGTCGAGGAGGATGCAGTCGAAGACGAGGGCCGTGAGCGCCGAGCGGGCCTCGGCCAGCGAGGCGCTCGTGGTGAGCTCGAAGCGCAGCTCGGTGTCGTGGAGGAGCTCCTCGACGAGCAGGGCGTCGGCGGCGTCGTCCTCGATGAGGAGGATGCGGTAGACCGGTTCGTCCGCGGCGATGTCGCCGGCGTGGGGGAGGGTCGCGGTCATCGCTGCGGCTCCGTGGTGGCCCGGGTCGCTTCCGCGATGGTCGACGGGGCGGGGAACGGTTCGGCGGCGAGGGTGAAGCTGATGCGCGTCCCGTCCCGGTACTCCGGGTCGACGGCGATGGTGCCGCCGTGGAACTCGACGATCTTCTTGCACATCGCCAGGCCGATTCCGGTGCCGGGATAGACGTCCTTGGCGTGGAGCCGCTGGAAGATCACGAAGACCTTGTCGACGTACTCGGGGCCGATGCCGATGCCGTTGTCGGTCACCGTGAACCGCCACGACTCCCCGTCCCGGGTGGCGGCGACATGGATCTCCGGTGTTCGGTCCGGTCGGCGGAACTTGACGGCGTTGCCGATCAGGTTCTGCCAGAGCATGCCCATCTGGGTGGGGTCGGCCACCAGCGACGGCAGTGGATCGTGCGTGATCGACGCGCCCGCCTCCTCGATGCCCACGCTCAGTGCGGACAGGGTCCGTTCCAGGACCGGGTCGAGGTCGACCCGTACGGGATCGTGGTGGACACGGCCCACCCGGGAGAAGTCGAGAAGGTCGTTGATGAGGGTCTGCATGCGGTTGGCACCGTCGACCGCGATGCCGATGTACTGGTCCGCCTTGGCGTCGAGCTGCCCTCCGTAGCGCCGCTGGAGAAGCTGCGTGAAGCTGGAGACCTTGCGCAGCGGCTCCTGCAGGTCGTGGGAGGCCACGTAGGCGAACTGCTCCAGCTCGGCGTTGGAGCGTTGCAGATCGGCCGTCTGCGCGTCCAGGCGCCGTCGGGCCTCCTCGCTGAAGGCCAGTTCGCGTACCAGCCGGCGGCGCATGAAGTCGATCTCGTCGCTCAGACGCCGCAGGTCGGCCGGACCGGCCGAGGTGATGGGGTGGTCGAAGTCGCCGCCGGCGACGGTGCGGGCGTCCGCCGCCAGCTGCTCCAGCGGCCTGTTGATGCCGCGGCGCAGTCCTTCGAACACCAGGCCGGCCAGGAGGGCGATCACGGCCGCGATCGCCGCGAACAGCCAGTTCCGCAGCCTCATGGTGGCGGCGAGGTCGGCGCGTGTCCGGTTCCGCTCCGCGCGCAGGCGTTCCTGCTGGTCGGCCGTCGCCCGGCGCACGGCGTCGAAGGTGGCCTTGGCCTCCGCGGCACCTTCGGTGGCCGGTACGGAGGTGGTCCCGGGCGGTGAGGCGGCGACGGGACGGGCGATCCTCTCCTGCCATACGGAGAGCTGGGCCCGCACGGCTTCGAGGTCGGCGAGCGCGCGGGTGTCGCCGTCCAGGAGCCGTGTGAGCTGCGCGGTGTACGTGTTCTCGTCCGTGAGCCCGCGCCGGTAGGGATCCAGGAACTCGGGGGTCCCGGTGAGTCCGTAGCCGCGAATACCGGTCTCCTGGTTGAGGAGGGCAGCCTCCAGACGGAACGAGGTGGCCAGGGCCGGGGACCGCACGTCCACGAGCTCGTCGCTGATCGTCGCCGTACGCCCGAGCACCCAGGCCCCGGTCGCGCCGAGCACGGCAAGCACCGCCAGCGAAGCGGCGACGCCCACGCGGAGCCACCGCCGGGTCGTCCACGCGGAAGTCCGCCGCGCGCGCGGCGGCCGCATCATGCCGGTCATCCCCTGAATCCCCTCCCGAAACGGCCGCCTTGAACAGAGGGCGCAGCGCACACTTTAGAGGGCATCGGACAACAATTGTTGTCGTGCGTCGGGTCGGGCGCCTAGGGTGCGGGTATGCCAGGCATCAACTTCCATCTGCGGACCACTTCGGAGGAGACGGCCGCCGTCGCCGACGCGGCTGTCGCCGACCTCGCCCGCCGCCTGGCCCTCCACCTGCAGACCGATCTCTCCGCCCCGACGGCGGACGACCGCGCGCAGGCCCTGGCACGCCTGCACGTACTCGAACACCTCCAACAGGCCGCGGAACGCCTGCAACGCGCGGCGGCCGTCGACGCCGCGCGTGCCGGAGCCGGATACCCCCAGATCGGCCGCGCATGCGGGATGACCCGCCAGGGCGCCCGGCGCCGATGGCCGGGGCTCTTCGACCACACCGACGAAGCACCCACGGAGCAACTGACGATGAACGCCCCCGCCCGCCCGTTCGATGTCCTGCTCGTGGAGGACGACATCGCCGACGCCATGCTCATCGAGGAGGCACTCGCCGAGCGCGGGGCCCGTAACCTCGTCCAGGCCACCGACGGTGTCGCCGCCTTGGAGCACCTGCGCAACCCCGAGAGCCCGCGCCCCGACCTCATCGTGCTCGACCTGAACATGCCCCGCATGAACGGCCGCGACCTGCTCCGCATCCTGAAGAACGACGCCGACCTCATGACCATCCCCGTCGTCGTCCTCACCACGTCCTCCGCCCCCGACGACGTCGCCGGCGCCTACGCCGGCCACGCCAACGCCTACGTGACCAAGCCGGTCAACCTGGAGGAGTTCGAGCAGGCCGTCCGGAGCATCGACTCCTTCTACCTGGACACCACGACGCGCCCGCCCCGCGCCTGACACCGGACCCGGGGCCGTCGGGGCAGCGGACCATGGGGAGGGATCGCGATCCCCGTGCGGTCCGAACAGGTGACGCGGCTGAGCCGGCCGGCGTCTACGCACCGTCCTCGTCGAGCGCCGTAAGACCCTCCCGCCAACGGATCCGCCGTTGCTCGTCGTCCTGCTCCCACCAGGGGGTGCCGCGCTCACCGAGGGCCACCTTCGCGGTGTGGACGCGGCGTCTGGCCATGCGCTCCGCCCGCACGTCGTGGCTGCGCAGCGCGGAGTGGACCGCACGCCGGGCCGCCATCAGGTGGGAGCGCAGGCGCGCGGCGACGTCGGCGGGCAGGCCCGGGTCGGAGGCCCGCCGGCGCCTGCCGTGAATGAGGACGTGGTGTCCGTCCGGGGTCCGGTCCGGCGGAGGATTTCGTGTCACGCGGCATCCTGTGGGACGGATCCTCCGGGCACGGCGGAACCCTTCATCGACGGTGTCACGGTCATGGTGCGGGTACCCCGGGCGCGGCGCATTTCACGCCCGGCGGACCAGGGTCCATACGCCGGGTGGGAAGGCCCACGCTTCCTCGGGCCCGTCGAGGGGCCGGGCTCCGGGCCTTCTGGCAGGCTCGCACCGTGCAGACGTTCCTTCCGTTTCCGTCGTTCGACGCCTCGGCGGCCGCGCTGGACCTGCGCAGGCTCGGCAAGCAGCGGGTGGAGGCCGTGCAGGTGCTGCGCGGTCTGGTCGTTCCCGGCTACGGATGGCGCAGGCATCCGGCGGTGCGGATGTGGGCGGGGTACGAGGAGGCGCTCGTCCGGTACGGGTTGCAGATCTGCGAGGTGTGGGCCGACGAGGGGCACGCCGACACCTGTGCGGTGACCCTGGTCCAGGACTTCGGGGCGTGGCGGCCGGGGGGCACTCCACGGACGCAGGAGCAGCTGGCGGCCGACGGGGACCTGCCGCCGTGGCTGGGCGCACCGGACTTCCATCGAAGCCATCGGTCCGCGCTGGTGCGCAAGGACCCGGCGTTCTACCGGGAGCGCTTCCCGGACGTACCGGACGACCTCCCGTACGTATGGCCCCGGTCCGACCGGGACACCGACGGGGCGTCCTGAGCGCCGGGCACGGCCGTGCGGCGCGCGAACGGCTCCTCCCCGCTGTGCGGGGAGGAGCCGTTGGCCAGGGACTCGGCGGCATACCGCCCGGGATCAGGCGTGCCGGTGGGAGTGCCGGTTTCCGGTGACGAGGCGGTAGAGGGCCAGGAGGATGACGGAACCGACGATGGCGGCGATCCAGGTGGACAGGTCGAAGAAGCCGTCGATGGAGTCGACCCCGAAGAGGACCTTGCCGAGCCAGCCGCCGAGCAGGCCTCCCGCGATGCCGATGAGCATGGTGATGATGATTCCGCCCGGGTCCTTGCCCGGCATGATCGCCTTGGCGATGAGGCCGGCCAGCAGTCCGATGAGGATCCAAGCGATGATGCCCATGATGCGTCTCCTGCCGTGCGGCGTAAGGTCGTTGTCAGATCGCTTCTGCGCGCTGCTCGCGATTCGAAACGTGGGCTGCTCGGCGCCGAGCGGGTGAGCCGAACCGGCCCCCGGCCGCGACCGCCGGCCGTGACCGGCCCGGAGGGACGCATGAAATCCGGGTTTGCGCGCAGGCGCGGCGTATGGAATGCGTGGTGTACGAGGAGCGGTCGGGCCGGTCGGAAACGGTGGAGTGCGGCCTTGACGACGAGGCGTGCCGGCTGGTGTTGAAGCGGTTGCGCGGGCTCGGCGACGGCGAGTTCGGTTGGGTGCGCCTGGTCGACCCGGCCGAGGAGGAGTTCGTACAACTGGCCTCGGAGCTGGGACTGCACCCCCTGGCGGTGGAGGACGCCGTCCAGGCGAGCCAGCGACCGAAGCGCGAGCGCTTCGGCGACGTCCTGGCCGTCGCGCTGAAGACCCTCTGGTACGTCGAGGAGGAAGCGGCGGTGGAGACCGGCGAGTCGATGCTCTTCGTCGGGCCGCGCTACGTACTCACCGTCCGTCATGGCGAGGTGGACCCGGTGGCCGAGGCGGCCCGCCGCCTGGAGACCGACCCGTCCATGCTGCGCTTCGGCCCCCTCGCCGTGCTGCACGCCGTCCTGGACGTCGTCGTCGACGCCTACGGCGAGGCCGCCGAGACGGTGCGCGCCGTGCTCAACCGGCTGGAGGACCGCGTCTTCTCCCCCTCCCGCGTCGACCACACCGAGGACATCTACTCCCTGAAACGAGAAGTCCGTGAGTTCCGTGACGCCGTACAGCCGCTGGTCCCCGTGCTGCCCGGCCTGCTGAGTGGTCCGGCCGAGGAGGAGCGTCAGGCGAAGGTCCTGCCCTACTTCCGCGACGTGGCCGATCACCTGCACCGCACCGACACCGAGGTGCGGACCCTCGACGAACTGCTCAACTCGGTTCTCGATGCCCAGCAGGCCCGGGTGGGCACCTGGCAGAACGACGACATGCGGCGCATCTCCGCCTGGGCCGCCATCTTCGCGGTCCCCACCATGGTCGCCGGCGTCTACGGAATGAACTTCGAGCACATGCCGGAACTCGGCTGGAACTACGGCTATCCACTCGCCGTCGGCCTCATGGCGCTGGCGTCGGGCCTGCTCTACCGCGCCTTCCGCCGCAACGGCTGGCTCTAGGTGTCCACACCGGGAGGATGTCACTCTGTGTGAGCGAAATGGTGCGAGGTGTGACCGCGTGTGTCAGTGTGGTGAGGGAGGAATTCCTCCTCCCCATCCTTAAGGAGTTGCCGTCATGGGCGGTATGCAGGACAAGCGCCAGGAGCCGGGCAAGGGTCGCGAGGAGCAGCAGCGTCCGCAGCGTCCCGGCCAGGACCCGGCGCACCCCGAGACCGGCCGGCCCGCCCGTCAGCCGGGCCGCGAGGAGAAGACCCGTCGTCGCGAGGACGGCCTCCCGCACGAAGCGGGTCTGCGCGACGACGGCGTCTGATTCCCGCGCGATTCGACCCGAGCACCACCCCACGCACGCAGAGCCCGGCCGGAGCCCGTAGTCACCCCGGCCGGGCTCTGTCAGGTCCCGGCATCCGGTCAGGCGGGCGGAACGCCGAACGGCATGCCGGGGAGGTAGTGCGCGACCAAGGCCTCTCGATGGCCCCCGCTTCCCAGGTGCTCGCCCCGATGGAATGCGGGCGCTGCCTTGATCTGCTCCTTGGAGCGGTCCACGTAGACCACCGCCGCCGCATGGTCGATACGGGTCACCAGGCCGGCGGGCAGCAGGACCTCCTTGCCGAGGATCCACACGCCGGTGTCGACGACCAGATAGGCGTCGGTGACCTCGTCGGAGTGCTTGTCGACCTTGCCGATGGCGCCGTCCAGGGCCTCGACCCCGTAGCCGGTGATGTCGGCCGCCAGGTAGTCGATGTTGGTGCGGTAGGCCCACATGTTCTCCGTCATCGGAACAACTCCTTCGATCGGCGCGGGAATCTCCCGGGAATCTCCTTCGACGGCGCGCCTGCCCGGCGACCGCGGCTTCACTCCCCACCCGGGGAGCACCGGCGCGCCGAGAAAAAGCGCGAACCGGCCGTTTGCGTCGTCGGCGACCGGCCATAAGCGCGGTTACGGGAGTCCGCGACGGTGAGCGGCGCGGACTCCCGCGCGGACCCGAGCCGCGTGGTGGCATCCCCCCGCCATCATGCGGCCGGGGTTCCGTACGAGGGCCGGCGCGCGCCCGTCGCCTCAGCGGTACGGAACGCGCAGGGCCAGCAGGACCGTGTCGTCATCGGGCGCGGTCGTCCCCACCGTGTCCAGGAGGGACCGCAGCAGCGTTTCCAGCGGCAGGTCCCGCGGAGCGGCAGCGGCCAGGCGCCTGACGAGGAGGGCGATGCTCTCCTCGATGTCACGGTTCCGCTCCTCGACGAGGCCGTCGGTGTACAGCAACAGCGTGCTTCCCGGGACCAGGAGACGGCTGTCACACGTGCGAGGGCCGCAGGGCAGTGCCGGGTGCAGCAGCAGATCGTGCCCTGTCAGCCGGTCGACGGCGCCGTCGGGAGTGGCGAGGAGCGGAGGCACATGGCCGGCGTTGCTCCACTTCATGTGCCATCGACCGTCGGGCGCGGGCCGAAGATGTACATGGAGGATGGTGCCGCTCGCCGGGAGGTCCAGCCGCCGGCAGGCCAGCTCCAGGGCGCTGAGGGCCGCCTCCGGACCCTCTCCGCGATGGTCGTGGTCCGCCTGCCGCAACATGCTGCGGACCTGCCCCATCAACGTGGCCGCCCGCATGTCGTGACCGGTGATGTCTCCCACCGTGACGGCGAGCGCTCCCGTGGAGCCCGGCTCGGCGGCGCCCGGCAGAGGGTAGATGTCGTACCAGTCGCCCCCGACCATGTCGTCCCGCGCGGCGGGCCGGTACAGGGCGGCCAGTTCCAGGCCCGGCACGGAGGGCAGTTCGGTGAGCATCGCCTCCTGCAGCTGGCGCGCGACGCTGACCCGTTCGTCGAGGTGCAGGGCGCGTTCGACGGCCTGCGCGGTGTAACCGGCGAGCGTGGTCAGCACAGCCCGCTCGGCCATGGTGATGGCGTACAGGTCGGACCATCCCAGGACGAGCGTCCCGAGGACGCCGCGCGTGCCGCGCAGGGGTAGGCAGACCGCGGTGCGCAGGCCCAGGACGTCGAATCCCGCGACGGCTTCCGGACCGTAGGAGGAGGTGATCTCGGACCGGTCGTCCACCACGATCATGCGGTTCTCGCGTACGGCCCGGGCGCTCGGCCAGTCGGAGTCGAGGGCGTACGACTCGGGGACCTCCTCGAAGGGCTGGTCGGCATCGAGCGGGTCCGCGATGCGGTGCAGCGACCCCTGGTTCAACAGGACCAGGCCGATGTAGGAGGGCTTGAGGTCGCCGCTGACCAGGTCGGACACCCGACTGCGGACGTCGTCGAGGCCGCGGGTGTCGGCCAGGTCCTCCGCCGCCCGCAGCAGCAGCCGGGAACGGTCCAGCAGGGTGTGCATGCGGGCGGCCGCCCCCTCGGCCGCGTCCGCCGCCTCCCGCGCCTCTTCCTGGGCCCGGCGTCCGGTTTCGGCACGCTCGCGCAGGCGGATCTGGGCACTGCACGCGGCGGCGAGGTCCGACAGGTCCCGAACCTCGTCCGCGCTCCAGGCGCGAGCCTCGTGGTCCACCACGGCCAGGAGGCCCAGCAGCTCTCCGGAACTGCCCACGAGAGGTACGCCGGCGAAGGCGAAGCCGGACTCGCTCCCCACGAACTCGAGGAACAGCGGCCGCCCGAGTCCCGCCACGCGTCGACAGCACTCCAGGACGTCCGGCGCTACGGGCGCCCCGGCCGGCCAGCATTCGGGAGCCGCGCCCGCGGACTCCCCGGACGGCACCAGCCAGACGAGCCCCTGGGGCGCGGCCAGCAGACGCGTGGCCAGCCGGGCGAACCGGTTCAAGGCCCCTCTCCTCTCCAGCGGCGCCGGTGCCCCGTGCGGGCGGACATCGGGGCCGGGCTCCGTCCGGTCCCGGGAGCAGCCCCATTTTATCCTCGTGCACCCGCGAAGGCGCGTGGATCGGCGGCGCTCCGGGCAGTCGTCGCAGCGGAGGGGCACGCCCCGCCGAACGGCCCTGATCGATCAAGAACGGGGTGATCCCGACACGTGTCGTCGACCGACCGCGCGTATGCGCTGGTATCCGGTAGGTCGTCGAGTTTCCGAATCGGCATCAGCCCTGTGCGTGCGGAGGTGTCCCGATGGGCGCGACTCATGGTGAGCGGGACGAGCCTTGTGCCGCGCCACACCCGGCGGGGTCGGATCCCGGGCGATGGGACGCCACGGGGCCGACGCGGCCGGAGTTCTGGCGCAGTCCGCTGCGGGGGCCGTGGTTGACCGCCGTCTTCGGGCTCGTCCTGCTGGTCGGGATCACGCTGCTGTTCGTCACGGGCCTGCTGTCGTACGCCGCGTACAACCCGGACCTGGCGCGGATCGACGACCAGACGCCGGACAAGGGGTGGCTCGGCTTCTACCTGTTCTCCTGGCCGACCTCGCCGTACTGGCTCTACCGGCTCACCCAGGGGGTGCACGTGGTCCTGGGCGTCGTGCTCGTGCCGGTGCTGCTGGCGAAGTTGTGGTCGGTCATTCCCAAGCTGTTCGCCTGGCCGCCCGTGCGCTCCGTCAGCCACGGCATCGAGCGGTTGTCCCTGCTCCTTCTGGTGGGCGGGGCCGGCTTCGAGTTCGTCACCGGCATCCTCAACGTGCAGCTGCACTACATCTTCCCGGGCTCCTTCTACGTCCTGCACTTCTACGGGGCCTGGGTGTTCATCGGTGCCTTCGTCGTCCACGTGGCCTTCCGACTGCCGCGCGCACTGCGGGCCGTGCGAGCCGGGCCGGTGGGGCCGGAGGCCGGGACGGAGGAGGCCGCCGGGCTGGTATCGCCCCGCCCGGCGCCGCCGACCATCTCCCGCCGGGGCGCCCTGGGCATGGTCGGGCTCGGCTCCCTGGCGCTGCTCCTGGTGACGGCCGGGCAGAGCGTGGGCGGCCGGTGGCGTCGGACCGCACTGCTCGCCCCGCACGGCCAGGACCCCGGCACCGGGCCGAACGGCTTCCAGATCAACAAGACCGCGGCGTCCGTCGGCATCCGGCCGAGCGATGTCGGCCCCGCCTGGCGGCTGACCGTACGTGGGTCCGGACGCCAGGTCGTCCTCACTCGCGAGGAGCTGCTGGCCATGGAGCAGCACGAGGCGGCCCTGCCCATCGCGTGCGTGGAGGGCTGGTCGACCCCCGACCAGCTGTGGAGCGGCGTCCGGCTCACCGACCTGGCCGCCCTCGTCGGGCGGGGGACGGACACTCCGCAGGCCCTGGTGGAATCGGTGCAGCGGGGCGGGTCGTTCAGCTCGGTCGTCCTGCGGGACAACCAGGTGCGCGACCACCGCTCACTGCTGGCCGTCCGCGTCAACGGGGCCGTCCTCTCGCCCGACCACGGCTACCCGGCCCGCGTGATCGTCCCCGGCGCTCCCGGCGTTCACCAGACCAAGTGGGTCACCCGCGTCACCTTCGGAGAGCCGGCATGAGCGGCGCGACGGCGTTCCGACGACGCTACGGGGCCTCGCCGCTCCACCTGCTCCTGGTACTGGCTTCGTTCGCCCTCGCCGCGTACGCCGGTGTGCGACTGCTCAGGGGCGACACCCTGGGCGTCGCCCTGTGGTTCGTCGGGGCGGCGCTCCTCCACGACCTGGTGCTGCTGCCCCTGTACTCGCTGACCGACCGGGCCGTGCAGCTCCTCTTCGAGGGGAGGGCGGGCCCGCTCCAGGGGGTGCCCCGGCCGAGCGTCAACCACGTGCGGGTTCCGGCCTTCGTCTCGGGCCTTCTGCTGCTGGTCTGGTGGCCGCTCGTCCTGCGTCGGGTCGACCACTACACGGCGGCCACCGCGCTTCCGGCGGACGTCTTCCTGGGGCGCTGGCTGCTGATCACCGCAGCCCTCTTCGCCGCCTCGGCGGTGATCCTCCTGGTCCGCAGGTGGCAGGCGTCGGGGCCTCGACGACGAGCGGCACGCCGGCGGCGGCGAGCTCGCGCCGCCACGAAGTGACGGTGTTCGCCCACCGGGCGGGGCGGTCGGCCGAGGACCGGCCTACGGGCCGCTCGGACGGGGTCCCCGCGTCAATCCGGGAGCCGATCTTCACTTGATCGGATGGCGGCACCCGGCGCGACCCATCCGGTTCGGCGAGCGTGCCGAATGGCCTGCGTGAGGATGAACCGAAGCACCGTCGAACGGGGAGCGCTCGCCGCCACGAGCGGACTGCTCGCCGGATGCGCGGCGTTGGCCGTGGGCGAGCTCGTCGCCTCCCTCGTGCGGCCTCAGACCGGGCCGGTCACCGTGGTCGGCGGAGCCGTCATCGACCGGACACCCGCCTGGCTGAAGGACTACGCGATCCGGACCTTCGGCGAGAGCGACAAGTGGGTGCTCCAGCTGGGGATCCTGGTCGTCATCGGGGTACTGGCCGCGCTGTCGGGCCTGTTCGCCCTGCGGTACCGGCGTACGGGAGCGGCCGCCGTCCTCGCCTTCGGCGCGGTCGGCGCGGTCGCTGCCCTCACCAGGCCCGACTCGGCCGGAGTGGGCGACGTACTGCCTTCGGCGATCGGAGCCGTGGCGGGATCGATCGTTCTCCACGTCCTCGTCGGACACCTGACCGTCGCCTCCGCGGCGCCCGGGCAGGGTGAGGGCGAACCCATCGGGGCGCCGGGCGGTCGGAACCGGCGCGGCTTCCTCATCGGAGCCGGTGTCACGGCGGTCGCCGCCACCGGCGCCGGGGTGCTCGGCCGGACTCGCACCCGTCGTGCCGACCGAGGGGCGCTCGCCTCCCGGGCGGCCGTCAGGCTTCCCGCTCCCGCGTCCCCGGCCGCCGACATCCCGCCCCGCGCGGTCCTCCGTATCCCCGGTATCAGCGCCTTCACCACCCCCGCCAAGGACTTCTACCGGGTGGACACCGCGCTCGTGGTGCCCACGGTGGACGCCGCCACCTGGCGGTTGCGGATCCACGGCACGGGGGTCACCCGCCCCCGCACCTACACCTTCCAGGAGTTGCTCGAACGGCCGCTGATCGAACGCGACATCACCCTGACCTGCGTGTCCAACGAGGTGGGAGGCCCCTATGTCGGCAGCGCCCGGTGGCTGGGCGTGCGCCTCGCGGACCTGCTCGAAGAGGTGGGCGTCAAACCCCCGTCCCGGGGCGGCCGGGCGGACCAACTGGTGGCCCGGTCCGTGGACGGCATGACCCTGGGCTCACCCGTCGAGGACGTCATGGACGGCCGTGACGCGCTGCTCGCCCTCGGCATGAACGGCGAACCGCTGCCGTTCGACCACGGGTTCCCCGTACGGATGGTCGTGCCGGGACTGTACGGCTACGTATCCGCCTGCAAGTGGATCCAGGACATCGAGCTGACCACCTTCGACTCCTACGACCCGTACTGGGTCGCACGAGACTGGGCCCGCAGGGCCCCCATCAAGACCCAGGCCCGCATCGACACCCCCAAGCCGTTCGCGCGGGCCGCCGCCGGTACGGTCACCGTCGCCGGAGTGGCATGGGCCCAACACCGCGGCATCCAGCGGGTCGAGGTCCGCGTGGACGACGGCCCCTGGCAGGAGGCCGAGCTCGCCGAGCAGGCCACCACCGACACGTGGCGCCAGTGGTCCTTCCCCTGGAAGACGACACCCGGAGGCCACAACCTCACCGTGCGCGCGACCGACGGCACCGGCCAGGTGCAGACCGAGCAGCGCGCCCGGACCATTCCCGACGGGGCGAGCGGCCGGCACAGCGTCTTCGTCACCGTCGGCTGAGCCCACCCAGGGGCAGGGCCCCAAGGCCCTGCCCCCCACAGCCCATTCCCGATACCCGCCCCACCCCGATTCGCCATGGAGAAAAACATGAACTCCCTTCGTATCCGCCGGATCGCCCTCGCCGTCGCCACCGCAGCCGTTCTGCCCTTCGCGCTGACCGCCTGCTCGGAGGACGGCACGTCCTCGGACGCCGCACCCGCCGCCTCTGCGAGCGCGGGCGGGTCCGACCCGGCGACCACCTCGTCCGAGCCCGCGACGGCGATGGACAAGCCGTTCGGCACCGGCTGCGCGGGCGTGCCCAAGGAGGGGGCCGGTTCCTTCGACGGTATGGCCAAGGACCCCGTGGCCACGGCCGCTTCGAACAACCCCGCCCTCTCGACCCTCGTCGCGGCCGTCGAGCGGGCCGGCCTGGTCGACACCCTGAACAACGCCTCGAACATCACCGTGTTCGCCCCGACCGACGACGCCTTCGCCAAGATCCCGAAGGCCGACCTGGACAAGGTCCTCGCCGACAAGGCCACCCTCACCAAGATCCTCACGTACCACGTCGTCGGCCAGAAGCTCACCCCGAAGCAACTGGAGAACGGCTCCTTCGAGACCCTGGAGAAGGGCAGGATCACCACGGCCGGTTCGGGGGAGACCTACAAGGTCGACGGCACCTCCACCGTGGTCTGCGGCAACGTCCCCACCGCCAACGCCACGGTCTACATCGTCGACACCGTCCTGATGCCCAAGTAGCCGGACGGGTAGGGCATGCGCGGGATCGAACGGCAGCCGGCCCGGTCACCGAACGGGGTGACCGGCCGGCCGCGTGCCGGGTCCGATCAGCTCTGCTCGAGACCCGTGACCGCCGGAGGTCCCAGCGGTACGTCGTCCGCCGAGACCCCCAGCTCCTCGAGGGCGCCGACCACCAGGCGGACGGCGTCGTCCTCCGCCGTGGCCCGGTCCGGGGCCTCGACCTCGAGTCGCACGGAGAAGGCCCCACCCTCGTGGAGCGTCAGCAACTCCACGTCCTGGGTCTCGCTCAGGTCGGTGTGGTGCGGGATCAGCTTCCTCGCCAGCTCGGAGCGTGCCGCGTCGTCGACGTTCCTCAGGAACGTGCCGGGCACGGTGATCACGTAGGTGGTCACTGCTGCCTCCTGTCGGTCCGTAAAGGCCGGGATTCGTTACGGATGCCCCGAGGTCACGCTTCGAACCGCCCGAGCGCCCGTACGTAGCTCCGCCCCCACCCGCCCGTCCGCACGACCCTCTGCCGAGGTGGGCGGACGCGGCGATACTGAAGAGAGGCCGACCGCTCACCACCGGTCTCGCCTCACTCTGGGTAGTCGTTGCGGGAATGTCCGCCGTGCGGTCCGTTCGACAGGTCGAAGGGTGGCAGCGATGGACGCACCAGCGCCGGGATCGGGCGAGGTGCCGCAGGACCCGTTCACGCTGCACAACTCAGCCTCGGCGGTGGTGGACGAGCACGGCAGGGTCGTCGGCTGGAGCGAGCGGGCGCAGGAGCTCCTCGGCTACCCGCCCGAAGAGGTGCTGGGCCGCGCCGCTCTCGGACTGTTGTTCGATTTCCGTGATCGTGAGGCGGTGCTGGACGCGGCGGCCGTGTGCGAGCGCGAGCGGGGCTGGTCCGGGGTCCTGGCCGTCCGGGACCGCGGTGGGCGGCGGGTGGAACTCGGTTTCCGCGCCCGCGCGGTCATCCGCGCCGACTCGCCCCGGGAGTGGTTCCTCGTCGTAGCCCCGGCGGAGGAGGTGCTCCGGTGGGAGACGGACCGGTCGGTCCTGGACGCGCTGTTCCGGCGCTCCCCGATCGGACTGGCCGTTCACGCCCCCGACCTGGGCATCCTGCGGGTCAACCGGGCGCTGGCGCGCTTCGCGGAACTGCCCACGGCGCAGATGCGGGGCCGGCGCATCGGCGACTTCGTCTTCGGTCCGGACGTGGAGCCCATCGAGACCCGGCTCAGGAGGGTGCTGGAGACGGGCGAACCGGTGATCTTCACCGAGCAGCCCTGCCGCACGAGGAACGACCCCGGCCGCGAGCGGATGGTGTCGGTGTCGGCGTTCCGGATCGAGGACGCCTCCGGCGAGATCCTCGGCGTCACCCAACTGGTGGAGGACGTCACCGACCGCTACCGGGCGCGGCGGCGGCTCGCCCTGCTCAACCGGACGACCACCCGCATCGGGACCACGCTGGACCTCGACCGGACCGCCCGGGAGCTCGCCGACGCCGCCGTCCCCGACCTCGCCGACGCCGTCTCGGTGGATCTGCTGGAGCCGGTGGCCCGCGGCGAGGAGACCGCCGCGGGGACGAGCGGAGCGGTCCGCAGGATGGCCGTCCACTCGGTCGTGGCGGAGGCGTTGCAGGTGATGTACTCCGCCGGAGAGGTCTTCCACTTCGACCCCCGTACCCCGCAGGCCAGGTGCCTCGCCGAGCGGCAGCCCATCCTGGAACCGGTGCTCCGGAGCAGCCCCAGCTGGTACTTCCAGGATCCGGAACGCACCCGGCGCGCCTTCGGCCTGGGCGCCCACTCGCTGATCGTCGTACCGCTGACGGCCCGCGGCCTGCTCCTCGGCCTCCTCAGCCTGTGGCGGGCCGAGCGGCCCGAGCCGTTCGAGGAGGACGACGTCACGCTCGCGGAGGAATTCGCCTCGCGCGCCGCGCTGTGCATCGACAACGCCCGCCGCTACACCCAGCAGCATCAGGCCGCGCTGACCTTGCAACGCAGCCTGCTGCCAAGGGAGTTGCCCGAACACAGCGCGGTCGAGGTCGCCCACCGCTATCTGCCGGCCGATCCCGCCACCGGCGTCGGCGGCGACTGGTTCGATGTCATCCCCCTGTCCGGAGCCCGCGTGGCCCTCGTCGTCGGCGATGTCGTCGGCCACGGTCTGCACGCCGCCGCCACCATGGGCCGCCTGCGCACCGCCGTGCACACGCTGGCCGGCCTCGACTACGCCCCGGACGAGGTCCTCTCCCACCTGGACGACCTGGTCGACCGGCTGGCGGACGAGCAGGAGCCCGCCGACGGATACGCGCAGGGCCGGCAGATCGTCGGCGCGACCTGCCTCTACGCGGTCTACGACCCCACCTCCCGGCGCTGCACCCTGGCCCGAGCGGGCCACCTGCCCCCCGCCGTGGTGACCTCCGACGGCGCGGTGAGCCTGCTCGACCTGCCCCAGGGGCCACCGCTGGGCCTCGGCGGACTCCCGTTCGAATCCGCCGAAATGGAGCTCGCCGAGGGGAGCCTGCTGGCGCTGTACACGAACGGCCTGGTCGAGTCCCGCGGCCACGACCTCGACGAGGGACTCGGACGGCTACGGGAAGCCCTGTCCCGACCCGGCCGCTCGCTGGAGGAGACCTGCACCGCCGTGCAGAACGCCCTGCTGCCGGAGCGCCCACGGGACGACGTCGCGCTCCTCCTCGCCCGCACCCGGGTGTTGGCACCGGAGCGGGTCGCCTCCTGGGAACTGCCCGCGGAGCCGACCTCCGCCGCCCGGGCCCGGCACCTGACGCAGGCCACGCTGAGCGGTTGGGGCCTGGAGGAGGCGGCGTTCACCGCCGAACTGGTCGTCAGCGAACTGGTCACCAACGCCTACCGGTACGGCGGCGGCGCGCCGGTCACCCTGCGCATCATCCGCGACCGCGGTCTGATCTGCGAGGTCTCCGACAGCAGCAGCACCGCTCCGCACCTACGGCGGGCGCGCACCACCGATGAGGGTGGACGAGGTCTCTTCCTGGTGGCCCAACTCACCGAGCGATGGGGCACCCGCTACACCCGGGACGGCAAGACCGTCTGGACGGAGTTCCCCCTGCCCACGGCGGAGCAGGGGCACTCCGGCGCGGCGGCGGACATCGCGTTCACCAAGGGACCTGCCGGTAGTCCTTGAGGAGGATGCCGTGGACGGGCGCGCCGGCCTGTCCTTGCACGATGGGGTGGTAGACACGGGCCGCGCCGTCGACGGTGTCCAGCGGCGGGCGCCAGCCGGTGGCGGCGTGCCGTTCCCGGGCGGGGAGGGGCTTCTCGTCGGTGACCCAGCCGGTGTCGACGCTGCAGGTGTGGATGCCGCGGGTGGCCAGTTCGGCGGCGCTGGTACGGGTGAGCATGTTCAGGGCGGCCTTGGCCATGTTGGTGTGCGGATGGTCGCCGGTCTTGTTGCGCACGGTGAACTGGCCTTCCACCGCCGATACGTTGATGAGGTACCGGTGGGGGTGCGGGGAGGCGTCGAGAAGCGGCAGCAGGCGGTCGGCGAGCAGGAACGGCGCGACGGCATTGACCAACTGGACCTCCAGCAGCTCGGTCGGGTCGATCTGTCCCAGACGTAGCGTCCAGGAGTTGGTCGCCGCGGTCTCCGGCAGCAGCCCCGCCTCGTCGACGGCCGCCTGAGGCGGCGTGACGGCCACCGCGGTGTCAGCCGTGTGCGCGGTACCGGGCAAGGCCTCGGGCACCCGCACGTGCGGGGCCAGTTCCGCCGTCCACGCCGGAACCGCGGTGCGCGGGCCGGGTACGGAGAATCCTGGAGCGGTCCATATCCGCGGCGCGGTGAGTGGGGTGGGGGCGGGCGGGGGCGTGGTCTCGGCGGCGGACAGCGCGGAGTACGCCTGAGGGGAGCGGCGTAGGGTTTGCGCCGCGTTGTTGATCAGGACGTCCAGAGGCAGCCCCTGGGCGAGCAGGTGGTCCGTGAAGGCGAGCACCTGCCGGGGATCGCGCAGGTCGAGGGCGGCGATCCGCAGCCGGTGCCACCACCGCTCGGCGTCGGGGGCCGCCGCGAACCGACGCACCGTGTCCTGGGGGAAGCGGCTGGTCACGGTGAGTTCGGCACCGTCCCGAAGAAGCATCAGCGCGACCTGGTGGCCGATCTTGACGCGCCCGCCGGTCAGCAGCGCACGACGACCGGTGAGGTCGGTGCGGCTCGTGCGGTGGGCGAGATTCTCGTCGGCGCACTCGGGACACAGCAGGTGGTAGAACGCGTGGACCTGCCGGTAGTGGTTCTTGCAGACGTAGCAGCGTTGGGGGCGGTTCAGCAGCGGGCGCGTCGCGGCGGAAGGTCCGGGACGAAGCCGCACGTATTCACCGACCGTCAGGGCCCGTTCGTGCACGGTGCGGGCGGACAACGCGGCGTCCATGACACGGTCCGGCGCGCCCATCGCGGTGGCGGCGAGCAACTCGGCGTCGGCCGCGGCCCGTGCGGCGCGTGCCTCGGCCCGGCGTCGAAGCCGGCCGTCGCGGACGAGTTCGCCGGCAGCCTGTTCCAGCAGGCCGCGCCGAGCATCGTCCACGGGTAGCTGCCGTGCCTGGTGGATCAGGTCCAGGCAGTCCTGAATGCGCTCGCTGTCCATGGGGTGCCTTAGGTGTGATGGGGTCGTTCGCGGCTCTCCCGTCCGCCCGGCGACGTTCGACGCACGGGACCGACCGAGCCACGTGGAGCGGATGCGGCCGAGCGCAGGGGGAGACGAGGAAGAGGTGCTCACGACGGAGGCGCGGCGTGGGGGCCGCGTCCGAGGTGATGATCAGAGTAGGTCGTGGCCGGGAGAACCGGATGTCATTTTCGGCCCGTACCCTGCTCCGGGCGCACCGGCCACCGCGAAGACCGCGGGCGTGACCGCCACGGGCGGGCGCCGTGAGACGGCAACCGGGCAGGAATCCGCGCGCCGATGGTCGGAAGGCTCCTTGTCAGTCCGCTGAAGTATTCTTCCCGCCACCGCACACCGACTCGGAGGACCAAGAGAATTGTCTGGCCTGTCTGCCTTCCCGCTGCCCTTTCAAACATCCCGTTCCATAGCGTTCGCGACCCCCAGAACGCTTCGGGAACTTCAGCTGATGCAGTGCAGCGCGCACATTCGGGCGAAGCCGGGGTGGTTCGACAAGATGAACGATGCCGACATCGTCGCCCGGTGGACGCGGGAAGCGGTCGCGCAGGGCCTCACCGAGGCGCAGGTGCGTTACGTGCTCGACGAACTCGTGCATTACGCCGCGCTGCGGGACGGACGAACCGGCATCGAGGTGTCCGCCGCCGACGGGGTGTGGCAGTCGGACACTCTGATCGACGACAAGCTCAGGACCCGACTGCGCGAGGCGGTCCAGGTCCTGGAGCAGGTCCCCGACGCGGAACAGGACTGGCACCCGGGCTCCGACGGCCAGGTGCTGGATCTGGTTCATCCCTCACTGTTCTGCCTGGTGAGAGAGGCGAGCGGGGCGCCCGAGCAGGCCTGGCGGAACCCGACGGACCGCTATTCGAAATACGAGTTCTCGGAGCAGTTCCAGTGGCTGCCCACGGACGTGGACGTGAGCGAGGACGGCGCTGTCACCTTCCGTTCGTACGTCAACAACATCCACCCCGAAAAGCACCGCGAACTGGCGGACGTCCTGCCGGACTTGTTCGCGCGCATGCGCCCGCTGCTGGAGAACGTGCTCACCGATCTGCGCCACCCCAGGCCCCTGCGGATCGAGGCCGATCCCTACGGCTGGTACGACTCGGAACCGGAGTGCCCGAACAAGTCCGACTACAGTGACGCCGAGGCCTACGCGGCGGCTCGGCGTACATGGGAGACGGCACAGGACGACTGGTGGGAGAACCGCCGGCCGGTCGTACCGGACGCCCCGGAATTCACCGCCCCCGAGGTGCCCGACGCATCCGCCCGGGTCGACCTGCGCGGCCGCCGGCTCCAGGTCATCGTCAAGCTCGCCACCATTCAGCTCACCCCGGACAAGCCCGAGTACGCCGGCGGATCCTGGCACGTCGAAGGGATGCTGAACGAGCGCATCGTCTCGACCGGCATCTACTACTGGGACAGCGAGAACATCACCGAAAGCCGGCTGAGTTTCCGGGCGGCCCTCGACGACCCGAACTACGAACAGAACGACGACAACGGTCTGCGTGAGGTCTACGGCCTGGAGGACGAGGACGCGCTGAACCAGGTACTGGGATCGGCCTCGACCCCGGCGGGCCGCTGCCTGGCCTTCCCGAACGTCCTGCAACACCGTGTCGGCTCGTTCCGCCTCGCCGACGCCACCCGCCCGGGATATCGCAAGATCCTCGCGTTCTTCCTGGTCGACCCGTCGGAAAGGATCGTCTCGACGTCCGATGTGCCGCCGCAGCAACCGTGGTCCGACACGTCGACCATGACGCTCGACCAGGCGAAGAACTACCGCGAACAGCTCATGCGGGAACGCAAGTTCTTCGTGGACGAACACAACGAGCAGCTCTACGAACGAGAATTCTCGCTCTGCGAGCACTGAGGTGCGGACGGGTCAGCGGAACGGGACGAATCCCGCTGACCCGTCGAGGTGGAAGGGCGAGCCGGGGTTCTCCGGGATCCAGCCTGCGGTGAGAGCGGTGCGGATGCTGTCGGCCACGTGGGCGGGCAGCACCGGTCTGCCGGCTGTTCCGATCCAGTTGCTCGGGTGCGGCCGGTCCGTGGTGACCACCAGTGTGGTGCCGGGAGTCCGGGCGTGCTCGACCGCGTAGGTAAGGGGCGACAGGACCAGGCCCTGGTCGTAGGTCGGCCGTCCGCGCAGGCGCCACCGGTAGGTGGTGCCGTCCACGGTGATGAGCCGCGATCCCTTTTGGACCAGTGCCATGTCCACATCCTTCCTCCGTGACATCCATGACAGTAGTGAACGGCGCTTGTGAGGGGATGGCCCGATGATCGCCACAGTGCTCTGGGAGCGCGAACTGCACCAGCGGGGCGGCGCTTCCGCCTTCGTCGTGGGGCCGGACTGCGTCGTCCTGCACGAGCGGCGTACCCGGCTGGTCTGCCTGGAGCGCGCCGACGGCACCGTGCGCTGGGACGTCCCGCTCGGTTCCTGGCCGCGCGGGATCGTCCTCGCGGGGGACCGCGTGCTGGTGTTGCCGCAAACACCGTTCCTGCTGTCCTGCATCGATCTGCGGACGGGTGAAACGCTGTGGAACACCCCGACACCGAGATGGACGGGGAACCTCACGGTCCACTCGGACACCGTGGTGATCGGCGGTTGGCGCGGCTACACCCCGATGAGTGGGCTGGACCTCGCCGACGGAGGCGTCCGCTGGACGACACCGTCGCCGGTGAGGTCCCTACGAACCCTCGCATGGGCCGGCGGGGTGCTGACCGGCAGCGGGCACGAGGCGGTGCTGCTCGATCCGGCCGACGGGAGCGACCTGGCGCGGTGGCGACTGCCGGAGCCGCTCAGGGAATCCGACGGGACGGCCTTCGTCCCGACCGGTGCGGAGCGAGTGGTGGCGGTCTGCGCGAGCTCGTCACTGGTGACCTTCGGGATCGGCGCGGACGCGCCCGCCCGACTCGGATCCTACGATCCGTTCTGGGCGTTCGGATACGTCCACGACTCGGTGTGGATGGTGCGGTCCGGCCGGGGGTGCCTCGCCGTGGATCCTGCCGACGGGACGACGCGGTGGTCGGTCGCGGCGGATCGACGGCTGGTGGCCGACCCGCTGCCCTACGCGGACGGCCTCCTGGTGGGAGACGCCAACGGCGGCATCCGACGGCTGGGGCCCGACGGCCGGATCGTGGAGGGGTGTTCCCTGCCAGGTCGGCGCCTGGACGCGCTGGAGGCCGCCGACGACGGCGGGTTGTTCTTCGCGGCGAAGGGCACCTTCGGCTCCTTCACCCTCACCCCTGATCCGACCTGACCGACAAGACACCCCCGACGCCGTCTCTTTCGGATCTTGCCGGTCCCGGCAAGATCCGAAAGGGACGACCTAATCCCCGATGTCCCGGCTGCGGAAGTCCGCCAGGGTCTCGCGCCGGATGAGGAGACGGGCCGTGCCGTCGTGGACGGCGACGACGGGCGGGCGGCCGACCATGTTGTAGCCGGAGGCCATCGAGAGGTGGTAGGCGCCCGCGACCGGTACGGCGAGCAGGTCGCCGGGGTGGATGTCCTCGGGGAGTGCCACGTCGGCGGCCAGGATGTCGCCCGCCTCGCAGTGCCGCCCGACGACCGTGGTCGTACGGGGCTCGGCGGTGCTCGGGCGGCCGACGAGGCGGGGCGCGTACCGGACCCCGTACAGGGCCGGTCGGGGGTTGTCGCTCATGCCCCCGTCCACGGCGACGAACACGCGCTCGCCGGTGCGCTTCACGGCGAGCACCCGGTACAGGGCCACGCCCGCCGGGCCGGCGATGGCCCGGCCGGGCTCGATCGCGAGTCGGGGGACGGGGAGCTTCGCGGCCGCGCAGCTCACGGTGAGTTCGGCCCGCAGCCGTCGCGCCAGTGCGGTGAGGTCGAGCACGGGTTCACCGGGGTGGTACCCGATGCCGTGGCCGCCGCCCATGTCCAGCTCGGGCAGCACGATGCCGTGCGTGTCGCGGACGCGGGCCATCAGCCCCACCATGCGGCGCACGGCCGCGACGTACGGTTTGACGTCGGTGATCTGGGAGCCGATGTGGCAGTGCAGGCCGACGAGTTCGAGCTGTCGTCGGCCCAGGATCCGGGCGACGGCGTGCTGGGCGGAGCCGTCGGACAGCGCCAGGCCGAACTTCTGCTCGTCGGTTCCCGTACGGATCTTCTCGTGGCCGCCGGCCATGATGCCCGGGACCACCCGGACCATCACCTTCTGCGAGCCGCCCGTGCCCACGGCGGCGGCCAGCCGGGCGATCTCGGAGGGGCTGTCGATGACGATCCGGCCCACCCCGAGGCGCAACGCCGCCTCGATGTCGTGCGGGGACTTCGCGTTGCCGTGCAGGACCATGCGGTCCGCCGGGAAGCCTGCGGTGACGGCGAGTTCGAGCTCGCCGGCCGAGCAGACGTCCAGCCCGAGGCCCTCCTCGTCGATCCAGCGGACCATGGCCCGGGACAGGAAGGCCTTGGCGGCGTACAGCACCTCGGCATCGGGGAACGCGTCGCGGTACGTCCGGCAGCGGGCCCGTACCTCCCCCTCGTCGAGTACGTACACGGGTGTGTCGAAGCGCTCGGCTATCTCGGCGAGGCACACCCCGCCGACGGCGAGCCCACCGTGCGGAAGGCGGTTCGCGGAGGTCGGCCAGACGGACAGGTCGTCCGGGCCCGCGGTGACCTCCGGCAGCGTGACAGTGGTCATGGCGTTCCCCCTCATGCGGCGCGGACCGGGAAACGGTCCGGCCTGTGGGTCGTCGGCGTCGCGGCCGGAGCCGACAGCGTCGGATCGACGGTGATCAGCTCCGCGCCGAGCGGTTCGCACAGTTCCCGCAGCAGGGACTCGGACAGACGGAGGTAGCTCTGGCCCTTGCCGAGGGTCGCGGCCAGCCGCTCCGCGCAGGTGAAACCGACGGCCGTGCGTGCGCCCAACGGAGTGCGGAACAGCCGGATCACCGTCCCCGACCCGATCCCGTTTCCCGGCCGGACGGGCACGTACAGCAGCCCGGCCGGGACGGGTTCCTCGGGCTCGGGGTCGTCTTCGTACCGGAACAGACACATGGGGCCCTCCCTGGGGACACCGCGAACGATGGGTGACGACGCCCCGGTCGCGGGGAGGCGGCCCGGGCGGCGTCCGTTCGAAGCTATCCCCGCTTCCGTGGCGTCCGGGTGGCTCCCTGACGCCACCTTGACGGGCAGCGGCCCACTCCATACGCGTCGCTGACGGAGGCCGGACCGGGCCGTCAGGGAGCCGTACGGGTTTCCCGTCCCGGCGTCAGAAACGCATCAGCGAGGGGGTCGGGAGGCCCGCCACCGCCGTTCCATGGGCGGCGAGAGCCGACGAGGAGCGGATCCCTGGGAAGCCGGCGCGGGACGCGGAACTGTGGGTCGTCCTGGCCTGGCAACCGCCCTTCGGCGGGCCCGGTTCCATGGGCTCCGTCGGTGGTACGCCCCCGCTCACGGGCTGCCGTGACGCCGCCGTCGAGCGGCTGCGGGAAACCCTGGACACGGCCTTCGGCGACGGCCCGCCCGCCTCCGCGCGCTGCGCCCCTCGGTGGCACGGCACTGCCTGGCCCACGCCCCGTGCCCCGTCCTCGTGTCTGCGCGAAGGGAATCATCCGATATGCCCGAAAATAGCGGAACGTACCGTGATCGAGGAGATACATGATGATGGGGACCGGTCGCCTGCCCGAACCCGGCGTCGAGGCGCGCCCGTACGGCCTGGTGGTGGAGCGGGTGATGAAGGCATCGCCCGAGGCGGTGTACGAGGCCTGGACCGAGGGCTTCGACACCTGGTTCGCGGAGCCGGGCATGGTGCGGATGCGGGCCGCGGTGGACGAGCCGTTCGTGTTCGTCACCCGGCACGAGGACCGTTTCCATCCGCACTACGGGAGGTTCCTGGCCCTGGATCCGCACAAGTCGGTGCGGCTGACCTGGGTCACGGGAGCCATGGGCACGGACGGCGCCGAGACGGTCGTCACCGTCGAACTGGAGCCGTCACCGGACGGTGGGACGCGACTTCGGCTGACGCACACCGGCTTCTACGACGAGGTCGGAGCCGAGCGCCACGACGACGCGTGGGCCCACCACGTCCTGCCTCATCTCGACGACGTCCTCGGCGCTCGCTAGTGCCGTGCCGGGCGTCGCTACCCGGTGAACCTTCCCGGTCACGGCACTGGAGCAGGTCAGGTCGGTGCGCCCGGCGCGTCGAGGGGTGGGTGGGGCCGTACGTGGGCGATCACGAGGGCGACGTCGTCGGACGCGTCGGGGTGTCGTAGCGCGGACAGCAGCCGGTCGCAGGTCGCCTCCAGGGGGAGGCCGGTGCAGGTGAGGAGACCGAGGAGCAGGTCGAGACGGTCGTCCAAGGCGTCGTCACGGGTCTCGACGAGGCCGTCGGTGTACAGGACCAGCCGGTCGCCGGGGATCAGGTCGAGGACCGTCGTCTCGAAGTCGGCGCCGCCCAGGCCGCCCGTGCCGAGCGGCACACCGGCGGGAAGGGCCAGCAGTTCGGGGCTCTGCCCGGCGCGGACGAGGACGGGGGGCGGGTGGCCGGCGAGGGCGACGCGGCAGCGGGAGCGGTGTGGGTCCCACGTGGCATAGACGCAGGTCGCGATGGTCTGGTCCAACTCGGCGGTGATGTGGTCGAGGTGGCGCAGCACCCGGGCCGGGTCGAGACCGAGGTCCGCCAGCGTACGGGTGGCCGTCCGCAGCTGTCCCATGGTGGCGGCGGCGTGCACGCCGTGCCCCATGACGTCGCCGACCACGAGGGCCGTCTTGTCCTTCGGCTGCGGGATCGCGTCGAACCAGTCGCCGCCGATCCCGCTGGCCGCCGCGGCGGGCTGGTAGCGGTAGGCGATCCGAAGGCCGGCGGACCGGGGCGGGGGCTGGGGGAGCAGGTGGCGCTGCAGGGTCAGGGCGGTGTCGGTGGCGTGCTGGTACCAACGGGCGTTGTCGATGGCGATGGCGGCGCGAGTGGCCAGCTCGCCGGCCAGGGTCACGTCGTCGTGGTCGAAGGGGAGCGGATTACGGGTGCGGAGCAGGCCGAGCGCCCCGAGCACCTGGCCGCGTGCGATCAGCGGTACGGCCAGGTAGGAGTGGGCGCCCTCCCGGGCGAGGAGGTTCGCGGCGGCTCCGTCGCGCGCGATGTGCGCCAGGTCCGTGCCGGTGATGTGCGACACCAGCACAGGACGCCCGGTACTCACGCAGCGGGTGACCAGGCGCTCGGCGGCGTACGTGGTGCGCTCGCCCACCGGGTCGGCGGCGCGCACGGAGGCCGTCTCGTAGGCCGCGGCCACCGCCAGGGCCATGAACAGCGCCCGCCCGGTCCGGGGGCCGGGCGTCGTCGCCACACCGCCTTCCAGGACCGAGTCGAGGACGTCGACCGAGGCGAGGTCGGCCAGGCCCGCGCGCTCGGCCACGACGAGGTCGGCGAGCTCTCGGGCCGTGCGCTCCAGGTCCAGGGTGGTCCCGACGGTCACCGACGCCCGGGCGATCAGGTCCAGGCGTCGCCGTGCCTCGGCGGCCTCCCGGGCCGCCCGGTAGCTGTCGGTGACGTCCACCACCACCAGGGCGACACCGATCACCCGCCCGCGGGGGTCCTCCAGCCGGTAGTAGGAGCCCGACCAGGCGCGCTCCCGGCCGGGATCGGAGGGTGTGCGCCCGATGCCGTACTGGTCGAGCAGCGGTGCGCCGGTCTCCAGGACCTGGCGCATGGAAGCCTCGATCACCTCGGTGTCGAGGAACGGCAGCGCCTCTCGGGGCGTACGGCCGAGATGCTCCTCGGCGGGTATCCCGTTGATCCGCTCCAGCATCGGGTTGACCAGCACGTACCGCAGGTCGGTGTCCAGCACCGCCAGCCCGAGCGGGGACTGGGCCACCAGCGGCACCGACAGGGCCAGGTCACGCTCCACACCCCGTACGACGGCCTCGTCGCAGGCGATCCCCAGGGCGTACACGCCGCCGTGTTCGTCCTGCAGCCGCATGTTGCGAAACTCCGCCAATCGCGCGGAGCCGTCCTTGTGCCGCACGGGGAAGACGCCCGCCCAGGCGCCGCCACCGGCCATCACCTTGGCGAACAGGTCGAGGACCAGGTCGACGTACTCGTCCGTGACCAGCAACTCGGCCGCGTAGCTGCCCAGCGCCTCCTCGGCCGACCAGCCGAACAGGTCCTGCGCCTGAGGGCTCCACAGGGTGATGCGTCCCTTGGCGTCCAGGACCACCGCGGCCACGCTCAGCACGTCCAGCAGACCACCGGGCTCGGAGGGAGCCACCCTCGCCGGACCGGGCTCGACCTGGGACGCCCCGGATGTGACCACGACCGGCCTCCTTCACCGACCACCGAAGGCCTCGGACCTGACGATCCGGTCCCGCGGCCGTCCCTCGGTGCGCTCATCTCATCCTCCTCCCGCCGGGTGGAGGGCACATATCGCCCAGAATCGCATCTCGGTGCATGAGTCCCGTCGCGGCGGAAACCCGCAGGGTATGGAGCGGAACTCGACGCCGGACCCCGGCGCGGAAGACGAGCGTCCGGACACCGGAGTCAATGCCGGCGCCGGTCCCGACGACCACGTGCGCGAACGCGCCCCCGACCGGCCCACCGATCTACCGAAAGGATCCTGGCGTGCCGTGCTGCGCGGCACGGCGCGGGAGTTCCAGAACGACGAGCTGGCCGACCGGGCGGCGGCCCTGACCTACTACGGGGTGCTGGCACTCTTCCCCGCCCTCCTGGTCCTCGTGTCCCTGCTGGGCATCGCCGGCGAGTCCGCGACCCGACGGGTGCTGGAGGACCTGCAACGACTGGCGCCCGGCTCGGTCAGGGACGTGCTCAGCGACGCCGTCACGCAACTGCAGGGCCGCAGCGGGGTCGGCTCACTGGTCGCCGTCGTCGGCCTGGTCGTCGCCCTGTGGTCCGCTTCCGGCTACGTCGCGGCCTTCATCCGCGCCTCGAACGCCGTCTACGACGTGCCCGAGGGCCGGTCGGTGTGGAAGATCCTTCCGCTTCGCCTGGCGCTGACCGTCACGCTCATGCTCCTGGCGTGTGCGAGCGCACTGATCGTGGTCTTCAGCGGGGGCCTGGCCCGCAGGGCCGGAGAGGCGCTCGGCGTGGGTGACGCCGGGCTCACCGCCTGGTCGATCGCGAAGTGGCCGGTCCTGGTCCTGCTCGTCACGGCCATGATCGCGCTGTTGTACTGGGCCGCTCCGAACGCCAAGGGGCGCGGCTTCGCGTGGGTCACCCCCGGCAGCTTCCTGGCGTTGGCGATCTGGATGATCACCTCGGCCGGCTTCGCCGTCTACGTCGCGAACTTCGCGTCGTACAACAAGACGTACGGCACGGTCGCGGGCGTGATCGTCTTCCTGGTGTGGCTGTGGATCACCAACCTCGCCATCCTCCTCGGCCTGGAGTTCGACGCGGAACTGACCCGCCGACGGGCGATCGCGGGAGGGCTGCCCGAGCACGAGGTGCCGTACGTCCGGCCCCGCGACACCAGGGCATGGAACGACGAGGACCGTCGCCGCATGGAGGGACCCTGCGCCCCTTCCGGCGGTCGGGAACGAGAAGTATCCGATCGACTCGAGAACGAGGTGGAAAGCAGTGGCCACGATCGAACAGAGGAGTCGCCCCGCCGATGATTCGGTGGGCGTGCTGGTCTCCCGGGCGTCCCAGCAGATCTCCGAGCTGGTGCACCAGGAGATGCAGCTCGCGCGGGTGGAGATGACGCGGAAGTCGAAGCGGTACGGGACCGGTGGAGGCCTGTTCGGCGGAGCCGGACTCCTCGGCGTCCTGGCCGCCCAGGCCCTGGTCGTGGCGGGGATCGCCGCACTGGCCCTGGTGCTTCCCGTCTGGGCCTCGGCCCTGATCGCCACCGCCTTGCTGGCCGTGGCCGCGGCCGTGGTGGCGATGGTGGGCAAGCGGCAGATCACCAAGGCCGGTACGCCGGCACCCGAGCAGACGATGGAGAGCCTCAAGGCCGACCTGGCCGAGATCAGGGAGAAGGCACACCGATGACCGGTGAATCCGGCGCCGAACGACGCACCGCCGACGAACCCTCTCCGGAGGAACTCCGGGATCGCATCGAGCACACCCGCGATCAACTCGGCCGCACCGTCGAAGCGTTGGCCGCGAAGGCCGATGTCGCGGCCCAGGCCCGGCAGCGCACGGCCGCCGTGAAGGAACAGGCCACGGAGAAGGCCGCCCTGGTGACAGGACAGATCCGGGACGGGGTCGAACACGTCGCCCACCTGGCGGCGGAGAAGACCCCCGCCCCGGTCCGCGACAAGGCGGGCCGGGCCGCACTCCTCACGATCGGAGCCGCGCTGATCGTGTTCCTGCTGGTGCGGGGCAATCGTAGGGACAATCGTAGGAGGCACCGATGAGGGCGTCGGCGATCGCGTACAAGCCGGTCGGGTCGGCGTTGGGCGCCGTCGGCGGCGCACTCGCGGGACTGGTGTTCAAGCAGATCTGGAAGCTGATCGAAGGGGCGGACGACGCTCCCGAGGCGACCGACGAGGACCGCTCCTGGCGGGAGATCCTGATCGCCGCGGCCCTGCAGGGCGCGATCTTCGCGGCCGTCAAGGCCGCCGTCGACCGCTCCGGTGCGGTGGCGACGCGGCGCGTCACGGGCACATGGCCCGGTTGACCCGGGCGAGGTGAGCGATGGCCGGCGCAGCCGCTGCCAGGCCGACCGGCCTGGCAGCGATCCCTGGGGGGCCGTGGCGATCAGTGCCGGGGCGGTCGGTGCTCCCGCCCGGGACGGCGCTGCTCCTGTACGGGCTCGGCGCCGGCACCCGGCCGGTCCAAGCGGGCGGCTTCGTCCGTGTCCGCCGCCCGTACGGGCGGTTCGTCCTTGGAGGACGCGGTGCGGGGTGTCCCGCGACGTCGCTGCTCGTCGTGCTCGTGCTCGTGGTCATGGTGGTGGAGCGGGGCGCCGCCGGCGCCGCCTTGGTCTTCCATGGCGGATACCTCCTGTGCTGTGCGTCGGATCCCCCGAGCGGCGGCTGCCCGAACCGTGCCACCGGAAACGCGGAAACCCCGTCACCCGGACGCCGGGAACCCCTGGCACCCGGACGCCCGGCCTCATTCCGCGCACCGGATGCTGTCGAGGAACCCGTCGATGTCCCAGGACTCGGATCCCCGGGCAACCAACCCGTAGGACTGCTCGAGAAAGCAGCTCACCTGCGCGGAGTCGACGATCAGCACCGCGGACTCGTAGCCGGCCGGTGTGTCTCCCCACAGCTGCATGACCAGCGTGCGATGTCCGTCCGACCAGTGGGGGCGCAGGCTGATGTCGCCCTCTCCCACGGGCCGGCGCACCCCCTCGGCCAGCATGTCCCGCTCGAAGTGCCAGGGGGTGGGAGTCTCGGCGTCCAGCATGAAGTCGAACCGGACCGCGTAGGGGTCGGACGGGTCGTAGACGGCCCGCGTCGGTACCGGCAGGAGATGGTCGGCCACGGCGAGGTGCGTCGAGATCGTGTCGGAGAGCGAGGACAGCAAGGGGACCTCCACAAGACAACGGGTGACCGGCTCGCGTACCCACCGAACACGCCCGGCATTCCGCGCCTCCCGTGTGAATCGCCCGACGCGGTTGACGGCCGGGGTTCGGGACACACGCGCGATGTGCTGAAAATACTTCTCCTCGTCCTGCTCGGGGCGCTCGTGGCCCTGGCCCTCCACGACCTCGTGCAGCGCCGACACTCCCTCCTGCGGAACTACCCCCTCCTGGGGAACCTGCGGTTCGCCATGGAGGCGCTACGTCCGGAGATACAGCAGTACTTCGTCGAGCGGAACTTCGACGGCCGCCCCTTCGACCGGGACACCCGCAGCATCGTCTACGAACGTGCCAAGGGCACCGACGACGAGGAGCCCTTCGGTACCGAACGCGACCTCCACCAGCCCGGCAGCGAATACCTCACCCCGTCCATGGCCCCCCGCCCGGTGCGCCTCGATCCGCCCCGGGTCCGGATCGGCGGCCCCGGCTGCACCAAGCCGTACGACATGGCCCTGCTCAACGTGTCGGCGATGAGTTTCGGCTCCCTGTCCGCCAACGCCGTACGGGCCCTCAACACCGGCGCCCGGCTGGGCGGCTTCGCCCAGGACACCGGCGAGGGCGGTCTTTCCGCACACCACCTCGGCCCCGGCGGGGACCTCGTCTGGGAGATCGGCACCGGGTATTTCGGCTGCCGTACCGAGAAGGGCGACTTCGACCCGCGCCAGTTCGCGGAGAAGGCGGCGCACGAGCAGGTCAAGTGCGTCCTGCTGAAGATCAGCCAAGGCGCCAAGCCCGGCATGGGCGGCGTACTGCCGGGCGCCAAGGTGAACGCGGAGATCGCGGAGGTCCGCGGCGTTCCCCGAGGACGCACCGTGGTCTCCCCACCCTTCCACCGCGTCTACACCACCCCGCGCGAACTGGTCCGCTTCCTGGCGCGGATGCGCGAGCTGGCCGGCGGAAAACCCGTCGGGTTCAAGCTGTGCGTCGGCTCCCGCCGCGAGTTCCTCGCCGTGTGCAAGGCCATGCTGGAGGAGGACACCACACCCGACTTCATCGTCGTCGACGGAGCGGAGGGCGGCACGGGCGCGGCCCCGCTGGAATTCGCGGACCACGTCGGCCTGCCGCTCGGCGAGGGGCTGATGACCGTACACAACGCCCTCGTGGGCGTCGGGCTGCGCGACCGCGTCCGCATCGGGGCCTCCGGCAAGGTCGCCACCGGGAGCGACCTCGTCAAACGCCTGATCCAGGGCGCCGACTACACCAACGCCGCCCGCGCGATGATGTTCGCGATCGGATGCATCCAGGCCCAGCGCTGCCACACCAACACCTGTCCCGTAGGGGTCGCCACCCAGGACCGGCGGCGGGCCCGAGCCGTCGACGTCGGCGACAAGTCGCGACGCGTCGAGCGCTACCAGAAGGCCACCGTCCTGAGCGCTCTTCGGATCATGGCGGCGATGGGCGTCGACAGCCCGTCCCAGCTGCGCCCCCACCACCTGCTCCAACGGGTCGACCCCTACACCGTGCGCTCGTACGCCGAACTGCACGAATGGCTCACCCCGGGACAACTGCTCGCATCAGTGCCCGAGGCCTGGGCATCCGACTGGCGGGCGGCCGACCCCGACCGCTTCACCCACTGAGACCGAGGGAAAGGACACTCCCGTGGCACGAACCGTGGCCCGCGCGATCGTCGACGCACTGGAGGACCTGGGCGTCCGGCACGTCTTCGGCGTCGTCGGGGACGCACTGAACCCTCTGACCGACGCGATCCGCACCACCGACGGCCTCACCTGGGTCGGCTGCCGGCACGAAGAGGCCGCGGCCTTCGCGGCGGGGGCGCAGTCACAGCTCTCCGGCACCCTCGGCGTGTGCATGGGCACGGTCGGACCCGGATCCGTACACCTCCTCAACGGGCTCTACGACGCCGCCAAGAGCCGTACCCCGGTCCTCGCGATCTGCGGACAGGTACCGCTCGCCGAGATGGGCAGCGACTACTTCCAGGAGGTCGACAACGACCTGCTGTTCCGCGACGTCGCCGTCCACCGGGCCACCGTCACCTCCCCGGAGCAGATGCCGCGGATGCTGGAGGACGCCGTACGCGCCGCCGTGACCCGGGGCGGCGTCGCCGTCCTGACCGTGCCCGGCGACCTCGGCGACCAGGAGCTCGGCGACGACCGTCCGGCGCGCTTCACCCTGGAGCGTGCCGTCACCCGGCCCGACGAGCCGGCCCTCGCCGAGGCCGCCGAACTCCTGAACGCGGCGTCCCGCGTCACCCTGCTCGTCGGCTGCGGAGCCCGCGCCTCCCGCGCCGAAGTCCTCCGGACCGCCGACCTCCTCTCCGCGCCCATGGTGCTCACCCTCAAGGCGAAGGAGGGATTCGAGGACGACAACCCCTTCCAGGTCGGCCAGACCGGCCTGATCGGCAACCCCGCCGCCTCCCACGCCCTCGACCACGGCGACGTCCTCCTCATGCTGGGCACCGACTTCCCCTACCGGGAGTGGTACCCGAAGGACTGCAAGGTGGTCCAGATCGACGCCCGCGAGGAGCACCTGGGGCGCCGGGTCCCCGTGGACGTGGGCCTCGCCGGCGACGTGGGTGCCACCCTGCGCGCCCTGCTCCCGCTGCTGAAGGGGGTTCCGGACCGTGCGCACCTGGACGACGCCCGGGAGCGGTTCCTGCGGTGGGAGGACGGCGGGCGCCGGCTGGCCGACCCCGGCCACGAGCACCGCTGGACCGGCAAGCTGCGCGCGGTACTGGACAACCCCGACCACGACATCCGGCCCGAGGCGCTGGCCGCCGCAGTGGACGCGTACGCGGCCGAGGACGCCGTGTTCACCTCCGACACCGGGATGGCCACCGTCTGGCTCTCCCGCTTCGTGTCCATGCGCGGGACCAGGCGCCTGATCGGCTCGTACAACCTCGGCTCGATGGCCAATGCCATGCCCCAGGCCATCGGCGCCCAGCTCTGGGCGCCCGACCGCCAGATCGTCGCCCTCTGCGGTGACGGCGGCCTCGGCATGCTGCTCGGCGATCTGATGACCCTGGCGACGTACCGGCTGCCGGTGAAGCTGGTCGTCTTCGACAACCGCCGACTGGGCATGGTCAAGCTGGAGCAGGAGCAGGCGGGCCTGCCCGAATTCGGCACCGAGCTGGACAACCCCGACTTCGCCGCCGTCGCCACGGCCCTCGGCCTCACCGGGATCCGCGTCACCGATCCGGCCGACCTCCACGCCGCTGTGCGCCGGGCGTTCGACACCCCGGGCCCGGTCCTGCTGGACGTGCTGACGAACCCGGAGGAAGTGGCCGTACCGGGCAAGCCGACCCTGGCGCAGGGATGGGGTTTCGCCGTCGCCAAGGTGAAGGAGATCCTCCCGAGCCGCGACAACTGAGCGGGAGGACGGCAGGGGGCGGCGGCGGGAGGGGGAGGAGCCCCGTACAGGGAAAGAGACCCGAGTCGAGCATTCTTCGCCGTCTTTAGCCGAAGTTGCTCAAACCGCGTGGTCACCCGGTCGGCGGCACTATCGTCCACATCTCGCCGCCGCCCCTTCGGAGACTGTGCCTACATGCCCAGTGGATCGCCTCCCACGAGGAGGCCGTTGACCGTCCTGATCCTGGTCGCCGCCGTACTCGCCCTGCTCCTCGGCGGGGCGGGCGCGGCCTCCGCGCACGCCGGACTGAGCGGCTCCGATCCCGCCGACGGCAGCGTCCTGAAGACCGGGCCGCAGCACGTCACCCTCACCTTCACCGAGTCCGTCAGCTTCTCCGACGACTCGCTGAGAGTCCTGTCGCCGGAGAACGAGCGCGTGAACCCGCGCCCCGCGCAGCACGTCGACGGCAAGGAGAACACCGCGCGGGTAGCCCTGTCCGGCACCCTGCCCCAGGGCACCTACACGGTGGCATGGCGGGTCGTCTCCGCCGACGGCCATCCGATCTCCGGCGCGTTCGTCTTCTCCATCGGGCAGCCGTCCGAGACCGCCGCCGTGGTGGCGACCGACTCACCGGACGAGACACCCGTCGGCCGCCTGTACGGGGTGCTCCGCCACGTCGCCTACAGCGGTCTGGCCCTCCTCGTGGGAGCCGCCGCCTTCGTCCTCCTGTGCTGGCCCGCCGCGGGCGCGGCACGTCCGGTACGCAGGCTGCTGACCGTGGGGTGGTCGGCCCTGACGGCGTCCACGGTGGCCCTGGTGCTGCTCCGCGGTCCGTACGAGACGGCCGGCTCGGTGACCTCGGCGTTCGACCTGGCCCAGCTGGGCCGGACCGTCACCGGCAGGTCCG
Organism: Streptomyces sp. NPDC048331; assembly: GCF_043201215.1. Lineage (NCBI taxonomy): Bacteria > Bacillati > Actinomycetota > Actinomycetes > Kitasatosporales > Streptomycetaceae > Streptomyces > Streptomyces sp. NPDC048331. The sequence goes on along the minus strand of NZ_JBICYT010000002.1, from coordinate 43,861 downwards.
GTGGGGCGCTGGTGGCACGGCTCGCGCTGCTGGTGGTCGCGGCCGTGTGGCTCCGGCGCTCGGCCCGACGGCTCGACCGCGCCGAGCACGGCTCACCACCGCCGGAGTTCGGGAGCCGGGTCCGACCGGCCGCCGCGCTGCTGGCCGTGGCCCTGGCGGTGACCTGGGCCTTCGCGGAACACGCCGCCGCCGGTATCCAGGTGGCGCTGGCCATGCCCGCCGCGGTGCTGCACCTGCTGGCCATGGGGGTCTGGCTGGGCGGCCTGATCACGCTGCTGCTCCTCCTCCGAAGCCGTGGACCCGCCGGCCAGGACCTCCCGGCCTCCGCGATCGCCCGCTTCTCCGGCCTGGCCTTCAAGGCCGTGGCCGTACTGGTCGGCACCGGGGTGTACCAGTCCTGGCGGCAGGTCGGCTCGTGGGAAGCGCTGTACACCACGTCGTACGGGAAGACCCTCGTCGTGAAGGTCGCCGTCGTGGTCCTCGTGGTGTGGGTGGCCTCGTTCTCCCGCCGCTGGACCGCCCGTCTCGTCCACGAGGCGGCGCGGGCCAGGATGCCGGTGAGGGTGGCCGCCTCCGAGCGGGCACGGGTGGCCCAGACGGTGGGCGCGCCCGCCACTCCGGCGGAACAGGACCCCGACCCAGCGTCCGACGCACCTGCCGGGGACGGGCCGAGCGACCAGCCCCCGCCGCCCGCCGCCCAGGCCGACACCTACCGGCGCGGCCTGCGCCGCGTGGTGACCGTCGAAGCCGTGCTCGGTGTCGTGGTCCTGGTGATCACCACCCTGCTCACCGGCACCCAGCCCAGCCGCGCCGCCGGTGAGCGGGCCGCGGCGGTGGCCGCCGCGGCGGATCCGGGGGTGAAGGTGATCACGGTGCCCTTCGACATGGGCACGGCCCATCACCAGGGCACGGTACAGATCACGCTGGCGCCGGGGCAGGTCGGGGAGAACACGGTCGAAGCCGTCGTCTTCAGCGCCGACGGCGGCCTCGCCTCGGTGCCGGAACTCCGCCTCACGCTCACCCAGGAAGAACTCGGGATCGGCCCGCTCGACGCCAGGCTCAAGAACCAGAAGGGGTACTGGGCCGCCTACGACCTGCGGCTGCCGATGCCCGGCGAGTGGACCCTGAACATCACCGTCCGCACCACCGAGATCGACCAGGTCACGGTGCGCGAGACCGTCCGCGTCACGCCGGTGCCGAGATGACCCGCGGGCGGGGCCGGTACGCGGAGTAGGCCGCGCACCGGCTCCGACCGGTCCTGTCAGGCCTCGCTACGGTCGCGGCGCACCCACCAGAAGGTGCCGGCGGCGGCGAGCAGGAGTGCGGCGGCGATCGCTCCCACGACGGCCCCGGTGCCGCTCCCCGCGTCCTTCTCGCTCGTCGCCCGCGCACGCGCGGCCGCGACGGATTCGGCCGACGGAGCCGCGTTCGAGGGCTGGGCGGAGGCCCCGGCCGCGCTCGGCGACGGTGCCGGCGAGGGGCTGCCGGGGGCGAGCGGCACGGCGCCCGGGGCCGCCGCTGCGAGCTCGAGCACGGGGGCGGGGTTGTCGACCTTCTCGCCGTCGGTGGGCACCTCGATCCAGCGGGAGACCTTGCCGTCGCCGTAGGTCTCCAAGGTCTTGAAAGCCAGGGACTTCGCGTCGGGCAACTGGCGCACGGTGACGCTGTACTCGGCGTCCGTGCCGGTCGCCAGAGCCGGGCCACCGATCGCGTACCCGTCCGGCGTGGGCGTCAGTTTCCACTCCTTCGGTGCGTCCTTCAGCGTGACGGCTTCCGGAGCGATGCCCTTCGGAAGGACGACCCGCAACTCCGAGATGCCCGCGGTCTCCGACTCGGCCTCCGAGGTGAACGACAGCGTCACGTTCTCGGCGAGCGCACGCGGGTCGGAGGCCGTGACCTCGGCGTGCGCGGCCGCCGGGCCGGCCGCCGCCCCCACGACCACCAGGGCGCCGACGGCCGCGATACCCAGCCTGCGGAGCCGGGGAGGTGTGTGTGATCCGGTCATGATGGAGAACCCTCTCGGTACGCGTGACGGGCCTCGACCTGTGGCCGACGGCCCGTCAGAATCTGGGGAACGTCTCCTGCGCGTCGGCGAGGAGGCCCCCGAGGCACCACGGCGTGACACAGCATCGTCGCCACGTTCGCCGCGACGGCTGCCGGGACCAGGTACCGTCCGGGCCGGCGCGGACGGGCCCCGAGCCGGGAGGGCACGCGGACCGGCACCGAACGGACGGCAGCCCGCGGCCCCTGTCCGCCCCGCCCCGAAGGCCGCGGACACGAGCGCGTCCCCGCAGAGGCTTCGGCCATGTCGGGCCCATCATCACCGCACCCGGCCGCCGCTCGGCCTCAACTGTCAATTGCGGAGCAGTTTCGCGTCAGGTCCTTCACGTGGCGGATTCCTCAGAAGGAGTGTGGCAACCAGGGGGCGGTGTCGTGGCCGAAGGCCGACGAGGCCCGCGCGAGCGTTCCGTTCCGCAGTTCGCCCGCCCGCCCGGCGCGTGCCAGGGCGGTCAGACAGACGCCGCCGAGGTAGGCGCAGGCCAGTGTCCGTACCGGCAGGCGCAGATCGGCCGGCGCGCGGGTGCGCGTGCACGACGCGCCGTCCGTGTCCGCCGTGAGCCGCCAGCGGCCTTCGTTCCAGGGGCAGAAGGGGTCCTCGACCTCGAAGACGATCTCGACCGGAGCGCGGTACGCGCGGGCCTCCAGGGCGGCGCCCACATCGACGAGCCGGACGAACAGCCCGTCCCGCAGCTGCCTTTCGCACCGGCGTACGTCCGAGACGAAGTGCTGCCACGCGTCGTCCACGGGGCGGTTCTGCGCCACGAGCGTCGACGTCAGGTCGATGTCGAAGAGGAAGCGCCACAGCGCCGCGTACGCGGCCGGATCCACGGCGTCCAGGTCGCGCAGCACGATCGTGCCGCGCGCGCCCGAGACGTCCCACTGCGGCGTGTGGTGGAACCGGGCGTACCCGACCGTCGTCCCGTCCCGCTCGGCGACGACGCACCGGAGCGGCGAGCCGCCGTCGCGGCCGCCGCCCTGGGGCGCGAGTACGGCCAGGCGCTCCCATCCGGGCCGGCGGGCCGGCATGCCGGGTCGGTCGGCCACCTGGTCCGCGTACACCGCTTCGCAGGCCGGTAGCGCGGACAGCGGATCGGCGTACCGCAGGCGCACCGCGTCCGTGCCCGTGGGGGGCGGTACCTCCAGGCGTACGCGCGTCGTGTCGATCGTCGTGGAGAGCTGCTGGGTGGCCATGCCGTAGCCGAAGCGGCCGTAGATGCCGGGCTCGGACGCCACGAGTGCCGCCAGTGGTTCACCCCGCTCGTGGATGTCGTCCAACTGGCGTCGCATCATCGCGGTCATCAGTCCGCGCCTACGGTGCGTGGCGGCCACGCTCACCATCGTCACCCCGGCCGTGTCGACCAGGGCCGCGCCCGGCACCGACAGGCGCAGCGAGAAGGATCCGGCGGTCCCGACGCACTCGTCGCCGTCCCAGGCGCCGTAGGACCGGTCGTGTTCGGTCAGGCCGTGCCACAGCTCGCGCGCCTCCGGGGGCGTGGGCGGGCCGCCGAAGGCCCGTTCCAGGGTCCTGTACCAGGTGTCCCACTGCTGGGCCTCCAACGTCCGCAACTGTGGCGCCATGGACCACCTCTACCAGGGGCTTCGTGGCGCGGAGACGTTGCCGGGCGGCGGTGCCACCCGACTGGGTCACCGGGAGGATCCGGCCGCGTCGCCGAGATCGGGGCTTGACGATGCGCCGAGAAACATATGACACTCGAAGTGCAAGTTGTTTTGTACTTTTTCGTAGCTGTTGATTGCTGTCTGTCACGAAAGGCGAGACATGTCCGTCTACAGTGAGCGAGCATGTACCCGGCCGAGCGGCATGGGCCGCACCGCTGCCTACGCCGCCGTGGGCGGGGCCGTAGGTGGCGTCTGGGCTCTCGGCGGGGACACGCCCGCCTGGGAGCACGCCCTGCGCGTGCTCGTCGTGGTGCTCTGCGTCAGCGTGGTCGGGCGCTTCGTCGGCCGCCGCCTGGTCCGCGTCGGGCGGGCCCCCGTCGACCGCCGTCTGTTCTTCGGCCTGGTGGCGGGGAAGGTGCTCCTCGTGGCCGTCGCCCTGCTCGTCGACCAACTCGCGGGCCTGTGGTTCGCCGAGCCGGCGCTGATCACAGCCGGCTTCCTGTTCGTCCTGGTGACCGTCGGTGGCCCCGCCCTGCACGGCCGTCTGTCGCACCCGGTCGCCCGTGCCGACACGACGGTATGAGGACATTCGTCGATCCTGCCCGCTAGGGGTTCCGGCCCTGTGCCCACGACACCGTCCACGGGCGTGGGCCGCCGTGGCGCAGCCGCAGGAGGAAGTCGAGGATCCCCGCCGCCCCGTTGCCGTACTCGGAGCCGCTCGTGGCATCGGCCACGAGGCGTAGCCCGTCGCTCTCGCAGTGCTGGGCGTCGACGACCGCGGCGATGCCCTCGGCCTGGGCGCGGTAGCGGGCCTCGCCGGTGATGGCGGCCATGTCCAGGAGGAAGTGGCCGGTCCCCGCGTTTCCGCAGCAGGCGCCCGCGAGCGCACGCCACGGATCGCCGACGGCGGCCGCCGCGGCCTGCTCGGCGAGGTCCGCGAAGCGCCGCAGGCCGGTGGCCGACCACAGCCGGATCAGGAAGGTGCCGATGCCGGTCGGCCCGTTGCACCACTGCGTGCTCGGCCGGAGCTGAGGCTTGCCTCCCACCTCCGCAGGCCACGCGGCCCGGCCGTCCTCGACGCGGGCCGCTCTGACGAGCGTGTCGCCCGCGCCCAGGGCGGCGGCCGCGAACCGGCCCGCCTCCACGGCGCGCCCACGGACCTCGGCGGCGGACGCGGCGGCCAGCAGGAACGCCCCGACGCCCGCCGTCCCGTGGGCGAACCCGTACGTGTGCGCTCCCGCGAGGGCGGAGTCCGTGTCGCGGGAGGTCGGCCAGGTCCAGTCGCCGTCCGCGCGGTCGGCGGCGTCCAGTACGGCATCGGCGCAGGCGAACGCCGCGTCCAGGAGAGCGTCGTCGGCGGTGGCCTGCCACAGGTGCAGATGTGCGGTGCCCGCCCCGGCGAGGCCGTGGGTGAAGTCGGGACTCGGCCAACCGGTCGGGAGCCGCTCGGCGAGCGTGACCGCCCGATCGGCCAGGGCCGCGTCACCGAGGAGCCGGGCGGCGTCGTGGAGCGCCCAGGCGGTGCCGGAGCGCCCGAAGCACAGGCCGGGCAGCAGCCGGGGCACGTCGAACAGGCGCTCGTCCAGCCAGCGGGCCGCCTCGGCCACCGTGGGAAGCAGGGAGGCGTCACCGCGCGCCCGTGCGGCGCGGGTGAGGGTGGCGAGCACGCCGGCCGCGCCGTTCCAGGCGTTGCAAGGATCGCTGCGCGGCACGTTCCGTTCCGGCGCCGGCCACAGGGTGGCCCGCCAAGGAGTCATGGTGCGTCGCAGGTGGGCGAGACCGTCGTCGAGCAGCCGGTCGATCGCGGCCGACCGGTACGCGGGCAGCACGGCCCGCGTGGCTGTGGCCGTAGCCGTGGCCGTAGCCGTAGCCGTAGCCGTAGCCGTAGCCGTGGCCGTGGCCGCGGCGGCTGCGGTCGACCCGGTCAGCCGGTCCAGCGCGTGCGGGAGGGTCCAGCGCGCGCCCGGGTCGGCCATGGTCAGCCCGTCGATCAGCTCGACGAACGGCGCCAGCGGGGGATGGGCGAGGGCGATCAGCGGGAGCGTGGGCGGCGCGTCCCGCCGCGGGCCGGCGCCGTCGGTCCAGCCGGCCACCCACCGCGGATCGAGATCGGTCAGCAGGCAGAAGAGCATCACCCCGAGGCTGAACCGGTCCGCCGCCGGTCCGGCGACCTCGGCCGACTCCGCGGGCGACGCGCGCAGGCCCAGGGCCCTGACCTCGGGTGCGGCGAACCCACGCGTGTACGCGGGAGCACGTTCCCGCCCGGCTTCGATCACGTACTCCGTGTCGATCAGCCGTACGTTGCCGGTCGGGGTGACCATGACGTTGTGCGGCTTGAAGTCGCGGATCACGAAGCCTGCTTCGTGCACGGTCCGCAGCAGGGTCACCAGCCGCGAGGCCATCACGGTGGCCTCGTCCACGCCCGGTCCGCCGTTCCGGACGCGGGCCGACTGCCACAGGTGCAGGGGCTGTCCGGGCACGAGCTCCTCGGCGAGGAACAAGTCCCCTTGGTCCTCGAAGAGATGCACCTTCGCCGGGGTGACTCCCAGCGGCGCGAGCAGCTCCAGCATCCGGGCCTCGTCCCGCAATCGGTCGCGCACGTCGCTTCCGTCCAGGCGGGCCCCGACGTGGGCCCGCGCGTGCTTGACGATGACGTCGAGGCCCGTGAGCTCGTCCGACGCCCGGTAGACGCCGCCCTTGTTCGCGTGCCGGACGGCCCGCACCACCTTGAACCGGCCGCCCAGCAGCACCGGCGCCGCCGTCCCCGTGACCGTCGTCGGGCCGGCGGGTTCGGTGGGGAAGGGGTAGGTGGCCCATGGGGGGAGGACGAACCCGGCGGAGCGCTCGTCCTTGAGCCCGCTGCCGTCCGGGCCGGTCATCCACGGTTCGAGGACACCGTCGTCGGTCAGGATCATGTCGCTGGTGAACTGCCCGTACCGGAAGTGGACGAGGCTGCCGGGTCGTACCGGCCTGTCGGACAGGATCCGGGGACCGCACAGGCCGGCCGTCGCGGCGTCCAACTCGTGGGCGAGAACGCGGAACTGGTCGTCGTCGACGGGGTACACGGTGATGAACTTCCCGCCGGCGCCCCGGTCGCGCCAGATGTCCCCGAGGCGTACGACCCGTTCCAGGTCGACGGCGAACTTGAACGAGACCGCGCGCCGTGTCAGCACCTCCGCCGACCGGGCGAGGACGAGGGCGGCCGACAGCGGCGTCGCCGACACATGGAGCTTCCAGCCGTGCGCGCGCCGCACGGTGAGGTCCGGCGGCCGTACGAAGCACCAGGCGTCCGACGGCTGCACGGTCCACCGCTGACCTCCGCGACGGCCCAGCACGGCCCGAGCGACGTCGAGCAGCAGGAGAGAGTCGGCCGACTCTTCGCGCGGCCGGGCGGGATACGGGTTCGCGGTCATGGAGGTCAGCGCTCTCTTGGATCCCGAGATGTGCACGGACCGTGTGCGCAGCGCAGCACACCAGTCTATGCCCGCCCCGGCAGGCCTTCCTGTCGGAGCGGGCAGCGGGCGAGCGTAAGTATTTGCACTCAAAGTGCAAAGAAATCCCCAAGTCCGGTGTTGCGTGGATTTGTCGGGGTATCGACCATGCGTCGGGTCGAGTGGCCCGAGAGGTCCGAGGAGAGAGGCAAGACGATGAACGAGACGACGACCGACATCGGCGCCCTGGAGCTCCTGCCGCAGGAAGAGGAGGAGCAGGAGCTGTCGGAGCGTGACTGCACCAGCTGGTCCACCTGCAGCTTCACCCTGGCGGCCGATGAATGACACGACGGCCGTGGACGCGATGACCGCGGACACGATGACCGCGGACACGAGTCGCTCCGGCGCCACGACAGGCAGCCGACCGCACGATCCCCGCCCCGGGAGGCGGGGATCGGCCGTGTGTCGACCGGTGAAGCGGTCCTATCGGGCGTGAGTGCGGGTCGGTCGGCTGCCCGACGAAGGCCGGTCCGTGGTGGCGAGCAGGGCGTGCACCGCCGTCTCCATCGTTCGGGCGGCCGCTTCGGCGCTCAGGCCGCTGCTGCGCCAGTGGTACCAGGCGCCCCAGGTCGTCACCGCGTCCAGCCCGTGGAGCACCTCGGATCCGCGTGCGGCGGGCAGGCGTTCGAGTTCCTCCGCGAAGACCTCGGCCAGTCGCGCCCGGGCGAGGTCCAGTACTTCTCGGGTGACCTCGGTGACCCGGTCACCCGGCGTCGCCAGGCGCATCAGGGTCAACTGTGCCGGTGTGATCCATTCCAGGATCCGTGCCCGCTGTTCCGTCAGGGCCGCTACCCGGGTGCCCCGGGGCCCCGTGGTCGGAAGCGGCCTGATCTGCTCGATCAGTTGCTCCAGTCGGCGGGTGATGGCCGTCTCCACCAGCTCGGACATGTCGGCGAAGTGATGGAACACCAGGCGTCGGGACACGCCGGCACGCTCGGCGACCCGCTCCGCCGGGAAGCTGGATTCCCCCTCGTCGAGCAGGGACAACACGGCCTCGGCGATCTTCACCCGGGACTGCCGGCCCCGCTCGGCGCGGCCGTCCGTGGCCCGGCCGTCCGTGGCGCGGTCGTCGGACCGCGGTCGTCGAGCCGGCTGGTTCACGGCGCCCCTCCCCACCTCGCTGGGTGCCATTGTCGCAAACGAACGAGGCTCCGGGCGGCTCCTCGCCGTGCCGGTGCCGACCGTACGGGTGGCAGACCGCGACCGTCCCGGGGAGCCGCGTTGGCGCGCCTGTTTGGCTCGACGCGTACGCGTCTACGAATCGCGGGCCGAAGTTCGAAGAGCAGTCGGCGTCCCTCCGTATCCGAAGGAGACCTCCCCACCATGCCCAGAAACCCGCGATGGCTCGTGGCCCTGGCGGCCGGAGCCGCCGTACTGAGCGCGGGCCCGGCCGCGGCGTCGGCGGCGCCGCCGGCCGCGGTCAACCCGGCCCCGTTCAACACCGTCACCGTCGACCGCAGCACCGTGGCCCACGGCGAGAGCTTCACCGTGTCGGCGAGCCGCTACTGGCCGAACGAGGAGGTGTACGTCCGGCTCGTCCCGGAAGGCCGGGCCGACGAGACCCGTGCCGTCGCAGGAATCGACGGCGACGGCGACGCGGACGGCCTCGGCGACCTGCGCCGTGGCAGGCGCATCGTGACCCTCGCCATCCTCCTCGCGAACGCCGAGGGAGAGGTCTCGGGCACCGTCACGGTGCCCGAGCGCCACCGCCGACACCACCTCCGGGGCGAGTACCGCCTGGAGCTCGCCGGGCACGGCTCCCAGCTGTGGCAGTCGATCCCCTTCCGGGTGGTCGCGGCCGAGGGCGGCGGGCAGCACAAGCCCGGCCACGGACCGGCCGAGGAGCACGGTCAGGAGCCTCGTCAGAACCCCCACGAGGCGCCGGAAACGCAGCCCCACCAGGACGCTCCGCAGGACGCGCCGGATAAGTCCCCCGAGGGCTGACCCCGGCGCGACGGCACCGGGGAGCGGCCCCGCGGTCTCGGGTCGCCCTACGCCGTACGACAGTCACTCGAAAGGGAGCGGAGCGGACACGGACGAGCCCCCAGAGGGTAACGATGCCGCGAACCGCGCTCCCCTTCCCGCTAGAAAGCAGAAGCTCTTTGATGCGCTCTGATCTTCCTCGGCGCGGCCGTTCAGGGCCGCCGCCCGGTCGACGGCTCCCCCAGGTCTGCGGGGCCTTCGTCATGCTCACCCTGGCCGCGGCCGGGCTCGCGGGCACCGCGGCATCGGCCCCGGTGCGGACCGTGGGCTCCTCGGTCCTGGTGCAGCCCGGCCCCGGCCCGAACGGGCCCTGTCCGCCCTGGGCGGACTGCGGTTCCGATCCGGCGGGCCCTTCGCACGGCCGACCGCAACCGCACCACGGGGACGAGGACGGACCGCCGCGACACGAAGGCCACGACGGGCACAAGCGTCCGGGGCCTCCCGGTCCGCCCGGCCCTCCGGGACCGAGCGGGCCCGCGGGTCCCAGCGGTCCCCCCGGGCCGAGCGGTTCGGCGGGCCCCAGTGGTCCGCCCGGGCCGAGCGGTTCTCCCGGTGCGACCGGGCCGGCCGGGCCCGCGACCACCACCGAGACCGTCGGTGATCCCATCACCGTGGTCCCGGGCGAAGAGGCCACCGTGTTCGCCACCTGCCCGACCGGGAGCACCCTCGTCAGCGGCGGGTACCTGATGAGCGGCACGATGCAGGTGCTGCTGACCTCCCGGGCGGCCACCCCCGACACCTGGACCGTCACCGTCCTGAACAACTCGTCGGCGAACGCCACCGTGGCGGCCGTCGCACAATGCGCGCCGTGACCGCACGCCGGGCCCATCCGCCCGCCCCTGAAGGGAATTTCATGCTCAGATCGGAAAGGGTCGTCAAGACCCTGGGGACCGGCGCATGCCTGGCCTCCATCCTGGCACTCTCCGCACCGACCGCCTCGGCCACGACGACCGACATCTCCTGCGGCGAGATCCAGACCGGTGTGGTGTCCTGCCTCCTGCCGGACGGCGCCTCCTCGTACGGCACCACGGCTCTGCTGGCGGCGGCGCAGGCCGCGACGCAGACCGCGCTGACCACCACCACGCCCATGGTCGTCACCGCCTACGGCGGTGCCGGGCGGTACGGCAGCAACGGCGGCGGCCTCTATCGCGGCGGGGACGGCGGTTACGGCGGCAAGGCGCAGACCGTGACATCGGTCGCGAGCTTCCAGTCGGCCTTCGGCGGGACGCTGTACTACTACGTCGGCCAGCTCGGCGCGACGTCCGCCGGCGGCCGCGGCGGCGCCTCCACCCTGGTCTCCGGCGTCGACCTGACCACGCAGAACCCCTGCATCGCCGGCTACGGCACGTGCACCACGACGAACCTGCTCGCGGACGCCGCGGGTGGTGGCGGCGGCGGCGAGGGCAACGCCAACGGCGATGGCGGCGCGGGCGGCAACGGCGGTACCGCCGTCTCGGGTCAGATCATCTCGGCCGGATCCGCCGGGAGTGACGGCAAGGCGACCACCGGCAGCCTGACCCGCACCGGTGCGGGCGGGGCCGGCGCGAGCAACGGTGACGGCGGTGACGGCGGCCGAGGCGGTTCCGGGGTGGACCAGAAGAGCGGCACCGCCGGCATCGACGGCATCGGCGGGCTCGGCGGCCCGGTCCACACGGGCGACGGCCCCAACGCCGGTGCGAGCTGGACGAACAACTCCTCCCTCCTCTTCGGCAACGCCGGGCAGGGCGGCGAGGGTGAGTGGCGGACCAACAGGACCAACTACGGCAGCGGCGGCGGTGGTGGCGGCGGCTGGGGTGGTGGCGGCGGTGGCGGCGGCGGTGGCGAAGCCATCACCGGTGGCGGCGGTGGCGGTGGCGGCAGCTGGGCGGCCGCGAACACCGACACGGCCGCGAGCGTCCCGGTGATCTCCAACGGCAACGTCGGCCAGAACGGCGCCGTCTACGTCACGTTCGTGAGCGCCGGCTGACCCCGGCCACATCGCCCGCGGCCCCGCCCCTGAGTCAGGGACGGGGCCGCGGCACAGCTGCGGGGGAGGGGGTCAGCCGACGCAGGACGTGACGAGTGCCGGGCTGTAAAGGCAGTTCGTCGGCGTGTTGTTGGCGATCATGGTGTTCGTGACCGAGGTGATGGCGGTGTTCGTCCAGATGCCGCCGGGCGCGGGAGCGTCCGGCGCGACGTTGAACTGGACCGAGGAGTCCGTCAGTTCGTAGGTCCCGCCCAGGTTGTAGATGCCCGCGCCGCGCGAGCCGGTGCCGGAGACCTTGTTGCGGTCGATCGCGGAGCGGTTCACGGTCACCGTCGGGGTGTTGACGAGGTTCCGAGAGTAGATCCCGCCGCCCAGCGAGTAGCGGCCGGCGGCCAGGTTCCCGGTGACGTCCGACGCGTTCATGAGGTTCACGGTGCCCCCGAACACGCTGATCCCGGCTCCGAGGCCGCCCTCCCCGATGAGCTTGTTCCCCTTCACCTTGGTGTTGTCCAGCGTGAGCGCTCCACCGAGGCTGAAGATGCCGGCTCCGCCGTCGCCCTCCTGCCGGACGGTCACCGTGTTCCCCTCGATGGTGGAGTTGGTGAAGGTCTGGGTCGCGGCGCCGACACCGACGGAGACCCCACCGCCGTTGCCCGACCCGAGACCGCCGGTGGTGACACGGTTGTCGGTGATGGCGGTCCCCGTCACGTTCAGGGCGCCCCTCGCTTCGGAGTTGATGCCGCCGCCGTTGTCGAACGCGGTGTTGTGCTTGATGCTGCCGCCGTTGATGGTGAGCGTCCCGGTACCGTGCCCGATGCCGCCGGCGACGCGCGCGCGGTTGCTCGTGATGTGGGTGTTGACCAGGGTGGTCTGCCCCTCGGACTGCAGTCCGCCCGCCGCGCTCGCCCCGCCGGTGGTGCGGTTGTCGGAGATCCGGCTGTCGGTGAGGGACGCCGTGCTGCCGGCCATGAACCGGGCGCCGCCGCCGATGTTCGCGGTGCCTCCCTGGAAGGCGACATCGGTGCCCGTGAACGTGCTCCCGTTCCTGACCAGCACGGCGCCGCCACCCGTGTTCGCCCCGGGCTGCCCGTTCATGACGGTCAGCTCGTTGAGGGTCAGCCGGCCGGGCGCGGGCGTCAGGGTGCCGACTTCGAACAAGCGGAAGGAATCGGTCGAGACGCGCTTGATGGTCGCGTGGTGGCCGTTGATGGTCACGCCGCCCGGGTTGTTGTTGGTGATGGGCGGCAGCCCGTCGTCGGCTCCCGGCATGTAGGGGGCCGTGACCTCGTAGAGGCAGTACGGCTCCAGGTCGATGACGGGGTCCACGTTCGTGTTCGCGTTGTTGATCGCGGTGATCAGAGCCGCGGTGTCGCACGGCACCGTGACCGCGTGGGCGGGGACCACGGCGGTCGTGGCCGCCACGCCGGTCAGGGCGAGGGTGACGAGGGAGCTCAGTCCCCGGGGACGCGTGTTGCGCCGTCTCATCGTCGTACCTTTCGTCAAACCGTTCGTGGAGCCGAGGGTGCTGGGACCCGGGGAAGGGGTAACCCTGACGGGCGCGGTTCATGCCCCGTACCGCGGCGGGGCGCGTGTCTGTCACACGTCCGGGCCCAGCAGGAGACCCGGACGGCGGGTCGGACGGTCAGTCGGGCGGCGGGTCGGCCGAGGGGTCCGAACGGTCAGGAGTCCGTGATCCTGACGAGGCCGCCGACGACGCCCACGTACGCGGAGCCGTCCCCGCCCAGGGTCACCGGCGCGTAGTGGTTGTTGAACAGGGGTCCGGCACCGACCAGCCGGCTCCACACCCGCTTGCCCGTCCGTACGTCCAGCGCCGTCAGGTACCAGGCGTCGGGCATGGCGGCGGCGCCCTTCCCACGGGCGGATCGCAGTTCGTCGGCGCTCGGGTGGGTGAAGGTGTAGAGCAGACCCGTCGCCAGGGAGACCTTGCTGACGACGCTCGGGACCCGTTCGACGCTGTCGGACCAGGCGAGGGAACAGGTACGGGTCGTGTAGTCGACGTGGACGCGGGCCAGACCGGGTTCGGTGTCGACCTGTCGCCCTCCGAGCACTCCCTTCAGGAGCGCGTGGTCCCCGACCACGTAGCCGTAGTTGTTCTCCACGATCAGATCGCCGCCCACGGCGATCAGGCTGTTCTCGTCGGCACCCTTGCCCGGGGCGAAGACCGGCTGTTCGCACACCATCTCGGGGCCGGCCTTCCCGCGCGCCATCACGAGTACCTTCATCCGCGGGTCGGCGTTGTCGGTGATGGCCACGTACCCTCCGCCCGGGCCGTCCGCCGGGCCGATGAGCGTGGGCGTGGTGCCGCTGCCCTGGCTGAGCTGGCCGGGCTTCTGCCGCGAACCCCGGTCGTACGGGGCTCGCCAGGTGACGACGGGTCGGCCTCGCGTGGCGGCGTCGAAGCGGTAGAGGGCGTGGTCGCTGGTCACGAAGACACCGCCGGACTCGTCGACCGCGATGCTGTTGGCGATCGTCTCCCCGTGCAGCACATGGGTGGAAACCGTGCCGGTGGCCGGATCGAGGACGCCGACCACGCCGCTACCGGTCACGAACCACATCCTCCCCGTCCAGTCGGGGAGCACGGACACGATGCCGGCGGCGCCGATCACCGGCTCGAGGTCGTACCGCGCCTCCGTGACGAGCGCGTCGCCCCGGACGGCCACGACCTGGATGGTGCCGTCCTTCGTCGGGACGACGGCCCGGTCGCGTTCGTCGAGGTAGAAGTAGCCGCCGCCGGAGACCTCCGTCGGGCTGCTGCCCGCCGTCCCGGGCAGCGTGAGGGAGGCGACCGCCCCGAGGTCGCTCGGACGGAGCAGCATCAGCCGCGGAGCCAGTCCGGGGGTCATGCAGACCGTGACGATCCGGCCCCTGGAGTCGAAGGTGAGCGAGCCGCAGAGGCCGCCCTGGAGCCTGCCGCGGACGGCGAGCTCACGGCCGGTCGGGCCGGAGCCTTCGTACGTGTCGCTCTGGTAGGCGTCGCCGTGCAGGTTGCTGGAGCCGTTGGCGGCCATGAACGGGTGCCGCGGGACGGCCGGGACGGTCACCGGTCGCGGTGCGACGGCGTGACCGGTGAACGGCGGCAGACCGGCCCCCCGAGGGTCTCCGGGGATCGGCAGGGCGGGCCGGGCGGCCGAGGGCACCGCTCCGGCCGGGTGACCGGCGGTCAGGGGCGGTAACACGGCGGCTGCCACCACGACAGCCAGGGCGCGGAGGAACGTACGCATGCGGAGGCCTTTCATCCGTTGACCGGTGGGCGCGACGGACACGTACGGGGCGAGCGCGGGCACCGCGAGCCCGTCGGGATGATTGCACTGTCAGTGCAAGAATGATGATGGGGCAGAGGCCGACACCCTGTCGAGGGCGTGGACCGCGATGGCTTCCCCGGGCCGACCGCCGCTCCCGCCGAAGTAGGCCTGCCAACGGGTGTGACCTGCGGTTCCCCTGCCCGGCAGGCGGCCCACGGGGCCTCCGTGCATGCTGGGGTGAGCAGGGTCCGGAGTCGGCCGGCGACCCGTGAGGACGACGACGGAGGCGGCACACCATGAGCCCAGCCATGCTCCGGAAGATCATCGACTACGCCAACCGCGCCGACCCGTACCCGCTGTACGAGGAGCTGCGCAGGACGCCGGTGTTCCACGACGAGGACGGGCCGTACGTCGTCAGCACCTACCACGAGATCCAGGCCCTGCTGCACGACCCGCGCATCAGCTCCGACCCGCGCAATCTGACCCTGTCCGCGAGCGACCCGTTGGCGCAGGACGAAGGCGACGACTCGACCCTGCCGCCGGTCTTCATCCGGCTCGACCCGCCGGACCACGACCGGCTGCGCCGCATCACGAACCGGCCCTTCGGCCCGCCGCATTCCCCGCACCGGGTCCACGGGATGCGCGGCGAGCTCGACGGCATCGTCTCCGGCCTCATCGACGGCATCGTCGGCGCGGACTCCCTGGAACGCATCGACCTGGTCGAGCAGTTCTCCTATCCCTTCCCGGTGACGGTGATCTGCCGACTGTTGGGCGTGCCGCACGAGGACGAGCCGCGCTTCCACGTCTGGGCCGACACCCTCGCCGCCAGCCTGGACCCCGATCCGGACGCCGCCCCCGGGACCACGTCCAAGGCTGCGGCCGACGCGCAGATCGAGCTCGGCATGTACCTGGCCGAGCTGGTCGAGGAACGCCGCAAGAACCCCGGCGAGGACATGCTGTCCCAACTGGCGGCCGTGGCCGAGGAACCCGACGGGTCCATGAGCACGATGGAGATCATCAGCACGGCCGCGCTGCTGCTGATCGCGGGTCACGAGACCACGGTCAACCTCATCACCAACGGGATGCTGACGCTGCTGCGCTTCCCGGACGTCCTGGAGCGGTTGCGCAACGACCCCGATCTGGCGGTCCCGATCGTCGAGGAACTGCTCCGCTACGAGCCGCCCGTGCACCTGCTGCCGCGGCGCAGCACGCTCGCCGACATCGAGATCGGCGGGGTGAACATCCCCAAGGGCGCCACGGTCTCGCTGATCCTCGCGTCCGGGAACCGCGACCCCAAGCGGTTCGAGAACCCGAACCGCTTCGACCCCGATCGCGAGGACATCCAGCACCTCGGCCTCGGCAGTGGCATCCACAGCTGCTTCGGCGCCCCGCTGGCCCGCCTGGAAGCCCAACTGGCCCTGAGCGAGCTGGCCCGCCGGCTGGAGAACCCCCGGTTGCTGGAGGACCCGCCCCCGTACCGCAGGAACGCGGTGCTGCGCGGTCCCCGCCACCTCCACATCGCCTGCGACGACATCCGCCCCTGAGCGTGCCGTCGGTCCGCGGCGGCGGAGGCCGCCCCCGCAGATCGTGGGCACACCGCGCGTGACAGACTCGGTGATCAACTCGCCGAGGTAGAAGGGTCACCGCCGTGCCGGACACCACGCCGCCCCCGGTCCATCTCGACGAGGTGGTGGAGGCTCTCGCGTCGAATCCCGCACTGCCGCCCGCACTCGTTCGCCGCCTCTTCGGACATCGCAACGGCTTCGGCGCCGTCGCCAAGCGTCCCGACCTGACCGACGAGATGATCGCCGAGATCATCGCGATCGACGACCACTGGCTCACCCACTCGCTCGCCCTCAATCGCCACCTCCCGCACACCTTCCGGATGGCGCTCGCGGAACACCCGGATCCGGGGATACGCACGGCCCTCGCGGCCAGGGCGGACGACGCCACCCGAGAGCTGTTCGAGCGGCTTCTGGGCGATACCGACCCGAAGGTACGCCTGTCCCTGGCGCAGAGCCCGCACGGACCGGCGGATCTCCGCGCCCGGCTGGCCACCGACCCGGACCCGGAGATACGGGCGACCCTGGCCCAATGGTGGACGCAGGCCCCGGAACCGGTGCGTCGACTCCTGCTGACGGACTCCGAGGATTCCGTCCGCGCGGCAGCCTGCGCCACCTACTTCCGGGCCCTTCCCCATCCGGTCCCGCCCGCCGACCTGCTGCCGATGCTGCTGGCCGACCCGGTCACCCGCGCCGGGGCGGTCCGCCACTGCACGCTGGACGCCGACACGGCGGGTCGGCTGGCCCTGGACCCGGACGACGAGGTGCGCAAGGAGCTCGCGGAGCACCCCGACCTGCCACCGCCGCAGCGCGACCTCCTGGCCGAGGATCCCGCTCCGCGGGTCATGCTCCACGTCTTCGCCCGTCAGGACACCCCGGAGTCGACCCGCGCCGCGATCCACGCGCGGATCCTGTCCTCCGTACCTCCGACGGACTGGCTCGACGACGTGCGGGACCTGGACGACGCGGCGCTCGAAAGGCAGATCATGGGCGAGTTGGCGGCATCCGAACTGCGGCGGCTGAGCCTGCCGTGGGTGACCGCGGATCCCCTGCCGTACGCCGACTCGCCGTACGTCTGCTTCCGACTCTCCGCCGCCATGTCCGACCGCCTCCCGGCGCCGGTCGTGGCCCGGCTGCTCGATGACGAGGAGAGCAGCGTCCGTACGGCGATGGCTCTGCACGTCCGTGACCAGGTCGACGACGCCACCGCCGAACGCATCGACCGCAGCCATCGCCCCTACAAGCGGAGCCGGTGGCGTCCGGCCGACGACCTCCCCCTTCCGGTGGACGTCCTACGACGCCTGGCCACCGACCCGGACCCGCGCATGCGGCGCTTGGCCCCCCGCGACCCCGACCTCCCGGTGGAGCTCGCCCGTGCCCTCGCCGCCGATACCGATGGCTCGGTGCGCCGCTCGATCGCGACCCATCCCAAACTCCCGGTCGAGGAGTTGACGCGGCTGCTGGCAGATCCGTCGGAGCACGTCGCGACCGCCGCCGCGGGCAACGCCCACCTGCCGCAGGGACACATGCACCGGATCCTCACACTGGCCGGACTCTGACAGGGACACGCCCATTTGAAAGCTAAACGACATTTATTGCATGTTTTTGCAACCTTGAGGGTCGAGAAACACATCCAAAGAGGCGGAACACCCGTTCTGCCCGCTCAAGGGCAGCCCACCGTTCGGAGCGAAGTTCGTGCACGAGTACCCGCAGTCGCAGCAGCCCGGTCGATCCCGCAGGAAGATGTGGATCGGCTCCGCGGTGGCCGTGGTCCTGCTCGCCGGCGCAGGCGCCGGGGCGATCTTCTGGGCGACGGACTGGTTCGACGGCAACGGGGAGTCCGTCAGCTACGCGAAGCCCTCGGCGGGAGCGGGCAAGGACAAGGAGGCGGGCGCCGGGAAGCAGGCCGCCGCGCCGAGCGCGGACCCGGACGTGTCCCTCCCCGCCGGCCCGTTCACCGAGTTCAAGCAGACGGTCAAGCTGGAGGACGGCACCCGGATATCCAAGGCCCGGGTGAAGGGCGCCAAGTCCGGCTTCGAGGGCAGTGTCTGGGTGTGGACGCCCAAGGAGTACGACCGCCCGGAGTACGCGAAGAGCGCCTTCCCGGTCATGATCGCTCTGCCCGGTGGCAACGGGAACGCCGACAACTACTGGGCGACCCTGCCGAAGCTGGGCCTCCACAAGGCCATCGCCGAGGGCGCCGCGGCCGGCAAGAGCCTCCCGTTCATCGTGGTCATGCCGATCCTCAACCCGGACGCCAAGTACTACTACGACGGCTCCGACATCCCGGGCCAGGCCAAGATGGGCACCTGGATCGGCGAGGACGTCCCCGACCTCGCGCGCGCGAACTTCCGTACCTACAAGTCCCGCGACGGCTGGGCCTTCATGGGCAACTCGTCCGGCGCCTTCGTCGGCCTCAAGCAACTCCTGCAGAAGCCGGACCGCTTCCGGGCCGTCATAGCCAACGGCGGCGAGATCGTCCCGGACTCCCCGCTCTGGAAGGGCCACCAGGCGGAGATGGACGCGAACAACCCCGAGAAGCTCGCACCGAAGCTGATCGCCGCCAAGGGTCCCGAGGTGGACATCCTCTTCCAGTACGGCACCAAGGAGGGCGGCCGCGACCGGATGGAGAAGTTCCAGCAGCAGTTCGCCAAGGGCCCGATCAAGGTCTCGATCCACGAGATCCAGGGCGGCGACCACAACGGTTGGGACTACGTCCGAGGGATGCGGGAAGGCGCCCTGGAACAGCTCAGCAAGCTGATGAAGGGGCCGAAGCCGCAGTAGGACCTCGCCTCGGCCGATTCCGGTATCGCTGCCCGCGGCTCTGGTGCCGCGGGCCGCCGGGAGGGGATCATGGGTGGCGCGCGTTGGCCGTCATCGCCGCAGCGAGTGCAGGAGGTACGTGTGTCCACAGCGTCGAGTCGTGCGTCCGGGAGTTCCGAGGTCCCGCTGCTCCGCGAGACGATCGGGGACAACCTCGACCGGACCGTACGACGCTTCCCCGACCGGGACGCCCTCGTGGACGTCGCCGCCGGCCGCCGTTGGACGTACGCGGAGCTGGCCGTCGAGGTGGACGCCCTGGCCCTCGGGCTGCTGGACCTCGGGATCGTCAAGGGCGACCGGGTCGGCATCTGGGCGCCCAACCGCGCCGAGTGGACGCTCGTGCAGTACGCCACCGCGAAGATCGGGGCGATCCTGGTCACCGTGAACCCGGCGTACCGCTCGCACGAGCTGGAGTACGCGCTCGGGCAGTCGGGCATCCGGCTGCTGGTCGCGGCGGAGAGCTTCAAGACCTCCGACTACGCGGCGATGATCGAGGAGGTCCGGCCGCGCTGCCCGGCGCTGGAGTTCACCGTCCTGTTCGACGGGCCGGGGTGGGACGAGCTGCTGGAACGCGGCCGCGGGGCCGATCCGGCCGCGCTGGCGCGGGCACAGGCCGAACTGAGCCCCGACGACCCGATCAACATCCAGTACACCTCGGGCACCACGGGCTTCCCCAAGGGAGCCACCCTCTCGCACCACAACATCCTCAACAACGGCTTCTTCGTAGGCGAGTTGTGCGGATATGATGAGCATGACCGCGTATGCATCCCAGTGCCCTATTACCACTGTTTCGGCATGGTGATGGGCAATCTCGCCTGCACCAGCCACGGAGCGGCGATGGTGATCCCCGCGCCCGCCTTCGACCCGTCGGCCACCCTGGCCGCGGTACAGGCGGAGGCCTGCACCTCCCTGTACGGGGTCCCCACCATGTTCATCGCCGAGCTGGCCGACCCCGGGTTCGACGGGTACGACCTGTCGAGCCTGCGCACCGGGATCATGGCGGGCTCGCCCTGCCCGGTGGAGGTCATGACCGAGGTCATCGAGCGGATGGGGATGACCGAGGTCTCCATCTGTTACGGCATGACGGAGACCTCGCCCGTGTCCACGCAGACCCGTGTGGACGACTCGGTCGAGCGCCGGGTCTCCACGGTGGGCCGGGTCGGCCCGCACCTGGAGGTCAAGGTGGTCGATCCGCAGTCCGGGCGGACCGTCCCGCGTGGCACCCCGGGCGAACTGTGCACCCGGGGGTACTCGGTCATGCTCGGCTACTGGGGCGAGCCCGAGAAGACCGCCGAGGCCGTCGATCCGGAAGGCTGGATGCACACCGGTGACCTGGCCGTCATGGACGGTGACGGCTATCTGAGCATCACCGGCCGGATCAAGGACATGGTGATTCGGGGAGGCGAGAACCTGTATCCGCGCGAGATCGAGGAGTTCCTGCACGCCCACCCCGACGTCCTGGACGTGCAGGTCATCGGCGTGCCCGACCCGAAGTACGGGGAGGAGTTGATGGCGTGGGTGCGGATGCGCGAGGGAGCCGAGCCGCTGACCGCCGGGACCGTCCGCGCGTACTGCGCGGGGCGGCTCGCCCACTTCAAGATCCCCCGCTACGTCCACGTGGTGGAGGAGTTCCCGATGACCGTCACCGGGAAGATCCGCAAGATCGAGATGCGCGCGATGGCGACCCGTCTGCTGGGGGAGGAGACGGTCACGGCCGACGGCGCCTGATCCGAGCCGCCCAGGACGGCCGGGAAGGGCCGTCCGTCAACGACGCCACGGGTGGTCGGGATCCGCGGTGATCGCGACCTGCTGGGGCGCGTGTCGGGGGAAGGACCAGATGCGGCCCGCGGTGCTGACAGCGGTCACGGTGGTCTCGTCCACGGTGACCGCGGAGAACGGGTTGGACCAGTTGGAGATCGCGATCCATTCCAGGGTGCGCTCGTCGTCGTCGCGCGTCAGCGCCACCCAGCCGATGCTCCCGTGATCCGCCGACTCGCCTGCCGAGGCACGGAGTCCGGCACAGGCGTGCGAGCAGAGCATGGTGCCGAACTCCACCCAGTTGCCGGCGTCCCATTCGGTCGCCCGGAGCAGTTCCACCCGCTGCCACCGCTGGGCCCGGACGTCGTCGACCCGATCGGGCGGGGAGAGACGCACCAGGTCCATGACCGCCAGGGAACCGTCGGCGAACACGATGAAGTCCCCGTCGGGTGCTTCCCTGGCACGCCACCGCTCGCGCACCTGGTGAGCCATGCCTGTCGGGTCGGAAGCGTCCATGCCCAGCATGGTCGCACGCCGTCCGACGCACGCCGTCCGACGCACGCCGTCCGACGCCCGAGTCCGCCTGCTCCCGCACGCCCGCACGCCCGCGCGAGCGGCCGGCCGTCAGATGCGCGCCGTCTTCAGTCCCGTGAGGGCCCTGTCCGCCGCGGCGTACCCGGCCGGCGCGTTGCCGTCCTTCAGGGCCTGCTTCGCGCGCGCGATGTAGTCCGCGATCTCTTCGCGGCGCCGCTGGTCGAGCTTCGCTTCGGCGTCGGCCCAGATCTGTTCGAGCTGCGCGACCTTCAGGATCAGTCCTTCGGACATCTGTACTCCCCACAGCAGTCGGCACTTACGGCATTGATCTTTTCATGCTCCGCATCCGATCCGGGGCGCGCCGTGCCGGCGCGGCGCGGGCACGACCTCGGCCTTTCCCGCTCGCCCGGACCGTGCCGACACCGGCGTGCGTTCGGCAGCCGCTACGGGATGAGCCGCAGGACGGGGGTGTCCGTCGTGAGGACCGCTCGGAGGGCGGGGATGTCCCGCCAGGTGAGGCCCAGCGCGCGGGCGGCGTGGCGGAGGGTGATGTGGTCGGCTCCGTCGGCCGCTGCGTGGAGGGCCTTCATGGCCGTGTCCCGGTCGAGGAAGGCGGTCCCCCCGGCGGGCGAGGCCCGGTGGGACGTTCGGATGGAGCGTTCGCTCGCCAGCCCGGGAATGCCGGTGAGCCGGTGGGAGACGTCGGCGGCGCCGTCCAGGGTCGCCGGGTGCTCGGCGACCAGGGCCCGGGCCACCGGGTTGTGGGCGATGGCCTCCCGGAGCGGCAGGGGGTGGAGCCCCGGGGAGGCGTCCGTGAGGTGGACGACGGCGCGGGCGGTACGGACGGTGCCGCGGACGCCGTGGATGGCCGCGGCCCACAGCGCGGACGCCTCGGAGGGGTGCCAGGCCAGCGCGCGGGCGGCCGCGGCCGCCGCCTCCCGGTCGGGGACGAGGGGGTGATGTCCGGCGAGGCGTTCGAGCAGGGGCTGTTCACCGATCTCGCCGTCCAGACCGGGCCCCGCGATGTGGACGGTGGTGGGGATGCCGGTGAGGTGGCAGGCGGCGAGGGTGAGGGCGTCTCCGAACGGGCTGCACAGACCGGGCTCGTCTCCGTGGGTCAGGATGTCGCCGCCGATGTCGACGATCCGGATCCGGCCGCCCGCGGCTTGGGCCATGGACCCGATCTGCCGGGTCAGGCAGGAGAGCCCCCGGGCGGGGTCGAGGAGGAGCAGCCGGGCCGGCAGGTCCCCGGCGAGGGCGGGCAGGGTGGATCCGGCCGGCGGGCGGGCCCGGGTGGCCGGCGTGAAGGCCGCGAAGCCGCCGCCCCGGACACCCCCGCCGTGGTGGACGAGCCCGTCGAAGTCCCGTTCCCCGAGGGGGCCGCCGGCGGCCGGATCGACCTCGGGGCGCTCCCACGCGTAGGTGGCGATCAGCGGTGCGCGGGCCGGGTCGGTGTGCTCGGCCGGGTGGGCGTGCTCGGCCCGGTCGGTGTGCTCGGCCCCGGCCGTGAGGGTGCGGGCGGCGATGAGGGTCCCCAGGGGGTCTCCGCCGCCGCCCGCCGCGATGTACAGATCGCTCACGCGACTCCCTCGCGCTCGCGCAGGTCGATCCCGGTGATCCGTACCGGTGTCGCCCCCATGTTCTTCCGGGCGCGCTTGTTCGCCGCGTGGAGGTTCTCGTAGTACTCGCGGTCGAGGTCCTTGACCGACCCGGAGTAGAACATCCAGGACAGCACGTCGCGGTACTTGAAGCCCTTGGGGGTCAGCTGGACGCGTCGACCGAGGCGGTGGATCAGCCCGTTGGACTCGGCCGCATCGAGGACGGGTTCGAACTCGGCGGCGTGCTTCCGGTAGCCGAGGCGGTCGAGCTCCGCGAGGTCGAGGTCGAAGGTGTCGAGGACGAGCCGCTTGCGGACGATCTCCTCGGCGGTCAGTTCGAAGCCGGTGACGGGCGCCAGCTCGTGGTTCTTGGCCCGCGTGATGTAGTCGGCGACCTCGGCCGCCGAGGGCTTCACACTGCCGCACATGTAGTCGAGCACGCTGGTGTACGAGCGGGCTCCGACGCCGAGGCCGAGCAGGGGCACGCCGTGGAAGGTGAGCACCTTCTGGACGTAGCCGCCGCGACCGGGCTTCTTGTAGCGGACGGAGCCCTCCTGGACGTAGCCGTGGTCGAGGAACACCTGGCGGGCGTAGTCGTAGCGCTCGTACAGCTCGGGCTGCCACATGTACTGGTAGGCGCCGGTCCTGGAGAACCAGGCGTCCGGCCGCACCGTGAGGAAGTAGGTGCTGATGGTGGTGGGCCGGAGCGCGGCCAGCTCGTCCACGCTCTGGCGCCAGGTCTCGGGGGTCTGTCCCGCGAAGCCCATGATCAGGTCGGTGGACAGGTCCGGCAGGCCGAGCTCGTGGGCGGTGCGGACGGCGCGGCGGATGACGTCCTCGTCCTCGCCGCCGCGGCCGGCCTCGCGGATCTCGCGCGGGACGAGGGACTGGATGCCGACGTTGGCGCGGGTGAGGCCCATGTCGATGAGGGCCTTGAACTCGTCGGGTGCGTCGGCGATCGAGGAAGGGGTGGCTTCCACGGCGACTTCCTCGGCCGTGGAGCGCCAGTTGGGGTAGACCTCGCCGATGGTGGTGAAGATCTGCTCGAAGTGGCGGGGCTTGAGCAGCGCCGGGGTGCCGCCGCCGATGTAGATGGTGCGTAACCGGCGGGCCTGGATGATCTCCGCGTGATCGCGGATCTGGGTACAGAGGGCGTCGGTGTAGGCGTCGAAGACGTCCTCGTCCGTACTGATGATGGTGTAGAGGTTGCAGAAGCCGCATTTGCGGTCGCAGAAGGGGACGTGCAGATAGAGATTGAGCTCGGGCACCTGGTAGTTGGCGAGATCCATCGCCCACACGTCGGGCACCGTCCACTTGCCTTCCGGGAGCGGACGGTACGTGGAGCGGGGCGGGTACGAGTACTGGTAGGGCGGAATGACGCCCTGGGCGATGTGGTCGGCGAGCTCCTGGTGCAGGCTGCTGGTCACGGTGTTGCCTTCCCGTACGGGTTGCCGGCGCGGGTTTCCCCGGCCTGGCGATCCGATCACGGGACGCTTGTCCGATTCCATCGGGTGGGCGCACCAAATACCCCGTGCCTACTGACCGGTTCGTTGGCAGTTGCTCCAAAAGCCCACGCCGTACGGCGAGTTCTTTTCGTCTGTCGGGCCGATAGCCGCCGCACCCACCTCGCCGCTTTGCTGGAGGAATGAAGAACGGGGCGGGCCCGAGCGGGCCGGGAGTGCTGGTGATCGAGCCGATGGGGAACGCGGGGCGGTTCCTCGTCGAGGCGGCCGACCGGCTGGGGGTGCGCCTGTACGCGGCCACCCACAAGGACGTCCACGAGGGCTACCCGGACCGGCTGCGGGCCGCCCTGGTGGGGGTGTGCGTGACCGATCTGACGGACGTCCCGCAGGCGTTGGAGGACATGGCCGCCTTCTGCCGGCAGCACGCCATCGCCGGTGTCGCCCCCTGCTTCGAGCTGTTCACCCCGCTCGCCGCGCTGCTCGCCGACCGGATCGGGCTGCCCGGCAACGATCCCGGGCTCGCGTGGGCGGCCAGGAACAAGATCGAGATGGGGGAGGCGTTCGCGGCGGCCGGGATCCCCGCACCTCGTTCGGCGGTCGCACACGACGCCGCCGAGGCGTACCGGGCGGCTCGGGCGCACGGGCTCGGATGGCCGTTGGTGGTGAAGCCCGCGGAGCAGGGCGGCTCGTGGGGCGTGTCCGTGGTCGACGGCCCGGAGGCCCCGGAGGTCGCGGCCCGGCTCGCCGACGCGGTCGGCGCGGCCCAGCGGTACACGCACGCCCACCCGCACGGCCTGGAGCTCGACACGCGGGTCCTGTTGCAGGAGTACATCCCAGGGGGGGAGTACTCCTGCGACACGGTGGTCGCGGGTGGGGTGGCCTACCCCCTGCCGGTCGTCGCGAAGGACACCACCGCGGGCCGGTACCGCATCGAGACCGGGCACACCTGCCCGTGCGGTCTGCCCGCGCCGCTGGTCAGGAAGGTGCAGCACATCGCCGCACGGGCGGCGCTCGCCGTCGGCGTCCGCAACGGCATCGCGCACACGGAGGTCAAGATTCCACCGGGCACGCGGACGCCGTACGTGATCGAGACCGGCGCCCGCCTCCCGGGGGACAACCTGTGCGAGGTCGTCGAGGCCGCGACCGGCGTGAGCGAGGCCGTGGCCCACCTCCAGGCCGTGCTCGGCCTGGTGCCCGACACCGTTCCCACCCGCACGGACGCGGCGTCGATCCGCTTCCTGCTGCCCGAGCGCGGCGGGGTGCTGCGCCAGGTGGTCATCCCGGAACTGCCCGGTACGCACAGCGAGGCGCACCTTCGCCCCGGGGCGGTGGTGCCGGAGCCGGCGGATTCGAGCTGCCGGATCGGGCACGTGGTGGCCCGTGCGGAAACGGCGGATCAGGCGCGCGGGTTGGCCGAGCGGGTGGCCGCCCGGTCCCGAGTGGAGATGGGCTGAAGCGGGTGCGGAAGATCGCGTTCTTACGATCGGTGCGCATCCAGCGCGCCGACCCCTACGTCCAGCAGGCCGTACGCGCGCTCGCGGCCGACGGGATCGAGGCCGGGTTGTTCCACACCAGCGGTACCGTCGGTGACGACGACTTCCCCGGCTACCGCGAACGACTCGATCGGGGGGTGACGCCCCGGGAGCTCGCGGACGCGGTCGCCGCCTGGGGGGCGGACGCGGCGGTGTCGATCTCGCTGCCCTGCGAGAACGCGCTGCGGGACGCCGCGGCCAAGACCTTCCTGGACGCCGCGGGCATCCCCACGGTCATGACCCCGCTCGCGGCGACGATGCTGCTGGTGGACAAGTGGGAGACCAAACAGCTCTGCCGGCAGGCCGGGTTGCCGGTGCCCGACGGGTTCCGGATCGACTCCGACCTGCCGGCGGGACGGGGACTCCCGGTGCCCGGCTACCGCGACGCGTTGCGCGCCCAGGCCGAACGGATCGGCTATCCGCTGCTGTCGAAGCCCGTATGGGACTCGACCAGCATGGGCATCCGCACCCTGCGCTCGCCCGCCGACCTCGACGCCCACCTCGACACCTACCGCGCCCCCGGCCGGGCGGCGCCGGGAGCCGTGCCGGACGCGGTGTCACCGGGGGAGTCGCAGTCGGCGTCCGCGGTGTCCACGGTGGTCGAGGAGGTCGTCGAAGGCGACCTGTGCAGCGTGGACATCGTGGGGCACCCCGGCTCCTACCAGGTCCTTCCCCTGTGCTGGACGGGACGCGCCGGGGCGGAACCGGTGTTCACCTTCGCCGATCTGCGCTGGTGCGGCCCCCGCCCGGAAGCGGACGCCGCGTTCACCGAAGTGGCCCGCGCCCTGCGGGACTTCTGCGGAGGCCTGGGAGTGCACGGGTCGGTGAACGTCGACATGATCTACACGGGCGGCCGGTTCGTGATCCTGGAGGTCAACCCGCGCATCGGCGGCGCCACCACCCTCTCCTGCGCCGCGTCCGACACCAATACCTTCACCTCTCTCGCCCGGATGGCCCGCGGCCTCCCGCTCCCCGGAGACGCGGCACGACGGGTCCGCTGGGCCGTCGAGTTCCTCGCCGGGGACGGCATCCCGCCGGCGGTGGTCGCCGAACTCCGCCGGCGGGTCGAGGTGGTCACCGTCCACGAGTTGGTCATCGACGGCGCCTCGCACGGGGACATCGTCGTGATCACCCTCCCCGAGGGCGAGGAGGACCGCACCGTGAAGGCCCTGAGGGAGCTGCACGAGGCCACCGGCTTCCCCGCGGCCGAGATCATGGGCAAGATCACCGCCCTGCTGCACCGGTGAGCACGGCCACCGACACCCGCCGCTCTCGCTCCGCGGCGGACCGCCTCGGCCTGCCCACCCTGCGCGGGCACGGCCTGTTCATCACCGGCAACCTGATCGACTCCGTCGGCAACGGCATGCTCCTGCCCCTGGGACTGCTGTACTTCACCGATGTCCAAGGGCTGCCCCTGGCGCGCGTCGGCGCGGCGATGACGATCGGTCAGGCCCTCGCCCTGCCCGTCACGTTCCTCGCCGGACGCCTGATGGACCGCATCGGCCCCCGACATGTCGTGGTGTGGGCGAACCTCCTCTCCGCCGCCGGGTTCGCCCTGTTCCTGCTCGCCCGCGAGCCGTGGCACGTCGCCGGCGTGTACGTCCTCGTCCAGGCCGGCATCAACATGTACTTCACCGCACAGCGCACCCTGATCACACACGTCACCCGAGCCGACGAACGCCGCTCCTGGTTCGCCTTCACCGGCTCGCTGCGCAACGTCGGTCTCGCCGCCGGATCCGCCGCCGCGGTCGGCGCCCTGACGGTGTTCGGGAACGGCTCGCTGCGCTGGATGATCGCCGTCGACGCCGCCACCTACCTCCTGGCCGCAGCCTGCTTCGCCGCGCTCACCACCACCCCACCCCGGCCGGACGACACACCGCCGAGCGCCCTCGTGTCCCGGTCCGACCACACCCGCCGCTACCTCCTGCTCGTGGCCGTCAACCTCCCCTACGTCCTCGCGCAGGCCGCCCTCGCCGTCCTCGTCGCCGTCTACACCACCCGCGCCCTGGAGCTCCCCGCCTCGGCGGCGAGCGTGCTGTTCGTCGTCAACACCGTCATCGTCTCCGCGTGTTCGACCGCCGTCACCGCGCACATCGCGCCCAAGGTGCCCCGCCACGCCGTGACCGCCGGATACCTGATCATGGCCCTCGGCATGGGGGCGTTCGCGCTGCCCGCCCTGCCCGGGGCCGCTTCCACCGCCTGGGCCGCCCTCCTCGTGGCGATCGTCCTGTTCAGCCTGGCGGAGATCCTCCTCGGCCCGGCGCTGAGCGAACTGTCCGTGAGCCTCACCCCGCAAGCGGCCGGGGGCTTCACACAAGGCCTGTACCAGTTCTCGTGGGCCATGGGCATGGTCGCCGCCCCCGCCCTGTTCACCGCACTGTTGGAGATCGGCCCCCTCCTCCCGTGGGGCGTCGAGGCCGCCGCATGCCTGATCGCCGTACTCGCCGCGCCCGCTCTCAAGGCCCCCAACCGCCACCGCCGGAGGAATCCCCGTTGATCACGAGCATCGTCGACTCCATCCATGAGGTACCCGCCGCCGAGTGGGAGCAGCTCGCCCGGCCGGCGGGCCTCTACCTCTCCCACCGGTGGCTCGCCGGCGAGGAGGAGGACCCCACCGCCACCCGCGCCTACGCGCTCGTACGGGACCTCGACGGCTCCCTGCTCGCCGCCGCCCCCCTCCATCTGGTGCGGGAGGAGCCGAACGACAGCTACCGGCCCGAGACCGTACTGCCCCCGCACCTGCGGCCCCGCGTGATCGCCGGTGCGCGGCGCGGCTACCACAACACCCCGCTCACCGCCGCCGGCCTCGGCCCCGGGCTGCGGGACGCCTGCCTCGCCCTCCTGCGGGACGCCGTACGCGGCTTCGCCGACCGCCACGGCACGACGCACTGGTGGCCCTACCTCACCGCCCCGGCCGCCACCCGGCTCGCCCCCCTCTACCCGGACCCGGTCCACCACCTGGAGGACGACGCCCTCATCCCGCTGCCCGGCACGGGCATCGACGACTACATCGCCGCTCTGCCCTCGCAGCGCCGCGTCGGCGTACGCCGCGAACGCCGCGCGTTCGCCGCGGCCGCCCTCGACGTACGTCGACAGGTGCTCGCGGACTGCTTCGAGGAGGCGGGCGTCCTCCTCGCCGGCCACCAACAGGACCACGGGCACGACCGGGACGGCGTCGACGCCATGACCGGTCTGCTGAAACGGCAGGCGACGGCGATGGGCGGCGAGGCGCGGGTGGTGGCCGCCTACGACGCACACCGGATGATCGGCTTCTGTCTCTACTACCACTACGGGAGCACCACATGGATCCGCGCGGTCGCCCACGACCGCCGGCACCCCACACCCCACCTGTACTTCAACCTCATGTACTACCTGCCCGTCGAGGACGCCTACGCCCACGGCACGACCGCCCTGCACGCGGGAATGACGACGGTCGAGGCCAAGCGGCGCCGCGGCGCCGAGATCTCCGGCCTGTACGCCCTGGTCGACCGGCGCCCGTCCTGAGGTTCCGCGCGCCCGTCGCCAGGTCGGGGGTGCGCGGTTCGCGCCGTCGTTCTCGCGACCGCCCGGTCCGGTGGAGCCCCGGCCGGTAGGGTCCGGTCATGTCCACGCACGAACGTGAGATCGTCGCTCCCGTCGACCTGTGCCGCGCCGACGGAAGGATCGCCCCGCAGGCGATCGGCTGGTCACGCACTCCGTTGCACCGCTGCCGGATTCCCGGCTGGGGGCGGACGAAGCGGTGGGAGTACTGGTGCGTGACCACGCCGACCCATCTGGTGGCCCTGACCGTGAGCGACCTCGACTTCCTGGCCCTGAACTCGATCTACGTCCTGGAATACGGGCCGGGCGGCCGGGAGTTCGAGCGGACGGCGATCGTTCCCGGTGGGTTCGGCGTCCGACTCCCCGACACCGTCGCGGGAGCTCCGGATCCGGGGTCACCCGCGCTCGTCGTCGGACCGCCGCGGCCGGTCAGGGGCCAGGTACGGATCGAGATCCGCGGCGAGGGCCCCGCCACGCGTCTGCGGGCCCGCTGCCTGGGTCCGCGGGGCCTGCCGGTGGAGGTGGACCTCCTCGTCGGGATGCCCGCCGGGCACGAGACCCTCTCCGTGGTGGTGCCCTGGGACGAACGCCGCTTCCAGTACACCTCCAAGCACACGGCCCGGCCCGCGTCCGGCACGGTCCGCATCGGGGACGACGTGCTGGCGTTCGGCGAGGACGCCTGGGGCACCCTCGACCACGGGCGGGGCCGGTGGCCCCGCTCGGTGGCGTGGAACTGGGGTGCCGCCTCCGGGCGTACGGACGGCCGCACCGTCGGGCTGCAGTTCGGCGGCCGCTGGACGCGCGGCACCGGAGCGACCGAGAACGCGGTGTGCGTGGACGGCCGGATCAGCAAGATCGGCCAGGAGCTGGAGTGGCACCGGTCCGGCCGCGACCACCTGGCGCCGTGGTCGATCCGCGGCCCGGGACCGGGACGGGGCCCGGTGGACCTGGTGTTCACGCCGTTCCACAACCGCCACACCCGCACCGACATCGGTCTCCTCGCCAACCGCACGGACCAGTGCTTCGGCCACTACACGGGCACGGTCCACACGGACGACGGCGAGCGGATCGAGGTGGACCGGCTGCTGGGCTGGGCCGAGGACGTCCGCATGCGCTGGTAGTCCGCCGTGGCGGGGCCCGGCCGGGGTGCGCTTCGCCTTCTATGTCCAATCCGCATTGTTCCTAGAATGGCCGGGTGAAGGATATCGATGCGATCGCGGTGTTGCAGGATCCGGTGCGGCGCCGTCTGTACGAGTACGTGGTGGCCCAGGGTCGCGAGGTCGGCCGCAACGAAGCCGCCGAGGCGGCCGGGGTGGCCCGCACCCTCGCCGCGCACCACCTGGACAAGCTGACCCAGGTCGGGCTGCTGGAGAGCGGCAGTCGCCGGCTCACGGGTCGCTCGGGGCCGGGGGCCGGTCGGCCGGCCAAGGTGTACACGCGGGCCCGGGGCGAGCGGTCGGTGTCCCTGCCCGCCCGCGACTACCGCACCGCCGCCGAGCTGCTCGCCGAGGCGGCCGAGCGGGCCGGGCTGGACGCCGAGCTGTGCGCCGCCGCGCGCCGCCGGGGTGAGGGCCTGCGCGGCTCGGCGGAGCCCTGCGGAGGCCTCGCGGAGGCCATGGAGGTACTGGCCGCCCGTGGCTACGAACCGCACGTGGAGGCCCCCGACGGGGACGAGGAGGCCGCGCGCGTCGTCCGGATGCGCAACTGCCCCTTCCACGCCGTGGCCGAGCGCTTTCCGCCGCTCGTCTGCGGCATGAATCTCGCGCTGCTGGAGGGGTTGCTCGGCGCCGACGGCCCGGTCCGCGCGCGGATGGACGCCCGGCCGGGGGAGTGCTGCGTGGTGCTGGAGGATTCTAAAAACAATGAGCGTTGACATAGAAATCGGAGCTGTGCTGGGATGAGGCCATGACCGAATCCCCGCACGCCGCCCACCTCGCCCAGCTCAACGTCGCCACGCTCCTCCACCCCTTCGACGACCCGCGCACGACCCCCTTCGTCGAGATGCTCGATCCGGTCAACGCCGCCGCCGACGCCGCACCCGGCTTCGTCTGGCGGCTCGTGGAGGAGGGGGCGGCCGACGCCACCGGCCTGCGCCCGGCGGGGGAGAACGTCATCGTCAACCTGTCGGTATGGGAGACGCGGGAGGCCCTGTGGGACTTCACCTACCGCAGCGGCCACCTGGAGGTGATGCGGCGGCGCCGCGAATGGTTCGCGCGGCACGTCGAGGCACACATGGTGCTGTGGTGGGTCCCGGCCGGACATCTCCCGACCGTCGGTGAGGCCCTGGAGCGCCTGGCGGACCTGCGGGAGCACGGGCCGTCCCCCCGCGCGTTCACCTTCGCCTCCGTCCACCCGGCCGGCGAGGCGGCACCGCACCCGGGGACCGTACCGCCGACGCGACCCGGGCCGGCCGTCCCGAGCGCCCGCGAGGTGCCGTCCGAGGGCGCGGCGGCGCGGTAGCGGCCGGGTTCCCGGCGCGGCGATGAGTTCGCGGCCCCGCGCGGGTCTATCCCTTGACGGAGACGACCGACTCACCGGGAGCAAGCCATGGGCCTCATCCACATCGAGATGTTCGCGACCCTCGACCTCGTCGGGCAGGCGCCCGGCGGCCCCGACGAGGACCCGGTGGGGTTCCCGTTCGGCGGCTGGCAGGCGCCCCTGTTGGACGAGGTGGCCGGGGCGCAGATCGGCGCCGCGTACGAGGGCACGGACGCCCTCCTGCTCGGCCGCCGGACCTACGACATCTTCGCCGCCTACTGGCCGCACCAGCAGGGCGGCGAGGACAACGAGATCGCCACGCTCTTCAACCGCGTCCCGAAGTACGTGGCCTCTCGCGGCAGGCCCGACCTCTCGTGGGCCGGTTCCACCCAGCTCGGCCCGGACCTGGCCGGCGCGGTGCGCGAGATCCGCGACCGCCACGAGAACGTGAAGGTCGTCGGCAGCCTGAACCTCGTACAGAGCCTCCTGCGCGAGAAGCTCTTCGACCGCCTCGACCTCTGGCTGCACCCGATCGTGCTCGGCGTCGGGAAGAAGGTGTTCGACGACGGCGCGGTCCCCACCAACCTCACCCTCCTGGCGCCCCCGGCGGCCGGCCCGAAGGGCGCCGTGCACCTGCGCTACGGGCTCGCCGACGGCATCCCCGCGACCGGGGACATGAGCGCACCCGACCACGGCGTCGCGAGCGAGGGCTGAGACCACCCCGTACCCGGCTCGGCGGGACGGTGTCGCGAGCCCGACATACGCTGGTTCGGGGGGCCGAGATCCGGGCGAGGAAGCATGCCGGAAGGGACGCCCTGATGGACGAGTACCCGCTGATCGAGAACCACGGCCTGATAGGTGACCTGCAGACCGCGGCGCTGGTGACCTCCGACGGTGTGGTCGACTGGTTCTGCTGTCCGCGCTTCGATTCGCCCAGCGTGTTCGGGGCCCTGCTGGACAAGGGCAAGGGCGGCCACTGCACGGTCCGCCCGGCCCACGCGACGTACGCGACCAAGCAGTTGTACCTGCCCGACACCGCGGTTCTGGTCACCCGTTTCATGACCGAGGCCGGCGCCGGCGAGGTGGTCGACTTCATGCCCCTGACCGGCACCACGGTCACCGCACGGCACCGGCTCGTCCGCATGGTCCGCTGCGTGCGCGGCAGCATGACCTTCGACGTCGACATCGCCCCCCGGTTCGACTACGGGCGCACGTCGCACGAGCTGAACCTCACGCAGAACGGGGCGGTGTTCACCGCCGACGGGACGACCCTGACCGTGCACACCATCAGGGAACCGGACGACGAGCGGCTCGGCCACCTCCTGACCGCGGGTGACCGCGACGTCCACCTCACCCTGAACCTGCGAGCGGGACAGCAGCGCGGGCTGATCCTGGAGTCCGCCGCCGACGGACCGCCCCGGCAGATCCGCCTCGCCGAGTACGAGGAGCTCTTCCACGCCACCATCGGCTTCTGGCGGAACTGGCTGAGCACCTCCCGCTACACCGGCCGCTGGCGGGAGGCGGTGGAGCGTTCCGCCGTGACCCTGAAGCTGATGACCTACGCCCCCACCGGCGCGGTGGTCGCGGCCCCCACCACCGGCCTGCCCGAGCAACTCGGCGGCGAGCGCAACTGGGACTACCGCTACACCTGGATCCGGGACGCCTCGTTCTCCGTCTACGCCCTGCTCGGCATGGGGTTCACGGAGGAGGCCCAGGCGTTCATCGGGTGGCTCGGCGACCGGATCGAGGAACGGGCGGGCGAGCAGGGGGAAACCGGCCCGCTGAACATCATGTACGCGGTCGACGGCTCCTCCGACCTGAAGGAGGAGAGCCTGGACCACTGGGAGGGCTACGAGCGCTCGGCGCCCGTCCGCATCGGCAACGGAGCGGCCACCCAGCTCCAGATGGACATCTACGGCGAGGCGCTCGACAGCATCTCCTTCGCCCAAGGACACGGCATCCACCTCGGGTACCGCGGCTGGAAAGGCCTGATCCACGTGCTGGACTGGCTGGCGGAGCACTGGGACTCGGCCGACGAGGGCCTGTGGGAAACGCGCGGCGGGGCCCAGGACTTCACCTACGGACGCGTGATGTCCTGGGTGGCGTTCGACCGGGCGCTGCGGCTCGCCGACGTCAGCGGCCGCCCCGCACCGGCGCAGCACTGGAGCGGCGCCCGTGACCGGATCTTCCAACAGGTCATGGAGAAGGGCTGGAACGAGGAGCGCGGCGCGTTCGTCCAGCACTACGGCAGCCGGGTCCTGGACTCCTCGCTCCTGCGCATGCCCACCGTCGGTTTCCTCACCCCCCAGGACCCGATGTGGGGCTCCACCCTCGACGCGATGGAGCAGGAACTGGTCAGCGACAGCCTGGTGTACCGCTACAACCCCGAGGCCTCGCCGGACGGTCTGCGCGGATCCGAGGGCACCTTCTCGCTGTGCACCTTCATGTACGTCGACGCGCTCGCCCGGGCCGGCCGGATCGACCAGGCACGGCTCGTCCTGGAGAAGATGCTCGGCTACGCCAACCACCTGGGCCTGTACTCCGAGGAGATCGACCTCACCGGACGCCAACTGGGCAACTTCCCGCAGGCGTTCACCCACCTCGCCCTGATCGACGCGGCGATCACCCTCGACGCGGCCCTGAACCGGGGCTCCGCGCCGTAGGGACGGCGCGGCATCCGCGAACAACGGGGTGAAGGCGCCGCCCGGCGGGCCGGCCCCTCCCCGGGGGACGGCCGCGTCGGGACATCGAGGGCGTCCACGGGCCCGACCACGGCGTGCACGCCGTGGTCGGGCCCGTCACCGGTGGCATCGTCGCCCACCTGACGGGCCCAACAGGCCGCCGGCGCACCACGGCACCCGGGCCGTCTCGACCAAGGCCCCATTGCCGCCTCTCGGCGAGACTCCTCCGCGCAGACGCCCCGCTCCGGACGGAACTCCGAGAGCCGATCTCGCACGGCCGGCAGACCCGGCCGCACTCACGCGGACGGACCAGCCCGATTCGGCTGGCCATGACCGAATCGGCGGACCTGAAAACTCTCGAGCCGTACACCTCCGGCGCCCCGAGCGTGCCACGCGGACCCCGACCCCCCGCCGACGTCAGCCCTCCGCCTCAGGGCCGCCGCGCCGCAGGTCGGCGTCCGTGAGGGGCTCCAGGTCGCCGCGGGTGTCGAGCCGGTACAGGAAGGCCACCGCGGGGAAGACCAGGACCGCGGCCACCAGGGTCACGATGAGCAGCCAGTGCAGGGTGCTGGGCGCCCCCGCCGCCTCGGCCACCGTCAGCCGGCGGGGGATCAGGTACGGGCGCTGCGCCACGCCCCACGCGAGCACGGCCGAGGCCATCACGACGACGGTCGCGGGCCGGGACCACGCCCCGGACGTGCGCAGCAGCAGCCAGGCCGTGACGAGCGTGGCCAGCACGGACACGATCAGGAGGATCAGCCCGGCGCCGTGGGTCAGGCCGTGCCACAGGTGCGGCGCGTCCCCGTGGGCGACGATCAGCGTGACCGCTCCCAGCACGGCGAAGACGGCCAGGGCGACCAGCCCCCGCCGGCGGAAGTAGGCGTGCAGGTCGGGTGCTTCGTAGCGGACGGCGTCCGCGGCCAGGAACACCGCCCCGAGCAGGGCCGTGCCGACGACGGCCAGCAGACCGAAGAAGACGGAGGTCGGGTTGAACCAGGCGTGCGCCGTCGGCTCGGTCCCCGGCCCCACCCGCCCCGAGGCGATCCCGCCCGCCGCGGCACCGAGGAAGAACGGGGTGAGGAGCGAGGAGACGGCGAACACGGCTCCGTAGAGCCGCCGTCCGGCGATCCTGCGGGTCGGCTTGCGCAGCGCGAAGCCGGCGCCGCGCAGCACGATGCCGATGGCGGCGAGGGCCAGGGGCAGCCACATCGCGGAGAACACGGTCTGGAAGAACACCGGGAACCCGGTCCACATGATGACCAGGACGAAGATCAGCCAGACGTTGTTGACCTCCCAGACCGGGGCCATGGCGTGGTCGATGAGCCACCGGGGGCGCTTGCCACGTTCCGCGCCGCCCGCCGTCAGATCCCAGAAGCCCGCCCCGTAGTCGGTGCCGCCGGCGCACGTGTAGGCGGCCACCGCGAGGAGCAGGACGGCGGCGACCACTGCGGCGGCGGTCACGGCCGGCCGTCCTCGGTCGGTGCCGCGCCGGGGCCGTCGCCCGCGGCGGGGCCGTCGCCGGCCGCGACGGCGGAGCGGGGGCCGTAGGGGGTGTCGGTCTCCGGTGTCGCCATCGTGCCCGCCTCGAGGCTTCGTTCGTCGTCCTGGCGCCATCGGGTGCGCA
This sequence comes from Streptomyces sp. NPDC048331, assembly GCF_043201215.1. Taxonomy (NCBI): domain Bacteria; kingdom Bacillati; phylum Actinomycetota; class Actinomycetes; order Kitasatosporales; family Streptomycetaceae; genus Streptomyces; species Streptomyces sp. NPDC048331. Next base: position 7,887 of record NZ_JBICYT010000002.1, on the reverse strand, counting down.
TTTTCAGGAGCACGGCCAGGAAGGACCCGAAGATGAGGACGTACACGACGACGACCACTGCGAACATGGTCCACAAGGACCCGGAGCGGGCCCCGGTCACCGCTTCGGCGACCCGCATGTTCTCGTAGACGATCCACGGCTGGCGGCCCACCTCGGTGGTGATCCAGCCGCATTCGACGGCGATGACGCTGGCCACGCCGGCGCACGCGGCGCTGCGGTAGAACCAGGGCGAGGCGGGCAGCCGGCGGCGGCGCCACCAGACGAACGCGTACCAGACGACGAGCAGCAGGAGCACCGAGCCGATGCCGACCATGATGTCGAAGGTCCAGTGGATGAGGGTGGCCTGGGCCACGGTGGGCCGGTTCTCCGCCGGTACGGTCGCCAGCCCGTGCACCTCGGTGTCGGGGCTGAAGCCGGCCAGGATGGAGTCGAGTTGCGGGATCTTGATGCCGCCGGTGACGGTCCCGTCGGGGTGCAGGCGGCCGAAGAGGTACTCAGGGACGTGCGTGTCGGTGTTCCAGACGATCTCCATCGCCGCGAACTTCACCGGCTGCTTCTGGAACACCGCCCGGGCGATGGCGTCGCCCAGCATGAACTGGACGGGCGTGAACACGGCTGCGACCGTGAACGGAACGGTGAAGCCGAGCCGGTGGTAGCGGTCACGGCGCCCGCGCAGCCAGCCGACGGCATAGACGCCGGCCACCACGAATCCGGCGGTGACCAGCATCGCGACGACGAAGTGCCAGTACTGCGGCCCGAACATCGGCGTGAAGATCGCCTTCCGGACGTCCACGTCCACGGGATTGCCCTCGGAGTCGAGGGAGAAGCCCTGCGGGGTGTTCATCCAGGAGTTGGCCGCCAGGATGCCGAAGGCCCCGAGCAGGGCCGTCACCGGCAGCGGCAGCCCGAGCAGGAAGTGGGTCCGGGCGGGCAGCCTGCGCCACCCGTACAGGTAGATGGCGATGAGGACGGCCTCCAGGAAGAAGGCCCAGGCCTCGACGCCGAAGCCGATCCCGAACACATCGCCCCACCGGCCCATCAGGCCCGGCCACAGCAGGCCGAACTCGAAGGACAGGACGGTGCCCGTGACGACGCCGATGGCGAACTGCACCGCCATGACCGCCGACCAGCGGCGCGCCAGCAGCAGGGCGGTCGCGTCGCCGCGCCGCAGGCCGTAGCCGTGCATGATCAGGGTGATCAGCGGCAGCGCCACGCCCATGGGCACCAGGATGATGTGCGAGGCGAGGGTGAAGGCCATGAGCGAGCGGGCCGGCAGCATCTGCGGCGGTGCCGCCTCCGCCAGCAGGTGGAGCGTGGTGTGCATGCGTCCCTCCCCGGGGCTGCGCGGATGGAGGTCAGCCGCCGGTGGCGAAGCCCGGGAAGAGGGTCATTCCGCCGTCCACGTAGAGCGTGGCTCCCACCACGTAGTCCATGAGGTCGGAGGCGAGGCCGACGGCCGCGTGGGCGATGTCCGCCGGGTCGCCGACCCGACCGTAGGGGATCAGCTTGAGCAGGTCCTGCTCGGCCTGTTCGGTGTCCCAGGCGCTGCGGTTGATGGGCGTCCGGATCGCGCCGGGGGCGATCGCGTTGACGCGGATCTTCTTCGGGGCGAGCTCCTGGGCCAGGGTCTCCATCATCATCTGCACGCCGCCCTTGGAGGAGGCGTAGTTCACGTGCCCGGCCCAGGGGATGATCTGGTGCACCGAACTCATGCAGATGATCTTGCCCGCGGAGCTGGAGACCTCCGGCACGACCCCGCGCCGCAGGAACTCCTTCGTCGCCTCGCGGGCGCACAGGAACTGTCCGGTCAGGTTGACGTCGATGACCTTCTGCCACTGGGCGAGGGTCATCTCGGTGAAGGCGGAGTCCCGTTGCAGCCCGGCGTTGGCGACGAGGATGTCGATGGTCCCGAACTCCTCGACCATGCGCTCCGTCATGGCCACGACCTGGGCCTCGTCGGACACGTCCGCCTCGTACGCCGCCGCGCGCACCCCGAAGGAGGCGATCTCCTCGACGACCTTCTCAGCCTCCTCCCGGCCGGCCACGTAGTTCACGACCACGTCCGCCCCGGCGCGGCCCATGCCGATCGCCGTGGCCTTGCCGATGCCGGAGTTCGCGCCCGTCACCAGTGCCTTCTGGCCCCGGAGCAGGTGCGCGGGGATCACGCCTCGGGGTACGCCCTCGGTGGAACTCACGACGGACTGCCTCCTTCGTACCGCGACCCCGTGCCGTCGGGGCGACGGCACCCCGGCGGGTCCGGCGTCACCCAATCACCGGGTGCGGGGCGCGGTGGCCCGCTGAGATCCGCGTTGCGCCACCCGGCCCAGGATGTTCGCCCGGTCGGCGGTGTCCCGGCGTAGGAGTCAGCCCATCCGCTCCAGGAGGTGGTCGCCGACCCGCAGGGCGTTCGCGATGGCCGTCAGGGACGGGTTGACCGCGCCGATGCTCGGGAAGAAGCTCGTGTCGACCACGTACAGGTTGTCCAGGTCGTGCGCCTTGCAGTCGAGGTCCAGGGCCGACGAGGCCGGGTCGGTGCCGAACCGTACGGTGCCCGCCTGGTGCGCGGTGGCCCCGATCGGCATGCCCTTGTGCAGGTAGAGGCTGTGGTCGAGCAGGTGGTGCTCGTGCATGCCGAGGTGGCCCAGCATGCCCTGGAGCTTGTGCCGCAGCCGCTTCAGCCCGGCCGTGTTGTGGGACTCGTCGAGCGCGAGATGGATGCGGCCGTCGCCGTCCAGGGTGACGCGGTTGTCGGGCAGCGGCAGGTCCTCCCCGCACAGCCAGAAGTCCACGGCGTGATGGGCCATGACCTCGAAGGGCATGTCGGGGGTGATCGCCCCGGCCCAGCGCGGGGCCTCGCCGTGGATCTGCTCGGCGTCCGACTTGCCGAGCATCTGGATCCCGCCGAGCGGGTAGTCCCAGTCGTCCGCGCCCAGGTACCAGTCGTGCAGGGCCAGCGTCTTCTGGAACTGGGTGTCGTTCGGCTCCCGGGAGACGGCCATCAGGGCCAGGTTGTTGTGGCGCATGTAGAACCGGCCGACGACGTCCGAGGCGTTCGCGAGGCCCCGCGGGTGCCGGTCGTTCGCCGAAGCGAGCAACAGGGCAGCGGAGTTGACCGCGCCGCAGGCCACGACCACCAGGTCCGCGGAGAACCGGGCCTCCTCGCCGCCGTCCAGCCGCGTGACGACGGAACTGACCGTGCGTCCCGTCGGGTCGGTCTCCAGTCGCACCACGTGGGCGTGGGTGATCAGCTCCACACCCGGATGCCGCAACGCGGGCTCCACGCAGATCACCTGGGCGTCCGACTTGCCACGGACCAGGCACGGGAAGCCGTCCACCCGGTTGCAGCGGATGCAGACGCTGGACGGGGTCGCCCGACCGGCCGCGTCCTGGACCAGGTCGACCCCGATGGGCAGGTGGAAGGGGTGCAGGCCCTGCTTCTCCAGGTCGTCGCTCAACTGCTGGATCCGCGGCTCGTGTTCCACCGGCGGATGGGCGTACTGGGCGCTCGCCGGGCCTTCCGTGGGGTCCTCGCCGTGTCGGCCGTGCACCCGGTAGAGGTGCTCCGCCTGGGTGTAGTACGGCTCCAGCTCCTCGTACCCGATCGGCCAGGCGGGCGAGAGCCCGTCATGGTGGCGCAGCTCGCCGAAGTCCTCCGGGCGCAGCCGGAACAGCGCCGCGCCGTAGAACTTGGTGTTGCCGCCGACGTAGTAGTTGACCTCGGGCGGGAACTCGCGGCCGTGCCGGTCGAACCAGAACTCGGGAGCGCGGTACTTCCCCTTGACGAACACCGCCGTGGAGTCCCAGTTGTCGCGCTCGCGGGGGAGGTAGCCGCCGCGTTCGAGGATCAGTACCCGTTTCCCGGACGGGGCGAGCCGGTGCGCGAGCGTGCCGCCGCCCGCCCCCGTTCCGATGACGATGACATCGTAGTGCGCAGCGTCGTTCAACCGGATCACCGTCCTCGGCTCGCGGTGCCGCCGCCCGGGCGGGCCTGTCGCGGCAGGGTCCCCTTCGAACGTATACGTCCCCCGGTCGTGCGGCACCCGGGGGTGCGGGGAGCCGGACGCGCGCGGCGCGGGTCACAGGACGGCGATCGGGTTCACCGGCGAGCCCGTGGCCCCCGGCAGCCGCAGCGGCGCCACCGTGCACAGGAACCGCCACCGACCGAGGCCCGCGCAGGCGTCGGCCAGTTCGTCCAGGTCCAGGTAATCCATCAGGTGCATGCCCAGGGCGTGCAGAGCCAGGACGTGCACGGGGAAGGGGACGCCGGGCACCGGGCTCGGGGCCGTGTCGTTGTTGCCGTCCGAGCCGAGGACGGCGACCTGCCGCTCGGCCAGCAGCCGCATGCACGCCGGATGCAGGCCGGCCCGGGCGTGCGCCGCGTCCCACGCGCCCCTCTCGTGGCGCCGGCGCCGGTGTCCGACCCGTACGAGCAGTAGGTCGCCCGGACCGATCCGCACGCCCTGGGCCTCCTCGGCCGCCATGAGGTCGTCGACCCCCACGAAGTCACCGGGCTCCAGCCAGGGGACCCCGCGCAGCCGCGGGACGTCCAGCAGGAGCCCCGGTCCCACGATCCCGTCCCGTACCAGGTCCAGGGTGATGCCACGGGCGCCCCCCGCCGCCAGCCGGCTCTCCGGGATGCCCTCGTGGAGCTCGCCGTCGAACACGACGTGGCACAGGGCGTCGAGATGGGTGTGGGCGTCCCCGTGCACGTTCATGGCGAACCGGTCCAGCGCGAAGTGCACCCCCGGGGTCCCCGTCTCGGGCGGGGTCGGGGCGGTCAGCCGGTAGACGGCGGGCTGCGGATCGTCGGGCCCCGGCTGCGTCTCGATGGGGGCCGCCAGCGACAGGGTGCGCCCGTGACGCACGTCGGCCGCCGCCGCGGCCACGCGCTCGGGGGTCAGGTGGGCGAGGGCTCCGCGCCGGTGCTCCGCGTGGGTGGACGCCCGCCGGCGCAGCTCGGCGTGGAGGGAGCGGAAGGCCGCCTCCGTCATGAAAGGCGAAACCGTCCGGTCGGGCGTCGGGTCGTCATCCGTCACGCGGGTCTCCCGGTCTTCCGAAGGCCCCGCCTCCACTGTCCGCCGCCCCCGCGCCCCCTGCATCCCGGGCGCTCGCGCCCCTGACAGCGCCGCCCGGCGCTCTCAGGGGCGGTGTCCGGCGACCGACCGGTACGCGACGGGGAAGTCGAAGTAGGTGTCGGGGAACAGCTCCGGCTTGTGCGTGAAGTGCCACCACTCCTCGGGCAGGTTGACGAACCCCTCCGCCGTCAGCGCCGACCGCAGCCGGTCCCGGTTCGCGCGCTGGACCCCCCGGACGCGCGGGTCGTCGGTGTGGGACAGCGTGTCGAAACAGTCGAAACCCGTGCCCATGTCCACCGAGTTGTCCGGGTACCGCTCCGCCCGGGGTGCGTAGCAGGGCACCGATTCCTGCCCCGGGCGCGGCCGGGGCGCCGGAAACGCCGGTAGTCGTACCAGCGTCACGTCCATGGTGCTGCCCCGGCTGTGCCCCGACTTCTTCGCGATGTAGCCGTCCTCGAACAGCCGGGACTTGTCGACGCGCGGATAGAACTCCGCCTTCCGCCGCTCGTCGCCGAGGTCCTCGGCCCACCGTACGAAGTGGTCGACGGCCCGCTGCGGCCGGTAGCAGTCGTACACCTTGAGCGAGTACCCCTGGCGCAGCAGGTTCACCTGCGCCCGGTGCAGTGCCTGGGCGGCCGGGCGGGTCAGGAGGCAGACGGGCTGCCGGTAGCCGTCGATCGGCTCGCCGACGAAGTTGTGCGCACGCGGGTACCGCATGTCCTGCAGGATCGTCGGGTCGACCGAGTTCAGGGCCACGAACGCGCTCGGAGCCTTCGCCTCGGGTGGCGGTGCGCTCGCCCCTGCGGTGGCGGCCCCGGCGGTCGTGAGGGCGATGGCGGCGGCCGTCACCGCCACGGCCAGGCGTGCCCTCATCGGCGGTAAGGACGTGGAACCGGTCATCGGACCTCCATCGGCGGTGCTGCGCGGTCATGATCGGGGACCATGCTGCCCGACGCCGGGCGCGTCCCGGCCCGGTCCGGCCGAACTCACCCGAACTGCGCCCACCGCTCCCCGGCCCTACGCTGATCAGGTGACCGGCAGTGCCGGCGGAGCGGTGATGCCCGCAGCCGGCCGCCGCAGCCCGAGGGAGTTGATGCCCGATGTCCGGACCCAGGGCGGCAGCGGCCCGCCGCGCGACCGCCGGAGCCGCCTGCCTGTTGGTGTTCGCGAGCGGGGGCGTGGCCCGAGCCGACGACAACGGCATCGCCGACGACAGCGCCCAGGCCATCGCCCAGGCTTCGCGCGAGGCCATGGCCGGGGTCACCTCCATGCGCATGGTGGGCAAGGTGACCAACACGTCCGGCACCACGGCTCTCGATCTCCGGTTCGACTCGCAGGGCAACTGCGTCGGCACCGTCACGCCTCCCGGCGGCAAGGGCTCGGCCGACATCGTCAAACGGGGCGACGACGTCTGGATGAAGCTCGACGACGCCCTGCTGAGAGCCCAGGCACCGGGAGCCGCGGGCGAGGACGCGGTCGCGCTCATCAACGGCCGCTATCTGCACGGCACCACGGCCAGCGTCGAGCTGCGCGACTTCGCCCAGCTCTGCGACCTGGACTTCTTCAAGAAGGAGTTCTCCTCGAAGCCGCCGAGCGAACAGCTGGTCAAGGGCGCCCGGACCACCGTCGACGGCCACCCCGCCATCACGGTCACCAGCCGACGCGACGGCAGGACCGGCGCGTACCAGGTCTCCACCGAGGACAAGCCGTACCTGTTGCGGGTCCAGGGCACCGACGCGTCCGGTGAGCGGGTGGCGGCCACCTTCTCCGCCTTCGACGAGCCGGTCGAGGCCACGCCCCCGGCGCCCGCCGACTCGGTCGACCTGTCACAGCTGCGGTGACCGAGGTCAGCCGGCGGAGCTGTCGGGCTCGCCGTCCGGAACCCACGATCCGTGGATGCCCGCGGTGACGCGTCGCGGCAGGTGGACGGTGGCGATCCGGTCGAGCCCGGAGGCGTCCAGGACCAGCAGCTGTGAGGTGTCCTGCTTGAGGTCGGAGACGACGCTGAGGAGGTAGCCGTCGTCCTCGCGGGTGGCGCCCGCGGCGGGGACGAACACCGCCTCGCCGGGCAGGCGCGCGTCGCCCGCCTCGTGGACGTCCCGGGCGCCCGTGGCACGGTCGTACTTGACGATGCCGTAGCCGCCCTGCCCGTTCCGGTCGGGGAAGGAGATCGCGTACTGGTAGCGGTGCTCGGATCCCAGGAACTCCTCGTTGAGGGTGGGGAATTCGATCGCGAGGTCGTCGACGATCCGCTCGTCGACGCGGCCGGCGGCCAGGTCGATCACCCATCGGCGGTTGTAGGAACGGCTAGTGGGCTCGGTGCCGCGCCCCGGGGCACCGACCCACCAGTCCCAGGAGAGCTGGAAGCCCTCCCGGTCCACGGTCGGGCCCTCCAGCACGATGCGGCCCAGGGTGTCCTCGTAGGCGTTGGCGGCGTGCAGCATGCTGCCCGGCTCGATGTCGAACCACCGGATCAGCTCGGCGCCCCGGGGGCCGCGGGGCATCACGCCGATCCTGGCCGGTTGCGCGTCGTTCCAGCCGTAGGGGATACCGGAGTGCTCGGTGGGGTCGAAGGCGACGCTGCCCTCGATGAACACCACGTAGTGGCGGGTGATCGCGAAGTCGTGCTTGAGGGCGGCACTCGACCCCGGGATCTCGGCGGTGTGGGTGATGTGTCCGTCGGCGCCGGCGACGTAGTACACGAGGTGGGGCGGGATGGGCGAGGAGCCGAAGAAGTGGAGTTCCCCGGTCACGGGGTCTTCCTTGGGGTGCGCGGTCATGGCGGTGCGCAGTGTGCCGTCGAAGTCGTACG
>NZ_JBICYT010000001.1:708325-749587 GCF_043201215.1 Streptomyces sp. NPDC048331 | reverse complement strand
GGGACCGGCCCGACCCGGAGGGACGATGGGACTGACGGGAAACCCCCATACCCCTCCCTGATGCCGCCCGGCCGGCTCCCGCCCCCGAAGCCCCCGCCCAGCCCCGCCCCGCCCCCGCCTCGCCCCCCGCCCCCCGCCCCCGCCTCCCCTCAAGTCCCGGTAGGACACACGCGAGAAACAATTCTGCAATTTCTTGCGCAAGGTATTGCAGGGCTGTTGGTGGGCCCATACGGTCGCCTGCAATCCCCACCTCTCCGCCAGGAGGCCCCACATGCCCAGCACCGCAAGGAACGGCAGAACCCTGCAGAGCGCACGCGCCGTCGTCGCGGGTGCGCTCGCCGCCGCCACCCTCACGGCCGTCGGGCCGCCGGCCGCCGCCGTGCCGCCCGGCGAGAAGGACGTCACCGCCGTCCTCTTCGAGTGGCGCTTCGACTCCGTCGCCAAGGCTTGCACCGATGCGCTGGGACCCGCCGGATACGGGTACGTGCAGGTGTCGCCGCCGCAGGAACATGTGCAGGGCGGGCAGTGGTGGACCTCGTACCAGCCCGTGAGCTACAAGATCGCCGGACGGCTCGGCGACCGGGCCGCCTTCAAAGCCATGGTCGACACCTGTCACGCCGCCGGGGTGAAGGTCGTCGTCGACTCCGTCATCAACCACATGGCCGGTCCGGCGGACGCGGGCGCCACCTTCACCGGGACCGGGGGAACTTCGTACACGAAGTACAACTATCCGGGGCTCTACTCGGGCGCCGACATGGACGACTGCCGGGCCTCGATCTCGAACTACCAGGACCGGGGCAATGTCCAGAACTGCGAGCTCGTGCAGCTCGCCGACCTGGACACCGGCGAGGAGTACGTACGCGGGCGCATCGCCGGGTACCTGAACGACCTGCTCTCGCTCGGCGTGGACGGCCTGCGGATCGACGCCGCCAAGCACATGCCCGCCGCCGACCTCGCCGCCATCAAGTCCCGGCTCACCAAACCCGGTGTGTACTGGAAGCAGGAGGCGATATACGGGGCCGGGGAGGCCGTCTCGCCGAGCGAGTACCTGGGGAACGGCGACGTGCAGGAGTTCCGGTACGCCCGGGACCTCAAGCGGGTCTTCCAGAGCGAGAACCTGGCCTACCTGAAGAACTTCGGCGAGGCCTGGGGGTACATGCCCAGCGGGCAGGCCGGGGTCTTCGTCGACAATCACGACACCGAGCGCGGCGGCGACACCCTCACCTACAAGGACGGGTCCGCCTACACGCTGGCCAGTGTGTTCGCACTGGCCTGGCCCTACGGGGCCCCGGACGTGCACTCCGGCTACGAGTGGAGCGACAAGGACGCCGGTCCGCCCAACCGGGGCACGGTGAACGCCTGTTACTCCGACGGCTGGAAGTGCCAGCACGCCTGGCGGGAGATCTCCTCCATGGTCGGCTTCCGCAACGCGGCCCGCGGTCAGGGCGTCACGAACTGGTGGGACAACGGCGGCGACCAGATCGCCTTCGGGCGCGGCACCAAGGCGTACGTGGCGATCAACCACGAGGGTTCCGCCCTGACCCGGACCTTCCAGACCTCGCTGCCGAGCGGCGACTACTGCGACGTGCAGAGCGGGCGGACCGTCACCGTCGGCTCGGGCGGGCAGTTCACCGCCACGGTCGCCGCCGGGACGGCGGTGGCCCTGCACGCCGGGGCCCGTACCTGCTCCGGCACCCCGGCAGGCTCCGCGGGAGCCTCCTTCGGGGTGACCGCCACCACCGTGCCCGGACAGAACATCTACGTCACCGGTGACCGTGCCGAACTCGGCGGCTGGAACACCGGCGCCGCCCTGAAGCTCGACCCGGCCGCGTACCCCGTCTGGAAGCTCGACGTGACGCTCCCGGCCGGGACCGCGTTCTCGTACAAGTACCTCCGCAAGGACGCCACCGGGAACGTCACCTGGGAGAGCGGAGCCAACCGCACCGCCACCGTCCCCGCGAGCGGCAAGGTCACGCTGACCGACACCTGGCGCAGCTGAGCCACCGCTCCACCGACCAGGGCCGTCCGGCACCATCCTCCCTGCCACGCCGGGCGGCCCTCATCCATGCGACACGTACACAAGGAGACCTGCCTTGATACGCCCTGCCGCAGGAGTGCTCGCCGCCGCCCTGGCCGTGACCTTCCTGCCCGCCCTCCCCGCCGCGGCCGCACCGGCCGGGCCACCCGCCCCACCCTCGGACGCGAAACTGGCCGCCGAACCGGCCCGCCACGACCTGACCCGGGAGCAGTTCTACTTCGTGCTCCCGGACCGGTTCGCGAACGGCGACCCGCGCAACGACCGGGGCGGACTGACCGGCTCGCGCCTGGAGACCGGCCTCGACCCCACGGACAAGGGCTTCTACCAGGGTGGTGACCTCAAGGGACTCACCGACCGGCTCGACTACATCAAGGGGCTCGGCACCACGGCCATCTGGCTGGCGCCGATCTTCAAGAACCAGCCGGTGCAGGGCAAGGGAGCCGATGCCTCCGCCGGCTACCACGGCTACTGGATCACCGACTTCACCCAGGTCGACCCGCACTTCGGGACGAACGCCGACCTGGAACGGCTGATCGACAAGGCGCACGGGAAGGGGATGAAGGTCTTCTTCGACGTCATCACCAACCACACCGCCGATGTCGTGGACTACCGGGAGGCGTCGTACTCGTACCTGTCGAAGGGGGCGTTCCCCTACCTCACCAAGGACGGCGTGCCGTTCGACGACAAGGACTATGCCGACGGGAAGGCGAAGTTCCCGAAGGTCGACGGGGAGTCCTTCCCGCGGACCCCGTTCGTGCCCGACGCGAAGAAGAACCTCAAGGTGCCGGGCTGGCTCAACGACCCGACGATGTACCACAACCGGGGTGACTCCACCTTCGCCGGCGAGTCCTCCGAGCAGGGCGACTTCGTCGGTCTCGACGACCTGTGGACCGAGCGGCCCGAGGTCGTCGACGGGATGGAGAAGATCTACGAGAAGTGGGTGCGGGACTTCCGGATCGACGGCTTCCGGATCGACACGGTCAAGCACGTCAACACCGAGTTCTGGACGCAGTGGGCGACCGCCCTCGACACCTACGCCGCGAAGCGCGGCCGCGACGACTTCTTCATGTTCGGCGAGGTCTACTCCGCCGACACCGCCGTCACCTCCCCGTACGTGACGCGCGGGAAGCTCGACGCCACGCTCGACTTCCCGCTCCAGGACGCGATCCGCGCCTACGCCTCCCAGGGCGCGCCCGCCGGCCGGCTGGCCTCCGTCCTCGGTGACGACTACCGGTACACCTCCGGCAAGGCCAACGCCTACGAGCAGGTGACCTTCCTCGGCAACCACGACATGGGCCGCTTCGCCACCTTCCTGAAGCAGGACCGGCCGGGAGCCGGGGAGCAGGAACTGCTGGAGCGTTACCGGCTGGCCAACGAGCTGATGTTCCTCTCCCGGGGCAATCCGGTGATCTACTCCGGCGACGAGCAGGGCTTCACCGGCGCCGGTGGCGACAAGGACGCCCGACAGCCGCTGTTCGCCACCCGGATCGCCGACTACCTGGACGACGACCAGCTCGGAACGGCGCGTACCCACGCGAGCGACGCCTACGATCCGGGACACCCGCTCTACCGGCAGATCAGTGCTCTCTCGAAGCTGACGAAGGCGCATCCGGCCCTCCGGGACGGCGTCCAGAGCGAACGTTTCTCCGACGGCTCCGTCTACGCCTTCGCCCGCACCGACACCAAGACCCGCACTGAGTACCTGGTCGCCGCCAACAACGCCGCCGACTCCCGCACCGTCGACATCGACGCCCCGGCCGGCGCCCAGTACCGCACCCTGTACGGCGGCACCGCGCTGATCCGCGCCTCGGCGGCCGGCAAGCTCACCGTCCCGGTCCCGGCCCTCGGCTCCGTCGTCCTCCAGGCCGTGACCCCCGCCGCCAAGCCGGCCGTCGAGCCCACCCTGACCCTCAAGGCCCCGGCCCCCGGCGCCTCCGGCACCGTCGAGCTCTCCGCCGACGTCAGCGGCGGCGGCCTGAACCGCGTCGTCTTCGCCGCCCAGACCGGCAACGCCACGTGGCAGGTGCTCGGCTCCGCCGACCACGCCCCCTACAAGGTCACCCAGCACCTCGACGCCACGACCCCGGCCGGCACCGCCCTGCGCTACAAGGCCGTCGTCGTCGACTCCGCCGGCCGCACCACGAGCGCCCTCGCCACCTCCACCACCGGCCAGGCCCCGCCCACCGAGATCCCCACCGCCACCCAGCGCGACCACGCCGTCGTCCACTACAACCGGCCCGACGGCGACTACACGAACTGGCGGCTCTACGCCTGGGGCGACCTCGCCGAGGGCGAGGCCGCTCCGTCGAAGGCACAGCCCGCCGGCCACGACTTCACCGGCCGCGACGCCTACGGCGCCTTCGCGTACGTCAAGCTCAAGCCCGGCGCCTCCTCCGTCGGCTACCTCGTCATCGACAAGGACGGCAACAAGGACGTCGCCGCCGACCGCACCATCGACGTGACGAAGACCGGCGAGATCTGGCTGGAGCAGGGCAAGGAGCCCGCCCGCACCGACCGCCCCGCCTACCCGCCGCAGGACCGGACCAAGGCCGTACTGCACTACCAGCGCCCCGACGGCGCCTACGACGGCTGGGGCCTGCACGTCTGGACCGGAGCCGCGAACCCCACCGACTGGTCCAAGCCGATCCTCCCCACCCGCACCGACTCCTACGGCGCGGTCTACGAGGTCCCCCTCGCGGCCGGCGCCACCAGCCTCAGCTACATCCTCCACAAGGGCGACGAGAAGGACCTCCCCACCGACCAGTCCCTGGACCTGAAGGCCACCGGCCACGAGGTGTGGATGCTGGGCGGCCAGGAGAAGTACCTCCTTCCGCAGCCCGCCGGATCCGCCGCCGCCCTGGACCTCACCAAGTCCCAGGCCGTGTGGATCGACCGGGACACCCTCGCCTGGAACGCCCCCACCGCCGCCGCCTCCGTACAGCTCCTCGCCTCCCGCGAAGGCGCCGTCAAGGCCGAGAACGGCACCCTGACCGGCCACGCCTCATGGCTGCGACTGGGAGCCAGGGCCGAACTGACCGCCGCCCAGAAGCAGAAGTTCCCGCACCTCGCCTCGTACGGCGCCTACCCCGTCGACCCGCGCGACCGCGACCGGGTCCGCGAGGCCCTGCGCGGCCAGCTCGTCGCGAGCGCCCGCGCCGCGAACGGCGCCGTCCTCGCCGCCACGGGCGTCCAGCTCGCCGGCGTCCTCGACGACCTCTACGCGACCACCGCTTCCCTCGGCCCCGTCTTCAAGGACGGCCGCCCCACGCTCTCCGTCTGGGCCCCCACCGCCCAGCAGGTCTCCCTCGAACTGGGCGGCCGCACCGTGGCCATGCGCCGCGACGACGCCACCGGCGTCTGGTCGGTGCGCGGCGAACGCTCCTGGACCGGAAAGCCCTACCGCTTCGACGTCACCGTCTGGGCCCCGAGCACCCGCCAGGTCGTCCGCAACCTCGTCACCGACCCCTACTCCACCGCCCTCACCGCGGATTCCGTCCACAGCCTCGTCGTCGACCTGGCCGACCCCAAGCTCGCCCCGCCCGGTTGGAAGACCCTGCGCAAGCCCGCGCCCGTCCCCTTCACCTCCGCGCAGATCCAGGAGCTGCACGTCCGTGACTTCTCCGTCGCGGACCGCACCACCAGCCACCCCGGCCAGTACCTGGCCTTCACCGACACCGCCTCGGCGGGCATGCGGCACCTGCGCGACCTGGCCGCCGCCGGCACCTCCTACGTCCACCTGCTGCCGGCCTTCGACATCGGCACCATCCCGGAGAAGGCGGCCGACCGCACCGAGCCCGCCTGCGACCTCACGGTGTACGCGCCGGACTCGCAGGAACAGCAGGCCTGCGTGGCCGCCGCGGCCGCCAAGGACGCGTACAACTGGGGCTACGACCCGCTGCACTACACCGTCCCCGAGGGCAGCTACGCCAGCGACCCGAACGGCACGGCCCGCACAGTCGAGTTCCGCAGGATGGTCCAGTCCCTCAACGGGTCCGGGCTGCGGACCGTGATGGACGTGGTCTACAACCACACCGTCGCCGCCGGCCAGGCCGACAAGTCGGTCCTCGACCGCATCGTCCCCGGCTACTACCAGCGCCTGCTGGCCGACGGCAGCGTCGCCACCTCCACCTGCTGCGCCAACACCGCCCCCGAGAACGCCATGATGGGACGCCTGGTCGTCGACTCGATCGTCACCTGGGCGAAGGAGTACAAGGTCGACGGCTTCCGCTTCGACCTGATGGGCCACCACCCGAAGGCCAATATCCTGGCCGTCCGCGCCGCCCTCGACGGACTCACCCTCGCCAAGGACGGGGTCGACGGCAAGAAGATCGTGCTCTACGGGGAGGGCTGGAACTTCGGCGAGATCGCCGACGACGCCCGCTTCGTCCAGGCCACGCAGAAGAACATGGCCGGCACCGGCATCGCCACCTTCTCCGACCGGGCCCGTGACGCCGTCCGCGGCGGCGGCCCCTTCGACGAGGACCCGCGCGTCCAGGGCTTCGCGTCCGGCCTGTTCACCGCCCCGAACGCGTCACCCGCGAACGGCACCGCCGAACAGCAGAAGGCCCGCCTCCTGCACGCCCAGGACCTGATCAAGGTCGGACTCTCCGGCAACCTCGCCTCGTACGCCTTCACCGACACCACCGGCCGCCGCGTCAAGGGCGCCGAACTGGACTACAACGGCGCCCCGGCCGGCTACGCGGCCGCCCCCGGCGACGCCCTCGCCTACGCCGACGCCCACGACAACGAATCCCTCGCCGACGCCCTGACCTACAAGCTCGCGCCCGGCACCAGCCCCCACGACCAGGCCCGCATGCAGGTCCTGGCCATGGCGACGGCCACCCTCTCGCAGGGCCCGGCCCTCTCCCAGGCGGGCACCGACCTGCTGCGCTCCAAGTCCCTGGACCGCAACTCCTACGACAGCGGCGACTGGTTCAACGCCATCCACTGGGACTGCCGGGACGGCAACGGCTTCGGCCGCGGCCTGCCCCCGGCCGCCGACAACGCCTCGAAGTGGCTCTACGCGAAGCCGCTGCTCACGGGACCGGCGCCCAACTGCACGGACATCGGCGCCACCTCGGCCGCCTACCGCGACCTGCTGAGGATCCGCACCACCGAACCGGACTTCGCCCTCACCACCACCGAGGCGGTCCAGTCCCGGCTGTCCTTCCCCCTCTCGGGCAAGGACGAGACCCCGGGCGTCATCACCATGACCCTGGGCGACCTGGTCGTCGTCTTCAACGCGGCCCCCACCGGCCAGGCGCAGCGCGTCCCCGCCCTTTCCGGCACCGCCTACCGCCTGCACCCGATCCAGGCCGCGGGCTCCGACGCCACCGTCAAGCGGTCCACGTACGACGCGAAGACAGGAGAGTTCACCGTCCCCGCCCGCACCGTCTCGGTCTTCACACGCCGGTGAGTCGGTCCAACCGCTTCTCCAGCAGGATCACCCCGTAGGTCCTGCCGTCCTTCCCCTCCTTGTTGGGGAGCTCCCCGACCACCCGGTAGCCCGCACCCCGGTAGTACGCGAGCAGCCGGGGGTTGGTGGAGACGCAGTCCAGCCGAGCCCGTTCCCGACCGGTCCGGGCGGTCCGGCGCTCGGCGTGTTCGAGCAGCCGCCGCCCGGCCCCCGCGGGGGCCACCTCGCGCGCCACCATCAGCCGGTGCACGTAGCCCGCGACGGGCGGCTGGACTCCCCAGGCCTCCTCGTCGGACCACCACAACTCGTAGGCCCCGCACACGCGCCCGTCGGCGTCGCCGGCGAGCCACACCTCACCCTCGCGCATCTTCGATCGGAAGTGCGCGGCGTCCTTCTCGCCGGGCTTCCACTGATCGATCCCGTGCTTGCGCATCCACCGGGCCGCCTGGTCGTACAGCTGCACCAGCGTCCCGGCGTCCTTCTCCTGGGCCGGCCGGAACAGGATCTCGTCGTCAATGATCACGCGGGCATTATCGATGATCATGGGTGGCCGCCACACCCCGTATTCACCGCGGATCCGGTACCTCGGCCGGCACCAGGGCGGCGAGCCGCCCGACCAGCTCCCCGAAGGGCCCGTCGGCGGGTTCGTCGGCCAGGATCCGTACGAGGATCCCCGCCATCTCCGCGTCGTACGCGGCGCTCACGGCGGCCAGCGCCGCGAAGTCGTGCACCAGCTGCAACTCCAGCTCGCTCCGCGGGATCCGGCGCCCGTCCAGCCAGATCAGCGCGGTGGACTCGGCCAGCGACACCCAGGACCGCACCACGAGCTCCATGCGCGCGGGCGTACGGTTCAGCCCGATCCCCAGGTGCGTGAGGATCTGCTCGTACGCCGCCTGCCGGACCTCGTCGATCATCGCGTTCGTGCGGCTGCTGCCGACCGCCGGACCGCCGCGCATCAGCGCCGAGAAGCCCGGCCCGTGGTCGTCGACGAAATCGAAGAAACGCCCCATCACCCGCAGCAGGCGCCCGCCGAGCGGACCCTCCCGGGGCTCCACGAACCGCAGCGCCAGCTCGTCGGCCGCCCGCCGCAGCGCGGCCTCGTACAGACTCAGCTTGCCCGGAAAGTAGTGGTAGACGAGCGGCCGGGATATCCCCGCGGCCGCCGCGATCTCGTCGATCGACACATCGTCGGGCGAGCGGTTGCTGAACAGCTCCAGGGCAACCCCGATCAGCTGCTGCCGCCGCTCCTCGACACCCATCCTGCGTCGCACCCCGGTTGTCATGCGGACACCCTACTGGGGAGCGTTCACAGGTCCAGGACCAGTCGGTCCCCCTTCGCGCGGGACACGCACAGCAGCATCGAGTCCTCGCGCTCCTGGTCCGTGAGCAGCTCGTCGCGGTGGTCCACGCCACCCTCCAGCACCCGGTGTTGGCAGGTCCCGCAGAAACCCTGCTCGCAGGAGTACGGGGTGTCCGGCAGGTCCCGGCGCACCGCGGTCAGCGCGCTCTCGTCCGCCGCCACCTCGACGATCCGGGCCGAGCGGCGCAGTTCGACCGTGAAGGCCCGCGCCGGACCGGGCGCGGCCGACGGCGCGAAGCGCTCCAGGTGCACGGCCGCCGGGTCCTGGGCGGCCTCGATGACGGCCGCCATCAGTGGTTCCGGCCCGCAGCAGTAGACCAGGGTGCCGGGCGCCGAGGCGGCGAGCGGGGTCAGGTCCGGCAGACCCACCTCGTCCTCGGGAAGGACCGTGACCCGGTCGCCGTAGGCCGCGAGGTCGTCCAGGAAGGGCATCGAGTCGAGGGAGCGGCCTCCGTAGAGGAGGGTCCAGTCGGCGCCCGCGGCCGTGGCGGCCCGCAGCATCGGGAGGATCGGCGTGATGCCGATGCCGCCCGCGACGAAGACGTACGAGGCCGCCGGGACCAGCTCGAAGCGGTTGCGCGGCGGGCGCAGCTCCAGCTCGGCGCCCTCGACCAGTTGCGCGTGCGCCTCGCGGGAGCCGCCCCGGCCGTCCTCGATCAGCCGGATCGCGATCGTGTACCGGCCGGCGTCGGCCGGGTCCCCGCACAGCGAGTACTGGCGGACCAGGCCGGAGGGCAGGGTGACGTCCACGTGCGCGCCCGGGGTCCACGTCGGGAGGTCCGGTGACTCCAGGGTCAGCCGCAGCACGCCGTGCGCGGGCTCCGTACGGGAGACGATCAGCGCACGCAGCGCCCGACGTGGGGAGTGGCCCGAGACCGGAGTCTCCAGGGCCGGCAGCGGCCAGAGCGGGGACCTGTCGATGCGGCGCCGCAGGGCGCGCCGGGTCACCCAGGCCGCGCCGGCGACGGCGGTGACGGCGAGGGCGCGCCTCATGCCCGCACCCCGCCGTTCGCGCCGGGGGAGGCGGCCAGATAGGCCACCGCCTGGGCCGTCGAGCCCTCCTGCGAGGGGTGATAGGTGCGGGAGAGGTACTTCGGGATGGACTTCAGCATCGCGCCCGTCGAGGGGAGCACCCCCTGCTGACCGGCCACGAAGAACTTCCCGAAGGAGGCCTTGCCCTCCACCAGATGCGGGTCGTTCTCCATGAAGAAGCGCACGCCGCGCTGCCACAGGAACACCAGCGCCGAGAAGGCGGTCGCCCAGGTGCGGGCCCGGCGACGGTAGTTGCCGTCGACGTGCATGAAGAGGTCGAAGGCCACCGAGCGGTGCTCGACCTCCTCCGCCCCGTGCCAGCGCAGCAGGTCCAGCATGGTGGGGTCGGCACCCCGCCGGTCCAGCGCGTCGGCGTTCAGCACCCAGTCGCCCAGGAACGCCGTGTAGTGCTCGATCGCCGCGATCATCGCGACCCGTTCCATCAGCCACCAGTGGCGGGCCCGGCCCGGCGGCAGGGTCCGGTCGCCGAGGAGCTTCTCGAACAGCCAGTCCACCTGCGCGGTGTAGGGGGTCGGGTCCAGCCCCAGCCGCTTCAGGTGGGGGAGCACGTCGTCGTGCGCGGTGGCGTGCATGGCCTCTTGGCCGATGAAGCCGACGACGTCCGCCCGCAGTCGCTCGTCCTCGATGTACGGGAGCACCTGCTTGTAGACGTGCACGAACCAGCGCTCTCCCGCGGGGAGCAGGAGGTGCAGCACATTGATCATGTGTCCGGCGAAGGGATCGCCGGGCAGCCAGTGGAGTGGGGTGTCCTCCCAGCCGAAGGACACGTTCCGGGGCCTCAGGTCCACGTGTTCCGACGCCACGGGGGCGGGCGCGAGCGGCGTATTAGACATGGCGTCAATGTACTGATGGGTAGATGGCAGGAGAAGCCCCCTGCGCGGACTTCTCCGACATGCCACTGCCCGGGCGCTCGCGCACCCGGGCAGTGTTCGTACCGCTGTCCCGCCGACTACCGCTTGATATGGCCGGTCGAGAGCGCCCACTCACGGTTGAGGGTGCCCAGCGGGATCTTGCGCTCGAAGAGGGGCGTGCCGAACAGTGACAGCTGGAGCTGGAGGTTCCCGCTCAGGTCGAAGCCGCCGTACAGCGCCCACGCGCCGTCCAGGGAGGTCTTGCCGTCGCTGGACGCGGCCGCCTTGATGTCTCCCTCGCCCCGCACGTACGGGGCGAAGTCCGCGGTGACGCCGACGGCCCCGTAGAGACCGACGGAGGCCTCGGCGCCGATCGCGCCCTTGACCTTGCCGGCGGCGGTGACGCTCGCCCGGACCGGCGTGCTCCGCACGTTCGAGGCGCTGACCGGGGTCCAGCCCTTGCCCGTGGCGTAGCTGCCGCCGACCTTGAAGTCGCCCTTGACGTCCTGCTGGACGTCGAGGGTCACGCGACCGTCGGCCTCCACCTGGATGTAGCAGGTCAGGTCGAGGTTGACGACGACCGGCACCGGGCCGACCTGGATGACGGGCGAGCTGTGCAGCTTGGCGAACGGGATCCGCTTGGGCGCCCCGGTGCTCGCGGCGGCGCGGCCCTGGAGCTTCCACTGCGAGGACCAGTCGCCGCTCATGCCGAGGAAGGCGCCACGCGGACCGGGGACGCCGCCGGCGCCGCCGTCGTACGCGAACTCGACCTGCGGGGCGAGCTGGACGAACCCGGACACCGAGGCGCCGGCCGAGGCGGGGGCGTCCGGGGCGGTGTCGACGGAGGCGTTGACGTCGAGCCGCAGGTTGCCGAGCGGCAGCTTCGCGCCCTCGGGGCCGAAGGTCAGGCCCGGACCCTTGGCCCAGGAGAAGGTGACGCCCTTCGTGAGGGGCTCGACGGTGACCGCCGCCGGGTCCACGGGGACCTTGCCGTCGGCCTTGTCGTCGCCGAGTACGGCGGCCAGCGTGGTGGCGGCGGTCTTGACCTCGGTGCCCTTGTCGGTCTTGCCGACGACCTCGGTGACCTTGGCGAGCAGACCCGAGGGGGCGCCGGGGGCCGGTGCGCTGGCGATGACGTCGCCGACGGCGACGGGCTTGTCGGCCTCGGGCGACTTCCCGGCGTCGGGGGACTTCCCGGCCTCCGGGGACTTGCCGGTCTCGGGGGACTTCCCGGTCTCGGACGACTTGCCGGGTGCGGGCGAACGGCCGGGCGTCTGCGCGCCCTTGGCGATGACGGCCCGGCCGGTGGCCTGGTCGTAGGAGGCGACCTTGAGCGCGGTCTTCTCGGTCCTGCCCTTCCCGTCGGCCCGGGCCACGGCCGCGGGCGTGGACGTCCCCTGCGGGGCCGCGGCCACGTCGAGCTGCTGCGAGGTGCCGTCGGACGAGGGGGTGACGGCGGCCGGGGCGGCCGGTTCGGAGGCGCCGGTGTGAGAGGTCGAGCCGCAGCCGGTGGCGGTGAGGGCCAGGGCGGTCAAGCCGGGTATGAGGAGGCGTCGGGCGAGCGTGCGCACGTGGGGTGAACCTTCGGGTGGGGGAGGGGTGTTGGGGGTTACCGCGTGGTAACCGGAATCAGATCATGCCATGTGTCGACTGCGACCGTCATGTCCGGATCCCGCCAACTACCCGACCGTTGCTGACTGTTGAAGCTTCACCCACCCGTGAGGTCCCGAACGACTACCGCAGCACGCCCGCCTTCGTCCCGTCCGTCAACTTGCCCGAAAGGTCCACCTGCGCACCCGCCGGCGCCTTCACCGCCAGCCGGTTGCCGTTCGCCGACCCGCTCACCCCGCCGCCCGACACCGACAGCGAGGCGAACTGCGCGCTGCCCGCCGCCAGGACGTACCACTGGCCGGCCCGGGACTTCCACAGCACGCCCGCCAGCACCCGCGGCTCCCGCGGCCCGCAGGCCGCCGAACCCTCCGACCTCGCCGCCTGCGCCGCCGTCGGGGCACCCGGGGCGAGGAACTGGGCCTGCACCCGGTCCGCCGACCCCTGCCAGGTCTCGGCCCGCGTGCAGAGCCAGGCCGCCGTCCCGTCGCCCTCCGGCAGCGGCTGCTTCGCGTACGTCCACGCGTTGACCGTGCGCACCCCGTGCGAGCGGACCGCCGGCAGCAGGCAGGCGATCCTCGACCAGTCGCCGAGCTCCGCGGCCTCCGTCACATCGCGCTCGGCACCCGGCGCGCCCGACGTCAGCCGGGCGGGGGTCAGTTCACCGAGGTCGGTGATCAGCCGGGTGGCGCCGTCGCCCGTCAGGGCCAGCGCGTTCCAACTCGTACAGTTGCCCGCCGGGGCCGGGCCCGCCACCGGCGGCGTCACCCCGTCCGGGGTCGGCTTCAGCGCCACCACGGGGGCGGTGGGCTTGAGCAGGTCCCGCAGAGCCGTGCCGGTGACCCAGGGCGCGGTGAGGTAGCGGACGTTGCCGTCGACCCGGCTGAGCACCAGCGCGGTGGCGGTGTCCGCCGAGGCGCCGTCGGTCCGGGCGAAGTCGAGCGCGGCGCCCGCGGTCCCGGTCCGCGGTTCGGCGTAGCGCACCACGCGCAGCCCGTCGTACATCAGGACCACGACGGCCTGGTCCACGGCACCCGCGAACAGCAGTTGCGCGGGTCCCATCGGCGGCCCGGCGGGCGTGCCCGGCGTGGCCGAGGTGACCACCGTCGGACCGGGCCGGGCCCACACGGCCAGCGCCCGGCGCAGCAGCTCCGTGTCGCCGGCCCGGTCGCCGCGGGCGGGCCAGGTGGAGTAGTCCGTACGGGAGGACGTGCGCCAGAGGGTGGGCGCGGCCCGGACCAGCTTCCCGGGATCCAGCGCCTGCTCGGCCGCGGCGTTGCGCGAGTACAGCGGGGCGGCGGCCCCGTCCGAGCCCCAGCCCCCACCCGGCAGCGCGAGCAGCGCCCCGCACACGGCGAGGGCGGCCCCGGCGGCCAGCGCGGCCCGCCCCAGCCGACGCCGCCGCAGCAGATCGGTGGGCCGGGCCTGGAGCACGCACGGGTCGAACTCGGGGGAGGAGAACAGGGCGTCGTTCGCCGGATCCCCGGACTCCCGGGCGGCGGCGGCCGGATCCGGGACCCCGGCCTGGTCGAGCACCCGGAGCACCTCCGGCTCGGCCAGCTTCTCCAGGGCCCGCAGGACGCAGGCGGCCCGGCCCGGCCCGTCGAGGGTGGCCAGCCACTGGTCGAGGGCCAGCTCCTCGGCCCCGCCCGAGCGGGGGAACAGCCGCAGCCCCCACACCTGGGGGAGCAGCGGCGGGAGCTGCGCCCGCCTCGGCAGCGCCCGGAAGGTCAGCGGAATCCCCGCCTCCAGCGCGGCGCGCAGCACCCGCAACCGGACGTACGCGTACCCGGAGTCGTCCGCCCCGCCCCGCTGCCCGGGAACCCCGCCCTGGACGGCGGCCGCGGCCGCCGCCGCGTCCCGCCGCCCGCGCGGCAGCGCCCGCTGGACCAGCGAGTGGGCGGTGAGCACCCGCCGGTTGCGGCCGAGGGCGGGCGGCAGCACCAGATAGGCGAGCCGCACCAGCCGGGGGTAGTGCTCGACGATGGCGGCCTCGGCCTGCTCGACGTCCGGCGGCACGGGAGACACGGGAGGCATGGGGCGGGTGGCGGTATCCGGCGCAGTCACGTTCAGCAGAACGAGCGAATCGTCGGATGGTCACCGGTTCGGGCCCCGGCCCCCGTGCCGGGGCGCGGTCGCCGCGCCGGGGTGCGGGTCAGGCCGCCAGACGGGCGCGCAGCGCCTCGACCGTCTCGTCGGCGACGCCGAGTCCCTCACGCACGTACTTCTCCATCGACCCGTACCGCGTCTCGACCTCGTCCAGTGCCGCCCGCAGGTAGGAGGGGAAGACGCCGATCAGCGCGAGCGCGATGTCCGGGTCGCCGCCCGCCGCCGTGAAGCCCTCGATCAGCGGGGCGAAAGCCTGCTTGACCGCGGGATTGACGGACAGATATTCGGCCATCAGCGTCTCGTCGTCCGCGCCCAGCAGCGCCAGGATGATCGTCGCGCCCCAGCCGGTCCGGTCCTTGCCGGCCGTGCAGTGGAACAGCAGCGGGCCCGCGTCGGCGTCGGCGGCCTCGGTGAGCAGCATCCGGTACGCGGCCTGCGCGGAGCCGGAGTGCACGAAGGACCGGTAGGTGTCGGCGAACAGGGCCTGCGCCCGCCCGCCGCCCAGGTGCTTCTCGGCCACGGCCGGGTCCGACAGCAGGTCCTTCAGCTGCGCGGCGGGCACCTTGGCGGAGTTCAGCTTGTCGGCGAGGACGTCGCCGATCAGGACCCGCGCCCCGGCGGGTATCCGATCGGGATGGTCGGCGCGCTCGGCGTCGGTGCGGAAGTCGATGACGGTACGCAGGCCCAGCGCGGCCACCACCGGGTCGGCGTCGAGGTCGAGCCGGTCGAGCTGGCCGGAGCGCAGGACCAGGCCCGGCCGGACGGTGCGGCCGCCGGAGAGCGGGGTGCCGCCGAGGTCGCGGAGGTTGGCGACGGTGGTGGACGGGGTGGCGGTCATCGTGGCAGCTCCTGCTGGGTGTGGTTCATGCAATTTTCTGATGGTTCGCCCCGGAAAGGCAATCGAAGGCGAGCGAGACCCCGATGCCCAGCCCGAGCGCGGCCAGATGCCCGGCGTCCGTGAAGGTCCGCCCGCGCCGCACCAGCGGCGCCGCCGCGAGCGCCAGCAGCCCCACCCGTGCGGCGGTACGGATCGCCCCGCGCGGCAGGGCCGAGGTCAGCGAGCCGAGCACGGCGTTGAACCCGTAGCTCGTCCCCACGTCCACCGCGCGCCGCGTGTGCGGATCGGCGGTCCCGCGCAGGGCGCCGTACACGAGGAGGGTCGCCGCGGCGTGCCCGAACAGGAACACCGCGGCCGCCCACCAGGCCCCGTACGCGTACTCGGCGTACCCGAGGACCGCGACCAGCAGCAGCGCGTACGGCAGCGGCATGGGCTCCTCGACGACGAGGGCGCTGCTCAGCAGCGTCTCCCAGCGTCCGGCGGCGAGATTGTCGACGTTCGTCGAGCAGTCCCGGAGCAGGCGCTCCCGCTCGGCCGCCCCGGTGCGCTCCAGCGCGTAGGCCCCGAACTGCACCCCGCCCGCGTACACCGCTCCCCACGGAATTGGATTCATCTGCTCATGATCGGACAAGCCCCTGGCGGGGACCGAGGCGCCCCGTGCGAACATGTCCCGGCCATGTTCGAATCATTCGCGCCGATGCGCGCCACCCGAGCCGCGATATTCGCGGCGATGTGTGTCGCCCTGGGCGCGATCGGACACTCGGCCATGTCCGGAGCGGACATCCCCCTCTTCGGCCTTCTGGGTGCTTTCGGAGTGACCTGCGGATTCGCCTGGCTCGCCGCCGGGCGGCGGCGGGGCCCCGTCGGCATCACCACCGCGGTGCTCTCCGTACAAGGTGTGCTGCACCTGGTCTTCTCACGGAGCGCGGCCGCCGAGCCCTTCGCCGCTCACGCCCCGATGCACGGCCACCAGCACGTGCCGGGCGCCGAAACCGTCGGCACGGCCGACATCGCCGACATGGCCGGCACCGCGGGGATGGCGGGCATGAGCGGCATGAGCGGCATGGCCGGTCACGGCGCCGGGATGATCGCCGCCCACGTGCTCGCCGGTCTGCTGTGCGCCGCCTGGCTCGCGCGCGGCGAGGCCGCCGTCTTCCGGCTGGCCCGGGTCCTGGCCACCGCCGCGCTCCACGCGGCCCGGCCGCTCGCCCGCGCGCTCGCCCTGGTCCGGGTACGGGTGGCCGCCCTACCGGCCCCGCCCGTCTTCCTCGCCCCGTACGAACGGCCGCGCCGCCTGCGCGGAGCCGTACACGCCCACGCCGTGGTGCGCCGCGGGCCGCCCGGACGCGCTCCGCTCCCGCGTTCCACGGCCCCCGGCCGGCCCGCCCGCGCCTGACCCGGCGAGGCGGCGAGACCTGGGGTCCGCTCCCCATGTCTCCGCCAACCCTGAGGATCCCCATGTCTCTTGACGAGGCTCAAGACGTCCGCACCCCGGACGCCGCACCGGCCGAGCCGGCCAAGAACCGCGGCGGCTGGGCCGCCGTACGCCCGCTGCTCCTGCGCATGCACTTCTACGCGGGCCTGCTCGTCGCCCCGCTGATCTTCCTCGCCGCCGCCACCGGACTGCTCTACGCCGCCTCCTGGCAGGCCGAGAGCATCATCTACTCCGACGAACTGACGGTCGCCCGCGTCGGCGACAGCGCCCTGCCGCTCAGCGCCCAGGTCGACGCGGCGATGGACGCCGCCCCCGAGGGCGATGTCGTGTCCGTGTGGCCCGCCCCCGACACCGAGGCCACCACCCGGGTGATCATGGAGAGCCCGGGCCTCCCCGAGGGGGAGACCCTCACGGTCTTCGTCGACCCGTATACGGCCGAGGTGCGTGGGCAGCTCGCCACCGTCGGCGACGCGCTGCCCCTGCGGGCCTGGCTCAGCGAGTTCCACTCCAGCCTCCAGCTCGGCGAGTTCGGCCGGAACTACAGCGAGCTCGCCGCGAGCTGGATGTGGGTGGTCGCCCTCGGCGGACTCGCCCTGTGGCTGGGTCGCCGCCGTAAGCGCAGGTCGCAGCTGGTCCTCCCGGACCGCAAGGCCACCGGCCGGCGCCGCACCCTCTCCTGGCACGGGGCCGTCGGCCTGTGGGCCGTCGCCGGCCTCGTCGTCCTCTCCGCCACCGGCCTGACCTGGTCGAAGTACGCCGGCGAGAACATCGGGGAGCTCCAGGACAGCCTCGGTGGGGCCACCCCCTCGGTCTCCGCGCAGCTCGGCTCCGGGGCGGACGCCGGCTCCGACGAGCACGCCGGGCACACCATGCCCGACGGCACGCAGATGGCCCCGCCGCCCGCGCCCACCACCGATGTCGGCATCGACAAGGCCGTGGACGCGGCCCGGGCCGCCGGCGTCACCGAGGCGCTCCGCGTGACCCTGCCCGCCGATGGCAAGGGGTACGTCGTCAAGGAGCAGGACAAGCTGGTGCCGGTGCACCTGGACTCGGTCGCCGTCGATCCCGCGGACGCCCGCGTGATGGACGAACTGCGCTTCGCCGACTACCCGGTCCTCGCCCAGATGACCCGCTTCGGCATCGACCTGCACATGGGCACGACCTTCGGGCTCGTCAACCAGATCGCGCTCGCGGCGCTCGCCGTCGCCGTGATGTTCCTCGTCTTCTGGGGCTACCGCATGTGGTGGCTGCGCCGGCCGACGAAGGACCGCACGTTGTCCGTCGGCCGTGCGCAGCCGCGCGGTGCCTGGCGCAAGCTCCCGATCACGGTGCTGCTGCCGGTGGCCGCGGTGACCGCCCTGATCGGCTGGTTCGTCCCGCTGCTCGGGATCAGCCTGGTCGCCTTCCTCGCGGTCGACGTCCTGCTGGGCTTCGTCGCGCGCCGCCGGGCCGAGGCCGTCGCGTAGGACCACGTAGGAGGTGCGTGGCGGGCCCGGTCGGGCGCCGTCACCGACGAGGTGGGCCCGTACTCCCCAGGGGAGTACGGGCCCACCGTCGTCGAGCCGAACCGGCCGCTCAGGGTGCGTACTTGTAGCCGACCCGGCGCACCGTCTGGATCGCGGCGCGGTGGGAGGCACCCAACTTGCGGCGCAGCCGGGCGATGTGGACGTCCACGGTCCGGCCGTCGCCGACGTGCCCGTAGCCCCAGACGGTGGTGACCAACTGGTCCCGGCTGTGCACCCGGTGCGGGTGCTGCACCAGGTGGGCCAGCAGTTCGAACTCCAGGTACGTCAGGTCGAGCACGCGGCCGTCGACCTCGGCGGTGCGCTGCGCCGAGTCGATCCGGACCAGGCCGTCACCCTGCCCGGCCGGGGCGTGGGCGGTGGGGGTCGACGGGACGGCGGCGGCCACCGCCTGCGGGGCGAAGGCGATCGGGGGCTGCTGGTCGGCCGGCACGAGCACCAGGTAGCCGACCATCGGCGGCTGTCCCGGCAGCGTCGGCAGGGTGTGCTGGGGCGCGGGCAGCCAGGTGGCCCCCGGCGGCAAGAGGTCCACGACTCGAGCCACTTCGTCTCGGTCGACGGACCGGAGCCGGTGGCGCGGACTGGGCGGATAGGTCAGGGAAGAGGTCGCAGCGGTGGCGGCGGTGGTGAGGGAGCGGGTGTTCGCCATGAGTGGTCAGCTCTTTCACGCGGAGTGGTCGGCAGGAGACGTGCGTACGTCGTCGATGTCGATACCGCGCAGACCGAAGGCCTCGGGGGAGGTCGGACGGTGGTCCCGGAGGCTTTAGAGGGCCGGCGCGTTCTTCGCGCGGCGACACTCCCGGTCGTAATCGTGATCCTGACGGGACGGCCAGAAAGGCTCGAGGTCGCTGCGACCTGACGAGGTGTGCGAATGGCTGGCCATGGCCCCATTCAAGCAGATGCCATGTCTCCGGGGCAGGCCCCGTCTCACGCTCTGGATCGAAATCTCACATCCCGAACTCGCACCCCTGCCAATCCCGGACAAAGTCGACCCGTGAGCGAGGGGTGGCGGGTCCCCCGCACCACTGACAGCGCCCGCCGGCCCCATGGGGGCGCGGCGGGCGCTGTCAGTGGTCATCGGCCGGACGTGGTCCGGGTGGTGCTGTCCTCGGCTGTGCTGTTCGCGGCTGTGCTTTCCTCGGCTGTGCCGGTTCCGGGACCGGTCCTCAGACCAGGCCGTCCTTCTCCAGGCCCGTGCAGCAGGTGTCCGTGATGAGGCGGGTCACCACGTACGGGTCCACGTTCGCGTTCGGGCGGCGGTCCTCGATGTAGCCCTTGCCGTCCTTCTCCACCTGCCACGGGATGCGGACCGAGGCGCCACGGTCCGAGACGCCGTAGCTGAACTCGTTCCAGGGGGCGGTCTCGTGCAGACCCGTCAGACGCTCGTCGATGCCGGCGCCGTAGTTCTTCACGTGGTCGAGCGGCTTGCTGCCCTCACCCAGCGCCTCGCACGCGGAGATGATCGCGCGGTAGTCCTCGCGCATCGCCTTCGTGGAGAAGTTGGTGTGCGCGCCGGCGCCGTTCCAGTCGCCCTTGACCGGCTTCGGATTCAGCGTCGCCGAGACGTTGAAGTCCTCTGCGGTGCGGTAGAGCAGCCAGCGCGCGATCCACAGCTGGTCCGAGACCTCCAGCGGACCGACGGGACCGACCTGGAACTCCCACTGGCCGGGCATGACCTCGGCGTTGATGCCGGAGATGCTCAGGCCCGCAGCGAGGCAGTGGTCCAGGTGCTTCTCGACGATGTCGCGACCGAAGATCTCGTCCGAGCCGACACCGCAGTAGTAGCCGCCCTGCGCGGCCGGGAAGCCGCCCACGGGGAAGCCGAGCGGACGGATGCCGTCGAAGAAGGTGTACTCCTGCTCGATACCGAAGATCGGCTCCTGGCCGGCGAACTTCTCGGCGATCGGACGCAGCAGCGCGCGGGTGTTCGACTCGTGCGGGGTCATGTCGATGTTCAGGACCTCGCACAGGACGAGGACGTTGTCGCCGCCGCGGATCGGGTCCGGGCAGGAGAAGACCGGGTTGAGCACGCGGTCGGACGCGTGGCCCTCGGCCTGGTTCGTGCTCGATCCGTCGAAGCCCCAGATCGGCAGCGCGTCGCCGTCCCCGATGATCTTCGTCTTGGAGCGAAGCTTCGCCGTCGGCTCGGTGCCGTCGATCCAGATGTACTCAGCCTTGTAGCTCACGGGCCCCATCCTCAGACTCTGCGGGTGCTGCTGGTCGCTGCTTCATCGCTGCGGTGATGACCGCAGCGTGCCCGCCCGCGATTTCTCTTCCGTTGCCCGTGTGTGAACCCCGTGTTACCGAGGTTTGCACCGCAGGTCGGGCGGGTTGTGCGGGTTGGTGACGGCACGCCCGTCCGGGTGGGGCAGACTGACCACGTGAGCATTTCGTCTGATTTGAACTCCGCCGAGGGTCCCGCCGAGAACGCCGCCGCGCGCGTCGCCGACGGTGCCACCGATCAGGCCCCGGCAGGCCGCCGCCCCAGGGTCGGGCTGCTGGGCACCGGCCCCTGGGCGCACCGCACCCATGCCCCCGCCCTCGCCGCGCATGCCGGCTCCGACTTCGTCGGAGTGTGGGGCCGCCGGCCCGAAGCCGCGGCCGAGCTGGCGCACGAGTACGGGGTGAAGGTGTACGAAGACCCCGACGAACTGTTCGCCGAGTGTGATGCCGTGGCCTTCGCCCTGCCGCCCGACGTACAGGCCGCCATGGCCGTCCGCGCCGCCGCCGCGGGATGCCACCTGCTCCTCGACAAGCCCGTCGCCACCACCGTGGAGGACGCCCGGGCCGTCGCCGAAGCGGCCGCGCGCCACCAGGTCGCCTCCGTCGTCTTCCTCACCCTGCGCTTCGCCGAGCCCACCGCGAGCTGGGTCGAGGAACAGGCCGCGCGCTCCGGCTGGTTCACGGCCGCGGCCCACTGGCTCGGCGCCGTCTTCCCGCCCGACGGAACCCCCAGCGCCTACGCCGACTCGCCCTGGCGCAAGGCCAAGGGAGGGCTGTGGGACGTCGGCCCGCACGCCCTCTCCGTCCTGATCCCGGTCCTCGGCGACGTCACCGCGATCAGTGCCACCCGAGGCCCCTCCGACGTGGTCCAACTGGCACTGCGCCACAGCTCCGGCGCGGCCAGCACCGCCGTGCTCAGCCTGGGTGCGCCGCACGCCGCCGCCGGGGTGGGGCTCGAACTGCGCGGCACCGAAGGAGTGCATGAGCTGCCCGGGTGGAGCGACGTGCCGGGCGCCTACGGGCGCGCCCTGGACGCGTTGCTCACCGCGGCCCTGACGGGTGTGCCGGACCCGCGCGGGGCGGAGTTCGGAGCCCGGCTGACGGAGATCCTGGCCGAGGCGGAGGCGCAGCTCCCTACTTGATCACCGCGTTCGCCACGATGATGGCCAGGCCGATCATGGCGTCCGCCATACCGATCGCCAGGGCGGAGCCGAACCGGTGGCCCACGCGGAGCGCGACGAGCGCGCCCCAGGCGAACAGCAAAGCCGTGTTCAGCCCCAGCCCGACGGCGGTCACCGCGTAGGGGTCCCAGCCGAACAGCCCGGCGGCGACCAGCAGCAGGACGGTGGGCAGGGCGGCCACGACCAGCGGCCACTCGTTCCACAGCCCCAGGCCCAGCATCCGCCACCGGTGCCCGGCGGAGTCCCGCAGGTGGGAGGCCATGTGGTGCGAGTAGCCGTGCGCGAGCCCGGCGGTCGCGGCCGTCACGAGCACCCAGCTGGCGTCGTAGTACGGGGTGAACTCCTCGCCCTTCTGGTGCAGCGCGGCCAACAGCGCACTGGCCAGGACGGTCCCGTACACCCCGCCGAACATCCAGTCGGCCCCCCGCCGCCCGGGTCGAGAGCCCGTCTCGGTGGGGAAGCCCGGCTGGGCGGCCTGTACGTGCGGCTGCTGCTCCTCGTTCACCACGGGTCCTTAGGTATGGGTCTTTTGGTCCGATACATCCTCTTTCCTGCTCTGGTCACCCTAGGGGGTGGGAGGTGGGGGTGAGATGAAGAAGGTCGGCGGGCGCGGACCGGCTGGGCCAGGGCCCGCCGACCGTGGGGCTTCAGTGGCTCGACGGGGACCTGCGGTCCAGGCGGGCCGAATGCGCGGTGGTGCCCCGCAGGCCGATGAGGAACGCGGCGACGGGGTCCGCCGCGGCCGGGGCTTCGGCGCGCACGATCCGGTAGCCGTCGACTTCGACGCCGTGGACGGCACGCTGCTGCCACCCCCCTCCCGGGGGCTGTTCCATCCTGTCGGCCTTCCTCTGGTACCGCAGGGAGTCGGCACCGGCGGCGATGACTTCGGCGAGCCGGTTGGCGAAGGTCGCGTTGCACCCGCCGAGACGGACGAAGCCGTGGCCGGCCACCGGCCCGTCGTTGCTCAGGGAGGGCAGCGTCAGGTCCGCCAGCGCGAGCGCCGCCCGAAGGTTGGTGACGGCGTCCACGCCTGCCTGGTAGGCGCTGTCCTGGCGCTGCTTGTACTGGACTCGCTCCGCGTAGGTCAATTCGTACATGCTGCCGACCTTTCGTGATGGGGGTGTGGGGGTGAAGCGCCGGAGCGCGTCGTGCACGCGGTCCGGTGGGGTGTGGCCCTCGCCCGACGCCGCGGGCCTCGTCTTCGGACATGACCGTTCGCCACGGCAGGCGCTCGGCCGCGCCGCGGTGACCGGCCCGCGCGGGGGCGCGGGTGGGTAGACCGTCGGACTGAGTCTGTGTACGGCCCGTGACCATCGGTTTCGATCTTCGTTTCAAGGGTGCAGGCGAGCACCCCTCCGACGTATGGGAAGGACCGGGTTGACCAGGGAGTTGGCGGCTACTACCGCGTTCGCTCTTCGCGGTCGACGCCCGGGGGACGCTCGCCCCTGCTGCGCCGTCGTTCCGACGCCCGGGTGGGACACCGCCACGTGCGTACGAGCGTCATGCGCCGTACCCGAATCCGCGCGTACGGGACGGAGGGCGGACCGTCCTGCCGTCCGCCGCGGGGTAGCCGGGAGGGACGCCGCCCGAGCCACGTCCGGCCGCGGCCGTCTGTCCGAGCGGAACGGACACGGAGGTCGACGGGTTGCGGTGCCGCGGGACGGCCTGGCGAGGCGGTCGCGTGAGGGTGATCTGGCGGACCAGCTGTTGGAAGCAGGCCAGCGCCGCGACCGCGGGCAGGGCGGACGCCGCCCCGGCGGTGATGGTCCTCGGTGCCTCGGCCACGCACAGGAGCGTGGCCAGGGTGGAGAACAGCAGGACGATGGACCAGGAGTGGAGTGCGCGCCGCTGGTGCAGGGCCGATCTGAGGATGGACAGGGAGGCGACCATCCAGGGGCCGTAGATCAGCAGGGGCCACCAGCCGACCACTTCGCGTGCCGTATGGGGCCCGGCGCTGTGGCGCAGGGTGTCGCAGATGGCCAGCCCACTGAGGATGCTCACGAGGGCGGCGATGGCCCCGACCAGCGTGGCGGTGAACAGGCTGCCCGTCTGCAGCAGGGTCAACACGGGCGTCTTCGGGGGGTGTCGGCGGTGTCCTCCAGAGGCGTGCGCGGGCGGCCGCCCGGTGCGGGTGTGCTTCAGTCCTGCGACGAGGCCCAGGGTGGTCGCCGTGTCACCGGTCGTTCCGTAGCCGCCTCGGGTGAGCGGATCCCCCCGCCCGGGTGCGGCGTTCTCCTGGAGAAGGTCGGCGAGTTCCTCCACCGGATCCCGCGGTCGGGGCACCTCGCCGTGCCCGCCGAACGGTTGCCCGGTGGAGGGGGGCTGCGCGTGCTCCGCCGGAACCCAGAACGCGGAGGTATCCGGCCGGGGGTGGGCGACGTCGATGTCCGGGTACCCGTACGGCTCATACACGGGAACTGCCATCCGAACACTCGCCGGCAGCAGCCGTAGCGGCCGCGGCCGTGTGTTCCAACCGCCTGCCGAAGTCGAACTGGATCGTGCTCATCGTCCGGAGGAAGTCCTCGAAGATCGAGGACGAGTAGCTCAGATCGATCTCCAGGCTGTCGTGCTCCAGCGTCGCGTTCTGGGTCACCTCACGGTCGCCTGAGCCCGGGATGAAAGTCCACTTCCCGATCCGGATCGCCCCGGAGTGAATACCGGCTCCCAGTTCGTCTTCCTCCGCAGTCCTGCGGAGGAAGGTGGGGAGCTTTGCTGTTGTCATATTCCATAAACGCTGTCGATGTTGGTCAGG
The DNA here is from genome assembly GCF_043201215.1 of Streptomyces sp. NPDC048331. Lineage (NCBI taxonomy): Bacteria > Bacillati > Actinomycetota > Actinomycetes > Kitasatosporales > Streptomycetaceae > Streptomyces > Streptomyces sp. NPDC048331. The sequence continues at coordinate 725,200 of NZ_JBICYT010000001.1, read as the reverse complement.
GTATGCGCCATCCGAGTGATGGTCGCCGCTGGGTAAATGTTCGGCCTGCTTAATCGGTTCGGCGAACAGGCCGACCGCACGGTAGGCATGCCCTTTTCGCCTCCCGGACCCGGCGTGATGGATCTGTCTCTGTGACGCGCGGTTCGCCCGGCCGCCCGGCCGGCCGGCCGGCCGGCCGAGCGATCGACCTGCCGTGTGCGCGGGGATGCCTCGCGCGTACCGCCGGCCTTCGGCGCCCCGGGCGGCCGTCCCTGTCTTCCCTCGCGTCGAGCCCCTCGGTGACTCGGTCGACCTCGTCCGGCGGTGGTCGACCGATCATCGGCCGATGCGACGAGATGTCCAGGTCGGTGGATTGCTGCGCATGGCTGCAATCGGAGGACAGGGCGCAACTCGGCATATGCCCCTGCGTTATGCCGGTCGATCGCCGGGGGCTCCGGTCCGACCGCCCCTCGTACTTCAACCTTCGAAAGGACCAGTCGTGGGAGGCATCCTCCTGTGGATCGTACTGATCTCCACCGCGCTGAGCACAGTTTTCGCGGCCTTGGCGTCCTCGGGCACCGCCCGCCTCTGGGGCGTGGACGCCCTTGAACTGAGGCGTCAGCAGCGCTTCAAGAGGGTGCTGTCCCTGCATGTGGACGCCGTGCGGCTCTCTCGCGGCGAAGGCGCGGTGCCGGTGCGGCCGGCGGGGGAGCCCGTCGATGTCTTCGCCTCAGGCTCCTTCATGAGTCATGTCGGTCACCCGTCGCACGAGGTTTTTGCGACAAAATGACACCTTTGCCGGCGGCCGAAGGTGCCCGGCTCGACCTGACGCCTACGGTCCCATCGCCGGGGTGGGCCGTGGCGCGAAGGGCGGGGCGGGGGCCGGGCCGGGGTGCCATTCATTTCTGCACGCCGGTGAGCGAACTGGACGAAAAGAATGATCGATATCGCCGAAAAACCCCGGCAATTCGCACATCGGCGGGTGGGTTCAAAAACCCCGGCAATCCGCCCATTGCTGCTTTCTCTCCACCGCATTGGCTATGTTGAAGCGGCGACGGTCGGTCGCATTCCTGCTCGATTCGCTCCGCGTCGGATATCGAGAGAAAGTAGAAATTTGTCGAAACTGAAAGAATTATCATCGGGTCGGCGTCGGGGCGCTCGCACACCGTCCGCGAGAAGGGTCGCGTGAGGATGCGCCCCCGTGGTGAGCCGGCCGATCATGGCCCATGGGCTGCGGTGAGGCGGCCGGCGTCTTCGGTGCGCGCGGCGCTGACGCGTACGCTCCGCCGCCTGGCCGACATGGGTACGGCCGGCGGAACCGCCCCGCCCCGCACGGGGGTGAGCTCGATGTCGGCACTTCAGGACGAATACAGGGCGGGCTTCTCCCTGTCCCCGCCTCCTCCGATGGGCGCGGAGGGCGACCTCCACGAATGCCCGTGGTGCCGATCCCTCGGAAGACCCGAGCGGAAGGAGCGGCCTTGAAGGAGCCGCCCGAAGCCGGGGACCCCTCACCCCGAGCCGCCCGCCACCTCCGCCAAGGTTGCGAGTGCCCGGCCGAACGCCGAGTCCGGGGGTGCCGCGTAGCCGACCACCAGCCCCTCGCGGGGTGGGGTCGGGTCGGCCGGGTGCCGGTAGGACGAGAGGCCGTCCAGGGCCAGGCCCGCGGTGTGCGCCGCCGCCAGGGCGGGGGACTCCCGGCCCGGAGCGAGCTCCAGTACGGCGTGCAGGCCGGCCGAGATGCCCGTCACCCGGACCTCCGGCGCGCGTGCCGCCAGTACGGCCACCAGTCGGTCGCGGCGGTCCCGGTAGCGCAGGCGCATCCGGCGTACGTGGCGGTCGTACGCCCCGCACTCGATGAAGTCGGCCAGAGCCAGCTGGTCCAAGGTGCTCGCCCAGGACTCCCGCAGGCCCTTCGCGGCCAGGACCTGGTCGCGCAGCCGGTCCGGGAGGACCAGCCAGCCCAGACGCAGCGCGGGGGAGAGGCTCTTGCTCAGCGAGCCCGCGTACACCACGTGTTCGGGGGCCAGACCCTGCAGCGCACCGACCGGTTTGCGGTCGTAGCGGAACTCCCCGTCGTAGTCGTCCTCCACGATCACGGCACCGGTGCCGCGGGCCCATTCCACGGCGGCGGCGCGCCGTGCGGGCAGCAGGCGGCCGCCCGTCGGGAACTGGTGCGCCGGTGTGAGCAGCAACGTAGGTACCCGGGACGGGAGTCCCGTCGTCCGGGCGCCGTCCTCGTCGACCGGGACGGGGTACGGGTGGACCCCGGCGGCTTGGAGGATGCCCTGGTGGAAGGGCAGCCCGTACGCCTCGACGGCCCAGTCGGGGGGCCGGACGGACGTCAGGAGCCGTAGCCCGTTGGCGAAGCCCGAGCAGATCACGATGTTCTCGGGGCCGCAGCGCACGCCCCGCGCCCGGGAGAGGTAGCCGGCCAGGGCCCGCCGCAGCTCGGGGCGGCCTTGCGGATCGCCGGGCCCGAAGGCCTCGGTGGGCGCCCCGGCCAGGGCCCGGCGGGCGCTGGCGGCCCAGGCGGCCCGCGGGAAGGAGGCGGGGTCGGGCTTGCCCTGGAGCAGGTCGTGGCGGGGCCGGTCGGGTACGGGCCCGACCGCGACGGTGGGCGCGCCGGTGGTGGCGACCCCCTCGGCGACGCGGGTGCCGGAACCCTGCCGGGCGGTGAACCAGCCCTCGGCGACCAACTCGGCGTACGCGTCGGCGACGGCGTTGCGGGCCAGCCCGAGGTCGGCGGCCAGCGCCCGGTACGGCGGCAGCAGGGTCCCGCCGGCCAGTCGGCCGCTGCGCACGGCACTGCGCAGGGCCTGGGCGAGGGCGGTCCGCCGGGCGCCCTCGGCGGGGAGTTCCAGGTGCAGGTCGGCACCCCCGGGTCCCGGGTCGGGGGCGGTCATGGGCGCGGCTCCCGTGCGAAGACGGCGTGGGTGGCCGTCAGGAAGCGGCGTACGGTCTCCCGTTCGGCGGGGTCCAAGCCGTCGAGGACCTGGAGCACGCCGTCGATCAGCGGCCCGAAGAACTCCTGGCCCAGGCGGATCGCGGCCGGCTCCACGCGCAGCAGGATCCGGCGCCGGTCGTCGTCGTCGCGGACACGTGCCACGTGGCCGAGTCGTTCGAGGCGGTCGATCAGGGAGGTGGTGCCGGCGGAGTTGAGGCCGAGGCGGGCGCCGAGCAGGCCCGCGGTGGCCGGTTCGTCCGCGCGGGCCGCGTCGAGGAGGCAGATCAGGGCGCGTACGTCGGTGGGGTGCATGTCGTTGCGAGCGGCGAACTCGGCCTGGCGCAGGCCGAACTCCACGGTCACCGCGCGGAGCAGGTGCACCGTTCGAAGGTCGTCGGGTTCCTCGTTCACACAGCCCCCTGGTGGAATCTCTCGCTGAGCGAGATTATCGCTTGGCGAGAGATTTTGGACGAGAGGTTTTCGGGCGAGCGCTGGTGGGCGAGGGGTGGAGGAGACGGTGGATCAGGCATCGGAGCGGGACGTGCGCGGGGCGTCTTCCTTTCGCGTCGCCTACGACGCGGCGCTCGGCCGGTGGCCCGGCCCCGTCGAGCCCGTCGACCTGCCCACCCCCTACGGGGTCACCCACGTCAACCGCTGCGGCCCGGCCGGCGCACCGCCGCTGGTACTGCTGCCCGGCGGCGGGGCCACCTCCACCGTGTGGGGCGCCTGCGTCGCGGCCGGAGCGGCCCGCACCCACCGGGTGCACGCCGTGGACCTGGTGGGCGATCCCGGGCTCAGCGTGCCGGCGGCCGACCGGGCGATCCGGTCCGTCGGAGACCTGATCGGCTGGCTCGATGCCGTCCTCGACGGGCTGGGCGCGCAAGGCCCGGTGACCCTCGCCGGGCACTCGTACGGGGCCTGGATCGCCGCCCACTACGCGGCCCTGCGCCCGGCCCGGCTCGGCCGCCTGGTGCTGCTCGACCCGACCCAGGTCTTCGCGGGGCTGCGCCCGGGCTACGTACTGCGCGCGGTGCCCATGCTGGTGCGGCCCACCCCGGAGCGGGTCCGCTCCTTCCTCGCCTGGGAGACCCGCGGGGCCGCGCTCGATCCGGCCTGGCTGCGGCTGCAGGGGGAGGGCGCAGGCTTTCCCACCGTACGGCCGGTCACCGGCCCGCGCCCGGACCTGGCCGGCCTCGCGCACTTTTCGGGCGGGAACCTGGAGGTCGATGTCCTCTTCGCCGGGCTAGCCCGCTGCCACGACCCCGGCCGCGCGGCCCGGGCGGCGCGCGAGGTGCTGCCGGGTGCGCGTGTCGACGTACTGCCCGGGGTCGCGCACCACGGGCTGCCGCTGACGGCGGCCACGGAGATCGTCAGGCGGCTCGCGATCCGGTAGGGCCGGGTTCGTTCGTGGGTGATCCCGGCCGCCGCCGGACTGTCGCGTGGCCGTCGACGGTGGTGTGCGGGTAGCTGTAGCCGGCGTTCCTACGGGACTTGCGGCCCGCTTGCCGGCCCAGGACCTTGTGTCCGCCGCCGTCGCGGATGCTGCCGAGCTTCTTCATGTCGACGTGCACGAACTCGCCGGGAATCGGATCGCCGTCAACGGGGTTGGTGGGGGACAAACCGTTAGTGGAGGGCCATGCGAGCGATTCAGGTGTACGAAGTGGGCGGTCCCGAGGTGCTGCGGGAGGCCGAGGTGGACCAGCCCCGGCCGGGTCCGGGCGAGGCGGTCGTGGAGGTCGCCGCATCCGGGGTCAACTTCCTCGACGTCTACCACCGGGAAGGCCGGTACAGCCTCCCGCTGCCCTTCACCCCGGGCGCTGAGGGCGCCGGCACGGTCGTCGAGGTGGGACCCGGCGTCGCCGACGTCGCGGTCGGGGACCGGGTCGGTTGGGTGGAGATTCCCGGCACGTATGCCGAGCGGGCCGTCGTGGACTCCTCCCGGCTGGTGCCGCTGCCCGACGACATCGGCTTCGAGACAGCCGCCGCCGTGCTCCTCCAAGGCATGACCGCGCACTATCTCGTCAAGGACGCCTACCCGGTCCAGAGGGGCGACACGGTGCTCGTGCATGCGGCCGCTGGTGGCATGGGGCTGCAGTTGACCCAGCTCATCACCCATCTCGGCGGCAGGGTGATCGGCACGACGTCGACCACGGCGAAGGCCGAGCTGGCCAAGCGTGCCGGGGCCGCCGAGGTGATCCTTTCCTCCGAGGTCGACGATCTCGCGGCCGAGGTCAGGCGACTCAACGGCGGTCAGGGACTGCCGGTCGTCTTCGACGGCGTCGGCGCGCACACCTTCGATGCGAGCCTCGCCAGCCTGCGAACCCGCGGCCATCTCGTGCTCTTCGGCGCGGCAAGTGGTGCCGTGCCGCCGTTCGATCCGATTCGGCTCGCCCACGGCGGTTCGCTGACCCTGATCCGGCCCAGCCTCGGGGACTTCATCGCCGATCGGTCCGAACTGCTCCGACGGGCCGCCGACGTGTTCGAGTGGGTGCGCTCCAAGGCGCTCGAGGTCACCGTGACGGCACGCTACGCATTGTCCGATGCCGCCCAGGCCCACAGCGATCTGGAGGCTCGGCGTACCACCGGCAAGCTGCTCGTCGTACCCTTGCGGCCGCTGTCGGACGCCGCGAGGAGACGCGGAGCTGATCGCGGGTGACGAGGTCGGGGATCTTGGAGGCCGAGATGTCCCAGCGGGTGGGGGCATGGCCGACCGTCATCGCCAAGATCCCCGACAGCGTCAGGCACTCAGCAGGCCAAGATCAAGTTCTGGCGGGTTCCCGGCGTGTCCCCAACCTCACCGGGCAACACACCTAGCCCTTGCGGGACAGGGCCTCGCGGACGGCTTCCTCGGAGCGGCCGACCACGGCCGTGCCGTCCTCGGCGGTGATGATCGGGCGCTGGATGAGCTTCGGGTGGGCGGCGAGGTGGGCGATCCACAGCCCGCGCGCCGCGTCGGTCTCCTCGCGCGGCAGGTCCCTGACGCCGGTCTCCCCGGCGAGCGGGTCCGAGGTGCGCGTGATGTCCCACGGCTCCAGCCCGAGACGGCCGAGCACCTCGCGGATCTCGTCCTCGGAGGGCACGTCCTCCAGGTAGCGACGCACCGTGTAGTCGGCGCCCTCCGCGTCCAGCAGGGTCAGGGCGCTGCGGCACTTGGAACAGGCGGGATTGATCCAGATCTCCATGGCGCCAACCCTACCCAGACCCGGTCCGGCCAGGGGCTTCTGTCAGTGGTCACCGGTAAAATCGAGGGAGAACGACAGGAAGCCAACTACCGTTTGGGAGGCTGTAGATGGCCACTGCCACCACCGTCCAGCACGTCAAGAAGAAGCCGCTGCCGGCGGGACTGCCCCGCGAGTGGTACGAGAGCCACAACCGCCGTCTGAAGGCGATGCGGTTGGCGATATCCCTGCTCGACTCGGGGACGTACGACGCTCGGCGCGCCACCAACCGGAAGATCCGGACGATGGCCGTCCGGACGGGGATCCACCGGCCGTCGAATGTCACCTGCAAGATGGTGCGCGCGTTCATCATGGAGTCGTAGGCGGCAGCCGGCCGCGGGTGTCGGTCGCGGGTCGCCACGGCTCGGCACCCACCGCACGACGAGGGTCCCGACCGGCCGAGCGCCGGCCGGTCGGGGCCGGACCCCGCGGTCCCCCGGACGCGGGCCCGGCCGCGATCCCACAAGATGATCTCCATGCAGCACATCGAGTTCTTCACCTACGCGACCGCCCGCCTGTGGGGCGTCCGCGTCGACGGGGCCGACCTGCGCGTGCACGCCGCGGAGGCCACCCGCCCGCTGTGGCTCCAGGAGGAGAGCGCGTACGAGAGGACGCCGGAGCGCACGGAGGAGTTCCTGCTCAAGCAGTACAGCGGACTGACCGAGGCCGACCTCGGCAACCCGGTGCGCCACTTCCTCGGCGACGCCACCCCGGAACTCCGGCACCCACCGACGGACGCGACCGCGGTCCTGGGCTGCCCCTGCGGGATCTGGGATTGTTGGCCCCTGTTCACCCGCATCACCGCCACCCCCGAGACCGTCACCTGGTCCGGCTTCCGCCAACCCCACCGGCCGGCCTGGGGAGATCTGCCCGTCGGACCGTTCGTCTTTCCCCGGCCCGCTTACGAGCACGCGCTCACGCACGCCGTCCACCACGTCGAGGACCCCCTCACGGCCCTGCCGCCGGCCGGCACGGCCGGCGGGGCGTGACCGCGGACCGCCGGGAACGGCCTACACCGCCGGTTCCCGGCCGTCCAGGGAGAGCAGCAGCAGGGCCACGTCGTCGTTCGGGCCGCCGTTCGTGAAGGCCAACAGGTCCTGCCACACCGCCCCGAGCAGACCCCCCGGATCCCGCGCCAGTACGGGCACGCGGGCGGCCAGCGGGTAGAAGTGCCCCGTCGCGTCGCGGGCCTCCGTCACACCGTCGGTGTGCAGCAGCAGCTGGTCCCCGGGGCGTACCGCCAGCTCCGTCACCTTCGGCGGGCTCGGGCCGGCGAGCCCCAGGCCCAGGGGCGGCCCCGGGTCCACCGCCACCTCCTCCACCTCCGGTCCGCGGACCCGCAGGGCCGAGGGATGCCCGCACGACACGATCCGTACGACGTCCAGCCCGGGTGGGAACTCCAGCAGCACAGCGGTGGCGAACAGCTCCGGATGCTCGACCGAGGCGGCCGCCGCGTCCGCCACCAGCCGACGGTCCAGCCGGGCCGCGACCGCCCCGAGCCCGGCGTCGTCGATCACGGCCTCGCGGAAGGCGCCGAGCAGCGCCCCCACCGTGGCGACCGCCGCCAGCCCGTGCCCCTGTACGTCCCCGACCAGGACCCGCACCCCGTGCGGCCCGGCCCGTACGTCGTACAGGTCGCCGCCGACCAGCGTGCCGCGCTGCGCCGCCCGGTACAGGCCCGAGCAGCGCACCGGACCCACCCGATCGGGCACCGGCGGGAGGACCGCGAGCTGGGCCGCCTCCGCCACCGTCCGTACGCTGACCAGCTGGTCGTCCCGGCGTTGGCGGACCCAGGCGATCACCACGCTGAGCACCCCGACGGCGGCCACCGTGGCCAGGTCCGTACTGCGGGCGTGGCCCACGCCGAGGGACGGCAGGCCCAGGAGCAGCAGGACGATGGCGGCGAAGGACGCGGTCCCGGCCGCCCCGTACGCGAAGGCGGCCACCGGGGGCAGGCCCGCCAGGAAGAACCCGAGCTCCGCGCCAGGGGTCAGCGCCTGGGCGAGGACCAGCGCCACCAAGGCCGCCGCGGGGGCGATCCGGGCCCAACGTGGCGGCGGTTCCCCGCGCAGCCCGCCCGGCTCCTCGCGTCGGCGTCTCACCCCTCCACCCTGGTACGGGGGCCGGGCCGGCGCACCCCGGACCGGCCCGCCGGGTGGCCCCGCGGGCCCCGGGCCGGGACAGTGGGGGCGTGACGGCAGGCGAAGGCGCGGGCAGACGGCCCGGCAAGGCGCACATCGAGGCGCACGGCGAGGGCGACGGATCACAGAGCGCGGAGATCAGCACGCGGCTGAACTGGCTGCGCGCGGGTGTGCTCGGCGCCAACGACGGGATCATCTCCACCGCGGGCCTGGTGGTCGGTATGGCCGGGGCCACCACCTCGCGCTCGGCGATCCTGGCCGCGGGCGTCGCCGGGCTGCTGGCGGGCTCGCTGTCGATGGCGGCGGGGGAGTACGTCTCCGTCAGCTCGCAGCGGGACTCCGAAAAGGCCGCACTCGACCTGGAGCGCTGGGAACTGGCCGAGGAGCCGGAGGCGGAGCTCGACGAACTCACCGACCTGCTCGCCGAGCGGGGGCTCAGCCGGGAGGTGGCCCGGGAGGCCGCCGAGCAGCTGACGGAGCGGGACGCGTTGCGGGCCCACGCCCGGGTGGAGCTGGGGATCAACCCCGACGAGCTGGCCAACCCGTGGCACGCGGCCTTCGCCAGCCTCATCGCCTTCACGGTGGGGGCGCTGCTGCCGCTGCTGGCGATCATCCTGCCGGGGCCGTCGCAGCGGGTGCCGGTGACGGTGGTGGCGGTGCTGGCGGCGCTGACGCTGTGCGGGGTGATCAGCGCGCGGCTGGGCGGTGCGCCGGTGGGGCGGGCGGTGCTGCGCAACGTCGCCGGGGGCGCGCTGGCCATGGCCGTCACCTACGCGGTGGGCACCTGGCTGGGCACGACCGCCTGACCGGGGCCCGCCCGGCCCCGTGGGGGCTCCGCCCCCCACCCCGCGCCTCGATCGCCGGCGGGGCTGATCTTTCAGCCTCGCCGGCGATCGAGGCGCGGGCGCGGAGCGCCGTGCGGTGACGTCCGCGCACGGCGCGCGCCCCGAATCCGCCGAGCACAGCGCAGCGACCCGGCAGGATGGGGGCATGCGCATTGCTGTCACCGGGGCGACCGGGCTCATCGGAAGTGCACTCGTGCGGTCCCTCCGGGCGGACGGGCACGAGGTGGTGCGGTTCGTGCGGCGGGAACCCGTCGGGGCGGACGAGGCGCGGTGGGATCCGGCGCGCGGGTACGTGGACCCCGCCGGGCTGGCCGGCTGCGGGGCCGTCGTGCACCTGGCCGGGGCCGGGGTCGGGGACCACCGGTGGACGGCCGCGTACAAGCGGGAGATCCGCGACAGCCGGGTGCTCGGCACCGCCGCGCTCGCGCACGCCCTCGCCGCCCTCGACGAGCCGCCCGCCGTCCTGGTCAGCGGTTCGGCCGTCGGCTACTACGGGGACACCGGTGACCGGGCCGTCGACGAGGACGCCCCCGCCGGGCAGGGGTTCCTGCCCTCGGTCTGCGTGGAGTGGGAGGCGGCCACCGCCCCCGCCCAGGAGGCCGGGATCCGCACCGCGTTCGCACGCACCGGCTTGGTCGTCGCCCGTGAGGGCGGGGCCTGGGGGCGGATGTTCCCCCTGTTCCGCGCCGGGGTCGGCGGCCGGCTCGGCAACGGCCGCCAGTACTGGCCGTACATCTCCCTCCACGACGAGGTCGCGGCCCTGCGGCACATCATCGACACCCCGGGCCTGTCCGGCCCGGTCAACCTGACCGCCCCGGAGCCGCTGACCAACCGCCAGATCACCGAGGCCATGGCCCGGGTGCTGCGCCGGCCCGCGGTGCTCCCCGTACCGGCCGTGGCCCTGCGCGTGGCGCTGGGGGAGTTCTCCGAGGACGTACTGGGCAGTCAGCGGGCCCGGCCCGCGCGGCTGCTGGGGTCCGGCTTCGTCTTCCGCGACCCCGGTATCGAGCAGGCGATCCGCGCCGCGCTCTGAGATCCGTGTGCGACCACCGTGCGACCGTTTATGACCCGAATGCGACCGCTGTGCGACCGGAGTTGACCGCAATACCCCGCCGAACTCGGGTTCCCCTTTAACCGGTTGGGGGAAGGAGGATCCCCACACAGCCGCGCCGACCTCGGGGAGGGGCACGTGCTCAGCAGCGCACACCATGCCGCACACCATGCGGACGTCGTCATCGTAGGAGCCGGAGTCTCAGGACTCGCGGCAGCGCAGCACCTGATCGCCGCCGGAGTCACGGTCACCGTCCTGGAAGCCGCGGACGACCCCGGCGGGCGGATGGCCACCGAGTCCGTCGACGGATTCCGGCTCGACCGGATCGGCCAACTGCTCAACACCGCGTACCCGGAGCTCGAACGCACCCCGGGCCTGCGGGCCCTGACCCTGCGCCCCTTCACCCCGGGCGTCCTCGTCCACACCGACGGAAAACAGCTGCGGGTCGGGGTCCTCACCCCGGCCCGGGCCCTGGCCAGCCGCTCCCTCGACCAGGCCCGGATCAGCGCCGCCCTCGCCCGGTTCGCCACCCTGCCCGAGGAGAAGCTCCTGGCCCGTCCCGAACGCACCGCCCACGCCGCCCTGCGCTCCCGCGGGCTGCCGACCCGCACCCTGAACGGGGCGCTGCGCCCCCTGCTCGCCACCCTGCTGCGCGACCCGGAGCTCACCACCTCCAGCCGTGTCGCCGACCTCGCCCTGCGCACCTTCGCCCGCGGCCGGCTCGCCGTACCCGAGGGCGGCGCGGCGGCCCTGCCCGACCTGCTCGCCGCCGCCCTGCCGGCCGGCACCGTACGCACCGGGGTCCGGGTCCGATCGGTCGCCACCAACCTGGTCACCACCGAGGAGCACGGCGACTTCCGCTGCCGCTCCGTCCTCCTGGCCACCGGGGCCCGCGCCGCCGCCGAGCTCCTGCCCGGCCTGCGCGTGCCCGCCTTCCACGAGGTCACCGTCCTGCACCACGCCACCACCGCACCCCTGCACCGCGACGGCACGCTGCTCCTGGACGGGGACCCCAACTGGCCCGTCTCCCACACGGCCGTCATGAGCGCGGTCGACCCGACCCGGGCCCCGGCCGGCCGGAGCCTGGTCACCACCACCGTGCTCGGCCCGCCACCACCGGCGCGCACGGTCGCCGCCCGGCTGGCCCGCCTCTACGACACCCCCACCCGCGAGTGGGACCTGCTGGCCGTCCACCACACCCCGGAGGCGGTCCCCGCGATGCCCCCGCCGCACGACCTGCGGCGTCCCGTACGGGTACTGGCCGGGCTGTACGTGTGCGGCGACCACCGCGACACCAACACCGTCCAAGGAGCCCTGCACTCGGCCCGCCGCGCCGCCGGCGCCGTGCTGCGCGACTTCGGAATCCCGCTCCCGGTCGCCCCGGAGCCCGCCCTCCCGGTGGCGGCCTGAGAACACCTGACGACGCCGGCGGGGCCCCGCTCCCGCCTCGCCGGCGTTCCGGGCACGAGATCAGGGGCCCGACCGGCCCCGAGGCCGACCCGCGGAGTCATGCCAGGGCCGCCACCCGGTCCCGATAGGTCCGCACCGCCGAGGCGTCCCGATACGGCTCCAGCCGCCGCTCGAAGTCCCGTACGTACTCCACCGCGCGCACCGACCGCATCTCCATCGCCTGCTGTGCCGCCTCCGCGCCCAGCGCGCACGCCTGGTCCAGCTCGCCCAGCCCCAGCCTGGCCGTCGCCAGCACCACCCGGCAGAACAGTCGGGACCGGGCGTATCCCGGCGCCCTCAGCTGCAGGGACCGCTCCGCGTGCTGCGCCGAGGCCCGGTACTGCTGGAGGTCCCGGTGGCAGTGCCCGAACTCGTCCGCCAGCTGCGCCTCGTCGAAGAACCGCGCCCAGTGCGGTACGTCGTCACCCGGCCGGGCCGCGCCCAGCGCGCGCTCGGCCCGCACCAGGGAGGCGGTCGACGCCCGCACCTCGCCGAGGACCGCGTGTCCGCGCGCCTCCGCCGAGTGGAGCAGCGCCTGCACCACGGGCGGCGGGCCGGAGCCGACGCCCTGCTGGGCCACCCGGGCCAGTTGCACGGCCTCGCGGCCGTGGCCGAGGTAGACCGCCTGCCGGCTCATGGTGACCAGCACGTACGAGCCGTACGGGCGGTCCGCGGCCGCCTGCGCCAGCCGTAGCGCCTGGACGAAGTAGCGCTGGGCCAGCCCGTGCGCGGCGATGTCGTACGAGGTCCAGCCCGCGAGCCGGGTCAGATCGGCGGCGGCCGAGAACAGCCGCCGCCCGGTGGTCTCCCCGTAGGTCCCGCGGAGCATCGGCTCGGCCTCGTGCTCCAGGTACCGCACCAGGGCCTGTCGGGCGTGCCCGCCGCCGTAGGCCTGGTCCAGGGTCCGGAACAGCTCGCTCACCGATCTCAGCGCCGCGATGTCCCCGCTGGTCACCCGCTGCCCGGGGCCGCGGTCGATCTGCCGCTGCCGGGGCACCGAGGCCCGCCCCTGCAGCGGGACGCGGGCCGCGGCGGGTTCCGCGCCCCGGCCGACCCGCTCGTCGGCCCGGCCGATCAACCAGTCCCGGCTCGGCACGACCAGCCCGGCCGGGGTGAAGGCGATCTTCCGAAGTTCGGCGTGCGAGCCGGAGTCCTTGCGCCACAGCCCGCTCGCGATGTCCACGGCCTCTTCCGGGGTGGCCGCGAACTCCAGCCCGGCGTACACGGGCGCGCAGGCGTCCAGGCCCAGGTCCTGGGCCGAGAGGCGGCGACCGAGGCGGCGGGTGAAGACCTCGGCGATCAGCGCCGGGGTGGTGCCGCGGGGCTGCTGCCCGCGCAGCCACCGGGTCACGGAGGTCTTGTCGTACCGCAGGTCGAGACCGTGCTCCAGGCCGAGCTGGTCGACGCGGCGGGCGAGACCGGCATGGGAGAACCCGGCTTCCGCGATCAGCGCCGCGAGTTGCCGGTTGGGGACGCGCTGGGCAGGTCGTTCCGTCATCGGCTCCACGGTTTCCTGACGTGACGGACCGGAGTCCCGGCCCTGTGAACGGCGTGAATGTAGCGGCGAACTTCGCCGATGCCGCCCTCTCTGCCCCACATTCATCCGATCGTGTGCAGAATGCGTAGGGGCCTTTACGGACCGGCTCCCTCCGCCCGCGTACGCTGCGGGCCATGACCCCTCGGCCCCACAGGGCGCACCTCCCCGAGGAGCGAACCGAATCCACCGCCCCGCTGCCCCCGCCCGAACTGACCGAGGCGGAGTGCCGGCGCTGCGGCACCTACATCGCGGGGCTGGACGGCCGGTACGCGTGCGGGGTGTGCGGCTGGGTCAACGACCACTCGGAAGGCCACCGGCGGCTGCCGCGCGCGGACGAGGACCCGGACCGACCGGCCAAGGGGAGGCGTCGGCCGAAGCAGCTGCCGGGGCCCCCGCCGGAGCCGATGCCCGAGGCCGCGCCGGAGCCCGCGCCGGAGCCTTCGCCGGGGCCCTGAAGGGGCTCGCGCGGGCCGCCGTACCCTTGCTCAGTGAGGTACGTGCACACAGCAGGTTCAATGAGGAGGCGCTGCGGTGGCTGAGCTCGGTTTTGTCCATCTGGGCTTCGGACCCGAATCCGTCGAGTACACCCAGGCCTGGGAAGAACAGCGCAGGGTGCACGCGGCCCGCTTCGCGGACGAGATAGAGGACACCTGCCTGCTGCTGGAGCACCTGCCGGTCTACACGGCGGGCCGGCGCACCGACCCCAGCGAGCGCCCGCTCGACGGCACCCCCGTCGTCGACGTGGACCGCGGCGGCAAGATCACCTGGCACGGCCCGGGGCAGCTGGTCGGCTACCCGATCATGAAGCTGCCCCGCCCGGTGGACGTGGTCGCCCACGTCCGCCGCCTGGAGGAGGCCCTGATCCGCACGGCCGCCGAGTTCGGCCTGGAGACCACCCGGGTCGAGGGCCGCTCCGGGGTGTGGGTCCTGGGCGACCCCGTCGAGGAGCGTCCGAAGATCGGCGGGCTGTCGCTGGAGTTCGACCCCCGGCTGCACGACGAGGAGTTCGACGCGCGGCTGAACGGCCCCGAGTACGCCCCGTCCAACGCCGGCCAGCGCCGCGAGGACCGCAAGCTCGCCGCCATCGGCATCCGGGTCGCCAAGGGCGTCACGATGCACGGCTTCGCGATCAACGTGAACCCGGACAGCACCTGGTTCGACCGGATCATCCCCTGCGGGATCCGGGACGCCGGTGTGACCTCGCTCTCGTACGAACTGGGGCGGGAGATCACCATCGCCGAGGTACTTCCGGTGGCCGAACGGCACCTGAGGGACGTCCTGGAGCACGCGGAACCGAAGCCCCGCGAGATCGAGCCGGCACTGGGCTCCTAGCCCCCGGGAATGCGACCGGCCACCCGCAGGTTGGCCGACGTAAGAGCGTACGAAATTACGGGCGTACCCTGGTGGGCGCCCGAACAATCGAAGTCACAGGGAGCCGGTCGTGTCCGCAGTCGCACCCGACGGACGCAAGATGCTGCGCCTGGAGGTCCGTAACGCCCAGACCCCCATCGAGCGCAAGCCCGAGTGGATCAAGACCCGGGCGAAGATGGGTCCCGAGTACACCAAGATGCAGGCCCTGGTGAAGGGCGAAGGACTGCACACGGTGTGCCAGGAAGCCGGTTGTCCGAACATCTACGAATGCTGGGAGGACCGCGAGGCCACCTTCCTCATCGGTGGTGACCAGTGCACCCGGCGTTGTGACTTCTGCCAGATCGACACGGGCAAGCCCGAGGCGCTGGACCGTGACGAGCCGCGGCGCGTCGGCGAGTCCGTGGTCACGATGGACCTGAACTACGCCACCATCACGGGTGTCGCGCGCGACGACCTGGCCGACGGCGGCGCCTGGCTGTACGCGGAGACCGTGCGCCAGATCCACCAGCAGACGGCGGCCCGCGAGACCGGCCACACCAAGGTCGAGTTGCTGGCCCCCGACTTCAACGCGGTCCCGGAGCTGCTGGAGGAGGTCTTCGCCTCCCGCCCCGAGGTCTTCGCGCACAACGTCGAGACCGTGCCCCGCATCTTCAAGCGGATCCGCCCCGGCTTCCGCTACGAGCGCTCGCTCGACGTGATCCGGCAGGCCCGCGCCTACGGCCTGGTCACCAAGTCGAACCTGATCCTCGGCATGGGCGAGGAGCGCGAGGAGGTCTCGCAGGCTCTGAAGGAGCTGCACGAGGCCGGCTGCGAGCTCATCACCATCACCCAGTACCTGCGGCCCTCGCCGCGGCACCACCCCGTCGAGCGCTGGGTGAAGCCGGCCGAGTTCGTCGAGCTGGCGAAGGAGGCCGAGGAGATCGGCTTCTCCGGTGTGATGTCCGGCCCGCTGGTCCGGTCCTCGTACCGCGCGGGTCGTCTGTACCAGCAGGCGATGGAGAAGCGCAGCCGAGTCTGAGCGCGCGTCGGTCCGGTCGGCCGGGTGATCGTCGGCGCGCCGAGCGTGTGAAGTCGCGCACAAAGCGTTACTAGTGGGTAACACCGCATCGACGCGGCCCCTAGGCTCTTTCCTGAGGAAGAGTCCGGCGGGCCGCGTCAGTGTTTGCAACGTGTACATCACATTTGACCGACCGGTCATGCCCTGGTAACACCAGTCAGTGACGCTTGGTCCACGCACCGCACACAACGCTCGCATCACGCCGACGCGAGCATCGTGAAAGGGATCGACACCATGCAGGCCGCGCCCGTACGCGCCATTGCCATCCCGACCTTCTCCGATGCCTTCCGGGGCATCGAGTCCCTGCTGATGAGCGGGGCCCGCCGCAACGCCTGGACGGCCGTCCTGGAGGACCGCAAGAGGGCGAAGGACCGGGTCGAAACCGAACACGTACTTGAGGCCGCGGCTACCCGAACCCCGCAGGCCACGTAAACTTCGCTGTATGGCGAGGAAGTCAAACGCAGAGACTGCTGCGAACCCCGGGCGACTGAAGCAGATCGCCCTGACGTACAAGATGACGCGCAAGGCGGACCCGAAGGTCGGTCTGATCGTCGCAGGCGTGGGCATCGTCACCTTCGGTGTCTTCCTCGCGATCGGCTTCCTGGTCGAGCACGAGCTCTACCTGGGCATCCTGGGATTCCTGGTGGCGTTCCTCGCGATGGCGATCGTCTTCGGGCGACGGGCCGAGCGGGCTGCCTTCGGGCAGATGGAGGGCCAGCCGGGAGCGGCCGCGGCCGTACTGGACAACGTGGGTCGGGGCTGGACGACCACCCCCGCCGTCGCGATGACCCGGCAGCAGGACATCGTCCACCGTGCCGTCGGCAAGGCCGGCGTCGTGCTGATCGCCGAGGGCAACCCGAACCGCGTGAAGCCGCTGCTCGCGAACGAGAAGAAGAAGCTGGCCCGGATCATGCCGGACGTGCCGGTGCACGACTTCATCGTGGGCACGGGCGAGGGCGAGGTGCCGCTCAAGAAGGTGCGCACCACGCTGCTCAAGCTCCCGCGCGTGCTGGCCGGTCCCCAGATCACCGAGATCAACGACAAGCTGCGCGCCATGGGTGACCTCATGAGCAACATGCCGCTGCCGAAGGGCCCCATGCCGAAGGGCATGAAGATGCCGCGCGGCGGAAAGATGCGCTGACCGGGTCAGCTGATTTTCGTATACGACACAGGGGTGGCCCCCCCCCCCCCCGCGGGGGGGGGGCCCCCGGGGGGGGTGGCCCACAAACAAACCCCAAAAGCGGGCCCCGCAGGGGGGGGGCCCGCGGGGGTGGCCGGCGCGC
>NZ_JBICYT010000001.1:685179-708315 GCF_043201215.1 Streptomyces sp. NPDC048331 | reverse complement strand
CCGCCCACCCGCGGGTGTGGGCGGCCGGCGCGGCGTGGCTGGGGGGGGGGGCCGGCGGCGGGGCCCCCCCCCCCCCCCCCCGCGGGCCCCCCCCCCCCGCCCCCCCCCCCCCCCCCACCCCTGTGTCCGTTCGCCGAAAGACAAGCCCTAGATGCGGACCTGGACGGCGCGGGCCAGGCGGTCGTGCAGGCCGCGGCCGTCACGGTCCCAGATCAGCGCCGGGACGACCAGGGCCAGCAGCAGCGTCCGCAGGACCACCCGAACGATGCCGAGGCGACCGCCGGACTCCGAGATCACCCGGAGGCCCAGGATCCGCTTGCCGGGGGTGAAGCCCACGGTGCCGACCGTCAGGATGGTCAGGGCCACGAAGATCACGAGGGTCCAGTTGCCCGCCGCGGCCAGGTCGCCGCCGGTGATCAGCCCGTAGGCAATCAGCTGGCAGCCGATCCAGTCGATCGCGACGGCGCCGAGCCGACGCCCGAAACGCGCCACCGAGCCGGGCCCCTGCTGGGGCAGGCCGAGCCGCTGACCCGGATAGCCGAAGTCGACGCCCATCTCCTCGGCGGCCGCGCGGGGGCCGGAGAGCCAGGATCCGATTGCCTGTCTGTTGTCCACCCGAACACGGTACCCGTGGCGCCGCACGGCCCTCCGGCCGGACCCTGGTTAACTTGTGCGAAACAAATGGGTCATGCTTGGGAAATCCCGTCTGCTTATGGTCGGGTCAGCGTGCGGCACCGCACTGACGCACCACGAGCTATAAAGCCCGTCCCTGCCCCGGGGTCGGGAGTAGGAGGAGTTGGATGTTCAAGAACGCCGACGAAGTGAAGCAGTACATCGAGGAGAACGACGTCAAGTTCGTCGACGTCCGCTTCTGCGACCTGCCTGGTGTGATGCAGCACTTCACCATCCCGGCGCGAGCGTTCGACCCGGCGGAGGAGCTCGCCTTCGACGGATCCTCGATCCGCGGCTTCCAGGCGATCCACGAGTCCGACATGGCGCTGCGTGCCGACATCACCACCGCGCGTCTGGACCCGTTCCGCAAGGACAAGACGCTCAACATCAACTTCTTCATCCACGACCCGATCACGGGTGAGGCCTACAGCCGCGACCCGCGCAACATCGCGAAGAAGGCCGAGGCGTACCTCGCCTCCACCGGCATCGCCGACACCGCGTTCTTCGGCCCCGAGGCCGAGTTCTACGTGTTCGACAGCGTGCGCTTCGCGACCTCCGCGAACGAGGGCTTCTACCACATCGACTCCGAGGCCGGCGCCTGGAACACGGGCTCCGAGGAGAACAACCGTGGTTACAAGGTCCGCTACAAGGGTGGTTACTTCCCCGTAGCCCCGGTCGACCACTTCGCCGACCTGCGCGCCGAGATCTCCCTCGAGCTGGACGCCCAGGGCCTCCAGGTCGAGCGTCAGCACCACGAGGTCGGCACCGGCGGCCAGGCCGAGATCAACTACAAGTTCAACACGCTGCTCGCCGCGGCCGACGACCTGATGCTCTTCAAGTACATCGTGAAGAACGTCGCCTGGCGCAACGGCAAGACCGCGACCTTCATGCCGAAGCCGATCTTCGGTGACAACGGCTCGGGCATGCACGTGCACCAGTCGCTGTGGGCGAACGGCGACCCGCTGTTCTACGACGAGGCCGGCTACGCGGGTCTGTCGGACACCGCGCGCTACTACATCGGCGGCATCCTCAAGCACGCCCCGTCGCTGCTGGCGTTCACCAACCCGACGGTGAACTCCTACCACCGCCTGGTGCCGGGCTTCGAGGCGCCGGTCAACATGGTGTACTCGCAGCGCAACCGCTCCGCCGCCATGCGCATCCCGATCACGGGCTCGAACCCGAAGGCCAAGCGCGTCGAGTTCCGCGCGCCGGACCCGTCCTCGAACCCGTACCTCGCCTTCTCGGCGCTGCTCCTCGCGGGCCTCGACGGCATCAAGAACAAGATCGAGCCGATGGAGCCGATCGACAAGGACCTCTACGAGCTCTCGCCCGACGAGCACGCGAGCGTCCCGCAGGTCCCGACCAGCCTCGAGGACGTCCTCAAGGCCCTGGAGGCGGACCACGAGTACCTCCTGGCCGGCGGTGTCTTCACCCCCGACCTGATCGAGACCTGGATCGACTACAAGCGCACGCACGAGATCGCCCCGATCGCGCAGCGGCCGCACCCGCACGAGTTCGAGCTCTACTTCGACCTCTAAAGTGCCTGATGGGAGGCCCCCCGCCACTCTCTTCGGAGAGCGGCGGGGGGCCTTTCCGCTTTGACAGGGCCGCATACGCGAGTGAGGGTGGAAATGACCTAAAAGCCTCATAAGCGAGACATGTGCGGAGGTGCATGAGAATGCGCCGTAAGATCGTTGCGGCAGCCATGGCGGGCGCCGCGGGAATCGCGATAGGTCTGCTGCCCGTCGCCAGCGCCTCGGCATCGGTCGTCGCCGGCAACGGCGGCGGTGGCGGTGATGGCGGCTACAACTGCTGGCGATACCCCTCGCACCGCTCCGACGCACGGTGGGACGCCTGCTGCAACCACGACTGGCGCAACCGTCCGAGCTGGTGCTGGGACCAGGGCGGCGTCGGCGGATACAACGACAACTGGCGCGACAACAACTGGCGCGACAACAACTGGCACGACTCGAACTGGTCGAACTGGAACTGGAACGACTCCGGCCGCGGTGGCAACGGTGACTGGGGCAACCACGACGACTGGGGCGGCCGCGGCGGTAACGGCGGCGACGGTGGCGGCAACTGGGGTGGCGGCGGTAACGGCGGCGACGGTGGCGGCAACTGGGGTGGCGGCGGTAACGGCGGCGACGGTGGCGGAGGCAATTGGGGTGGCGGCGGAGGGGGCGGCGGTGGCGGTGGCGGCGGCTGGGGTGGTCGCTGAGCCCCTCCCGGACACCTAGGGCCTGTTCCTTCGGCCTACCTCAGGACCGCGAGCCCGACCCATGTGATCGGATGCGATGCCCCTGCTCCTCCCCCGACCGGCGGAGGAGCAGGGGCATCGCCCCTGTCAGGTCCCGCAGGCAGCGGACCGCGAGTTCCGCCGGGGAACCGGGCCCCGAGACCGGCGCGTCCGTCGTCGACCACAGCTCCAGCGCGACACGGATCGCGTCCGTGGACGCCGCCGCGAGCAGCCGTACCTCCAGCGGGTCGGCCCCCGGGCCCACCAGCCGGGAGATCACCGGGACCAAGTGCTCCTCCGAGTCCTGGTTCACGCGGTACCAGACCCCGCGCAGGGCCGGGTCGTCCGCCGCCGCGCGCAGCAGGCCGCGGGTCACCTCCAGGCCCTCCTCGACCGCCTGCTGTCCGCTCAGCGAGCGGGTGACCGCGCGTTCCAGCGCCTCACCCAGCGGCGTACCGGGGTCCTCCTCGGCGAGCAGCGCGCGCCAGGCGTCACCGCCGCCCGCCAGCAGCGGGGCCACGGCCTCCTGCTTGTTGCGGAAGTAGCGGTAGAAGGTGCGCAGAGCCACCCCCGCCCGGTGGGCGATGTCCTCGGCGGTGGTGCCGTCCGGGCCGTGTTCGGCGAACAGTTCGCAGGCCGCGCGGGCGATGTCGAGCTGGGTGGCGGCCTTGCGGCGCTCGGTCAGCGACTGGGCTCCGGGGCCGGCCTGGGGAGCGTACGGGCGAGGGGATCTCACGGATGAAGGGTACCCCTCGCCAACCTCGGGGATTACATTCTTTGTCGTCATGGCAAAACGTGCCATCACTTGGGTACGCTCGCGCCATGAACCGTTACGAAGGACGTCGCGTCCTCATCACCGGCGGCGGCTCCGGCATCGGCCGGGCCACCGTCCACCGCATCCTCGCCGAGGGCGGCCGGGTCCACACCGTGGACGTCGACGAGGCCGGCCTGAAGGCCACCGCCGACCGGGCCGCGGCCGACGGCCACGCGGACCGGCTCACCACCGCGCTCCTCGACATATCCGACGAGAACGCCGTCAAGCAGGGCGTGGCCACCGCGGTCGACGCCCTCGGCGGGAGCGGCATCGACGTGCTGGTCAACGCGGCCGGCATCCTGCGCTCCGAGCACACCCACCTGACCACCCTCGACCTCTGGAACCGGGTCATCGGGGTCAACCTCACCGGCACCTTCCTGATGATCCGCGAGTCCCTCCCGGCGCTGCTCGTGGGCGACCGGCCGGCCGTCGTGAACTTCAGCTCCACCTCGGCGTCCTTCGCCCACCCCTACATGTCCGCCTACGCGGCCAGCAAGGGCGGCATCCAGTCCATGACCCACGCGCTGGCCGCCGAGTACAGCAAGCAGGGCCTGCGCTTCGTCAGCGTCGCACCCGGCTCCATCGAGAGCGGCATGACCACCGGCACCGGCCCCGGCCTGCCCGAGGACACCGACTGGTCCCTCTTCACCAAGCTGGCCCCGGCCCTCGGCCAGGGCTTCGCCGGCCCGCAGACCGTCGCCGGCGTCGTCGCCATGCTCGGCTCCGAGGACGGTGCGTTCATCACCGGTACGGAGATCCGCATCGACGGCGGCACGCACCACTAGCAGCGCTCGCGTCCCGGTGCTTCCGCCACCCCTCACCTCCCCTGCTATGGGAACTCGCCCGGCAGGGGTGGTGCGAGGTCGAGAGGATCGGCCGGGCTACTTCGGCAGCCGGCCGGGTGCCGTTGTCAAGTCCCGGGATTTCGCGGCACGACGCCCACCGCCGATCAGGGGTTTCTGGGAGTGCCTCTTGCCCTGAGAGGCCGACCTCGCGTCGACACCATCCCGGACGGAGAATCCCATGAATCGGACCTTCTCGAAGCAGCGGTTCGCAGTGCTGGGCGTCTCGACCGCCCTCGCCGCGGCAGGCGTACTGTGGCCGACCGGCGCCTTCGCCGCCCCGGCGCCGACACACGCCGGTGTCGCGAGCGCCGTGACGGGCAGCCTCGGCGACCGTGACCAGGACGGTCGCAAGCAGCACGGCTCCGATACGGCCGGACGCACACCGTCGGGGCCCAAGTTGCCGAACAGGCCGCACGTGCCCGGTGAGGGTATGTGTGATCCGGGGCCGTGTACGCCGACTTTCCCGCCGCCGGAGCCCGAGTTGCCGAACAGGCCGCACGTGCCCGGTGAGGGCATGTGTGATCCCGGCCCCTGCACCCCCACCCTCCCGCCGCGTGTCGACGGGTGAGCCACCGTACGGCGACACACTTCCCAGGGCAGGTCTCACGCCCGGAAGCGGTCCCACAGCCGGGGGAAGCGCTCCGCGAGCACGGCTTCGTTCTCGAAGTCCAGCGGGGCGCCCTCCGGCTCGGCCGCCTGCAGCGGGATCCCCAGATCCGGCGCCACCGCCCCCGTCAGCTGCTCGTAGGCCTCGTCGGCCGCGTACCCCAGCTCCTCGCCGTCCCCGTCGATCTCCTCGTCGAAGTCGCCCAAGAGCTCCGCCAACTGGTCGGGATCGTGCACCCCGCCCTCGAACACCTCCCGCCCCTGGCCGATCAGCCAGCAGCGGAAGTAGTCGAAGGCGTCGTCGCTCGCCCCGTCGAGCAGCACCCAGGCCGCGCCCCACAGGTCCCAGGTGTACGCCCGGTTGTACCGGGACTCGAAGTGCCGGGCGAAGTCGAGGACGGAGTCCGGGTCGAGCAGGGCGAGCCGCTCCACGAGCAGCTCGGCGTGTTCCTCGGGGTCGCCGTCGGCGGCCTCGCGGGTACGGTCGACGATCTCCCAGAACTCCGTCTCGTCCATCACCGCTCCAGCATCACGGGTCGACCTCCTCGCCGCCACCGCGCATGCCACGAAAGGCCGGTGTCCGCCCCCCGCACGGGCGCATACTCGGACCCGGGCAGTCGATCGGGAGGAGCGCTGATGCGGGGGGAATTGCTCGACGGCCGGTACCGGCTGGAGGAGCGGCTGGGCGGCGGGGGCATGGGCGAGGTGTGGGCCGCCGAGGACCTGCGGATGCGCAGGCCGGTGGCCGTCAAACTCGTCCGCACCGTGCCCGGTACGGCCGCGGCGGAAGTCGAGCAGCGGTTCACGCACGAGGTCCGCTCGGCCGCCAATCTCCCGCACCAGCACACCGTGACCGTGCACGACTGCGGCGAGGCCGTCCTCTCCGGCGGCAGGCTGCTTTATCTGGTGATGGAGCGCCTCGACGGCCGCACCCTCGCACAGGTCTTCCGCGGAGCCGGGAGTGCTGCGAGTGCCGGGGGAGCCGGGGGAGCCGCGGCCGTGTCCTGGTACGACGTCGCCGACTGGGCCCGCCAGATCGCGACCGCCCTCGGCGCCGCGCACGAGCGCGGCATCGTCCACCGGGACATCAAGCCGCAGAACGTCATGCTCACCGGAACGGGGGTGATCAAGGTCTTGGACTTCGGTCTCGCCAAGTTCCTCGGCGAGACCCTGCGCCTCGCGGACCTCACCGCCACCGGAACGGCGATGGGCACCCTGGCCTACATGTCACCCGAGCAGTGCCGCGGCGACTCCGGGATCGACCACCGCACCGACCTCTACAGCCTCGGCTGCCTGCTCTACGAGGGCCTCACCGGGCAGCCGCCCTTCACGAACCCGGCGCCGCACGCCCTGCTCTACCAGCAGGTGTACGAGTCGCCCCCGCCGCTCGCCCCGGGCACGGCCCCCGCGGGCATCACCGACCTGGTGATGTTCCTCCTGGCCAAGCACCCGGCGCACCGCCCCCCCCGACGCGGCCACGGTCGTACGGGAACTGGAACGGCACCTGCCTGCGCACGAGAAGCCCGCGGCGGGCCCGGCGGCTGCTCCCGAGGACGCCGCGGCGCGAGAGGCCAGGAGGCACGCCGATGCCTTGCGGCTGATCCAGGGGTCGCCGGCCGACGTGCTCGCCTACATGGAACAGATACGCCGCGAGGTGGAGGAGGAAGGCCGCCCGATCATGGAGGCCGCGAGGCTGGAGAGCAGGCGGATCGTGGCCGAGGGACTCGCTGAACAGGCCCGGAGGCGAACGCCGTGAGGCGGCCCGCCCCCGAAGGGACGGGCCGCCTCACGGACCGGCAGGGCCGGGACGCACGGGCTCAGAGGCCGTAGCGCTCGCGGGCCTCCTTGACGGCGGACGCCGGAACCTCGCCGCGGCGGGCGAGCTGGGCCAGCGCGGCCACCACGATCGACTGGGCGTCGACACCGAAGTGACGACGGGCGCCCTCACGGGTGTCGGACAGACCGAAACCGTCCGTACCGAGCGAGGTGTAGTCCTGCTCCACCCACTGGCTGATCTGGTCCGGGACCTGACGCATCCAGTCGGAGACGGCGAGCACCGGGCTGGTGACACCCTCCAGCGCGCGGGTGACGAACGGGGTGCGGACCTCGCCGCGCAGCAGCGCCTCGTCGCACTCCAGCGCGTCGCGCCGCAGCTCGCCCCAGGAGGTGGCGGACCAGACGTCGGCGGCCACGTTCCAGTCGGCGGCGAGGAGCTTCTGGGCTTCCAGGATCCAGTGGATCGCCGTACCCGAGGCCATCAGCTGGATCTTCGGGGCGTCGGCGGCCGGGGCCGCCTCCGCCAGGTCCGCCGCCGTGTTGAAGCGGTAGAGGCCCTTGAGGATGCCCTCTTCGACGCCCTCGGGCATCGCGGGCTGCACCTTCGGCTCGTTGTAGACCGTCAGGTAGTAGAAGACGTCTTCCGGCTTCTCGCCGTACATCCGGCGCAGACCGTCCTTGACGATCACCGCGATCTCGTACGCGAAGGCCGGGTCGTAGTTGAGCGACGCCGGGTTCGTGGACGCGATCAGGTGCGAGTGGCCGTCCGCGTGCTGCAGGCCCTCACCGGTCAGGGTCGTACGACCGGCGGTGGCGCCGACGATGAAGCCCTTGCCGAGCTGGTCGGCGAGCTGCCACATCTGGTCGGCGGTGCGCTGCCAGCCGAACATCGAGTAGAAGATGTAGAACGGGATCATCGGCTCGCCGTGCGTCGCGTACGACGTGCAGGCGGCGATGAAGTCGGCCATGGCGCCGGCTTCGGTGATCCCCTCGTTGAGGATCTGGCCGTCCTTGGCTTCCTTGTAGTACATGAGCTGGTCGCGGTCGACCGGCTCGTACGTCTGACCCAGCGGCGAGTAGATGCCGGCCGACGGGAACAGGGACTCCATACCGAAGGTACGGGCCTCGTCGGGGACGATCGGCACCCAGCGCTTGCCGGTCTCCTTGTCCCGCATCAGGTCCTTGACGAGCCGGACGAAGGCCATGGTGGTGGCCATCTCCTGCTTGCCGGAGCCCTTGAGCAGCGGGGCGAAGGAGCGCTCGGCCGGAGCGGGCAGGGCCACGTGCTTGACCTTGCGGGCCGGGGCCGGGCCGCCGAGCGCCGCGCGGCGCTCGTTCAAGTACCGCACCTCGGGGCTGTTCGCGCCCGGGTGACCGTACGGGACCTTGCCGTCGGCGAAGGCGCTGTCCGGGATCGGGAGGCCAAGGAGGTCACGCATGTCCTTGAACTCGTCGATCGTCAGCTTCTTCATCTGGTGGTTCGCGTTCTTCGACTCGAACCCGGCACCCAGCGTGTAGCCCTTGACGGTCTGCGCGAGGATGACCGTCGGCGCGCCCTTGTGCTCCAGGGCGGCCTTGTACGCGGCGTAGACCTTGCGGGGCTCGTGGCCGCCGCGGGAGCTGTGGAAGCACTCGGCGATCTTCGCGTCGGTGAGCAGGCCGCCGAGGGCGACGAGCTCGGCGTTGGCGCCGAAGAAGTGCTGGCGGATGTAGGCCACGTCGCGGGTCGCGTACGTCTGGAACTGCGCGTCCGGTACCTCGCGCAGGCGACGTACGAGGGCGCCCGTGGTGTCGAGCTGGAACAGCTCGTCCCAGGCGGAGCCCCACAGCGACTTGATGACGTTCCAGCCGGCGCCGCGGAACTGGGCCTCCAGCTCCTGGACCACGCGGAAGTTGGCGCGGACCGGACCGTCGAGGCGCTGCAGATTGCAGTTGATGACGAAGGTCAGGTTGTCGAGCTGCTCGCGGGAGGCGAGTGCCAGGGCGGCGGTCGACTCGGGCTCGTCCATCTCGCCGTCGCCCAGGAAGGCCCAGACGTGCGAGTTCGCGGTGTCCTTGATGCTGCGGTTCTGCAGGTAGCGGTTGAACCGCGCCTGGTAGATCGCGGAGAGCGGGCCGAGGCCCATGGACACCGTCGGGAACTCCCACAGCCACGGCAGGCGCCGCGGGTGCGGGTAGGACGGCAGGCCGTTGCCGCCGGACTCCTGGCGGAAGTTGTCGAGCTGCTGCTCGGAGACGCGCCCGTCGAGGAAGGCGCGGGCGTAGATACCGGGGGAGGCGTGGCCCTGGATGTAGAGCTGGTCGCCCGATCCGTCGGCCTCCTTCCCGCGGAAGAAGTGCTGGAAGCCGGTCTCGTAGAGCCACGCGGCGGAGGCGAAGGTGGCGATGTGGCCACCGACGCCGTACTTGGAGCCGCGGGTCACCATGGCGGCCGCGTTCCAGCGGTTCCATGCGGTGATCTTGGCTTCCATCTCCTCGTCACCGGGGAACTCGGGCTCCGCGGCGGTCGGGATGGTGTTGACGTAGTCCGTCTCCAGCAGCTTCGGCAGGGCGAGGCCGGCGGCCTCGGCGTGCTGGAGCGTGCGGCGGAGCAGGTATTCGGCGCGGCGCGTACCGGCGGCCTGTGCGACGGCGTCGAGGGAGGCCGCCCATTCGGCGGTCTCCTCGGTGTCGCGATCCGGGAGCTGGTCGAGCTCGCTCGGAAGCTTTCCTACGGGGTCGGACATTGCTGTGCGCCGCCTTCCGGACAAAGGAGAGGTGGTGAAAAAATCCCTGACGGGCAGGACAGGGTCGGTGGACCTGGTTGAGGTCCGCGACGACTGTAAATCGCTGATCGATGATCGATCAAATGAAAGTGACAAAGAAACGTCCATCCGACGAAAGTCGGCACCGCGTGCCAGAGAAAAAGGCACGCGGTGCCGGTCAAACGCGGACAAACAGACCCGCTCTCAGTCGATCAAGCGCGCGGGGCGCACCCCAGGACATGCCGCTTCACGAGCAGCCCGATGTCCGGATCCTGACTGCGGAACGCCTCGACGAGAGCCTCGTGCTCCTCGGCGTACGACTTCTGGACGGTCCCCAGCCAGCGGATGGACAGCGCGGTGAAGACCTCGATCCCCAGGCTCTCCCAGGTGTGCAGCAGCACGCTGTTCCCGGCCGCCCGCACCATCTCCCGGTGGAACCCGACGGTGTGCCGCACCTGCGCGGTCCCGTCCTCGGTCCGGTCGGCCTCCCACAGCGCCGCCACGTGCGGCTCCAACGCCGAACAGTCGCTCGCCAGCCGCGGCGCGGCCAACTCGGCCGCGATCTGCTCCAGACCGGCCCGGACCGGGTAGATCTCCTCCAGGTCGGCCGCGGACAGGTTCCGTACGCGCACGCCCTTGTTCGGCGCCGACTCGATCAGCCGCAGCGTCTCCAGCTCGCGCAGGGCCTCCCGTACCGGGGTCTGACTGACCTCCAGCTCCACGGCGATCCGACGCTCGACGATCCGCTCGCCGGGCTTCCAGCGCCCGCTGACGATCCCCTCCACGATGTGCTCGCGGATCTGCTCGCGCAGCGAGTGCACGACGGGTGGGGTGATCATCGGGGCTTCATCTCCTGTGGGGCGCGCAGGGGGGTGATGCGTAGACAATACGGCCGAGTAGCCCCCACCGGATGCGTTCCCGGTCGGGGATGCCGGGTGAGGCTGGTTACAACAGGCTCTGGACCAGGGCTCCCAGGGGCGTACGACGACGGCGCCCCCGCCCGGAGGGTGTTCCGGGCGGGGGCGCCGTGTGCGACAGCCGGGGCTGTGCGGTGAGCCTTACAGGCCGAGCTCGACCTCGAACTCGCCGGCCTCGAGGATCGCCTTGACGGCCGAGAGGTACCGGGCCGCGTCCGCGCCGTCCACCAGACGGTGGTCGTAGGACAGGGTCAGGTACGTCATGTCGCGGATGCCGATGTTCGTGCCCTCGGCGGTCTCGATGACCACCGGGCGCTTCACCGTGGCGCCGATGCCCAGGATGGCGACCTGGTTCGGGGGCACGATGACCGTGTCGAACAGCGCACCGCGCGAACCGGTGTTGCTGATGGTGAAGGTCGCGCCCGACAGCTCGTCCGGCGTGATCTTGTTGCCGCGGACCTTGGCGGCCAGGTCGGCGGTCGCCTTGGAGATGCCCGCCAGGTTGAGGTCACCGGCACCCTTGATGACCGGGGTCATCAGGCCCTTCTCGGAGTCGACGGCGATGCCGATGTTCTCCGAGTCGAAGTAGGTGATGGTGCCCTCGTCCTCGTTGATCCGGGCGTTGACGACCGCGTGGGCCTTCAGCGCCTGGGCAGCGGCCTTGACGAAGAACGGCATCGGCGAGAGCTTGACGCCCTCACGGGCCAGGAACGCGCCCTTGGCCTTCTCGCGCAGCTTCATGATCTTGGTGATGTCCACCTCGACCACGGAGCTGAGCTGAGCCTGCGAGTGCAGGGCCTTCATCATGTTGTCGCCGATGACCTTGCGCATGCGGGTCATCTTGACCGTCTGACCGCGCAGCTCGGACACCGCGGCGGCCGGAGCCTTCGCGGCCGGAGCGGCGGCGGCCGGCGCCGGGGCGGCGGCAGCGGCCTTGGCGGCCTCGGCGGCGGCCAGGACGTCCTGCTTGCGGATGCGGCCACCGACACCGGTGCCCGAGACCGTGGACAGGTTGACGCCGGACTCCGAGGCGAGCTTGCGCACCAGCGGGGTCACGTACGCGGCCTCGTCACCGGCGGACGCCGGAGCGGCGGCCGGAGCCGGGGCGACGGGGGCGACCGGCGCCGGAGCGGCCACCGGGGCGGCGGCCTGGACCGGCGCCGGAGCGGCCGGGGCGACCGGAGCCGGAGCGGCGACCGGGGCGGCCGGAGCCGGAGCGGCCGGAGCCGGGGCCGGGGCGGCGGCGGGGGCCGGGGCGGCGGCCGGGGCCGGGGCCGGGGCGGCCGGAGCGGCACCGGCGGCGCCGATGACGGCTAGGACGGCGCCGACCTCGGCGGTCTCGTCCTCGTTGATCCGGATCTCCAGCAGCGTGCCGGAGACCGGCGCGGGGATCTCGGTGTCGACCTTGTCCGTGGAGACCTCGAGCAGCGGCTCGTCGGCCTCGACGGACTCGCCGACGGCCTTCAGCCAGCGGGTGACAGTGCCCTCGGTGACGGACTCGCCCAGGGCGGGGAGTACGACATCGGTGCCGGAGGCGGCCGGGGCCGCGCTCTCGGCGGCGGGCGCCTCGGCAGCCGGAGCCGGGGCCGCGGGGGCCTCGGCGACCGGAGCCGGAGCGGCCGCGGGGGCCTCGGCGGCAGCGGCCGGCTCGGCGGCCGGAGCCGCGGCCGGAGCGCCGGAGCCGTCGTCGATGACGGCCAGCTCGGCGCCGACCTCGACGGTCTCGTCCTCGGCGACCTTGATGGAGGCCAGGATGCCCGCCACGGGGGAGGGGATCTCGGTGTCGACCTTGTCGGTCGAGACCTCGAGCAGCGGCTCGTCGGCCTCGACGCGCTCGCCCTCGGCCTTCAGCCAGCGGGTGACAGTGCCCTCGGTGACGCTCTCACCGAGCGCCGGAAGGGTTACGGAAACCGACATGGTTTCAGTTGCTCCTAACGAAAGTGCGGAAGTGGTCGTCGCGCCCGTGACGAATTAGTCGTGGGAGTGAAGCGGCTTGCCGGCCAGGGCCAGGTGGGCCTCGCCCATCGCTTCGTTCTGGGTCGGGTGCGCGTGGATGAGCTGCGCGACCTCGGCCGGCAGAGCTTCCCAGTTGTAGATCAGCTGGGCCTCGCCGACCTGCTCGCCCATCCGGTCACCGACCATGTGGACGCCGACCACGGCACCATCCTTGACCTGGACGAGCTTGATCTCGCCCGCGGTCTTGAGGATCTTGCTCTTGCCGTTGCCCGCCAGGTTGTACTTCAGGGCCACGACCTTGTCCGCGCCGTAGATCTCCTTGGCCTTGGCCTCGGTGATGCCGACGGAAGCGACCTCGGGGTGGCAGTAGGTGACGCGCGGGACACCGTCGTAGTCGATCGGGACGGCCTTGAGGCCGGCCAGACGCTCCGCCACCAGGATGCCCTCGGCGAAGCCGACGTGCGCGAGCTGGAGGGTGGGGACGAGGTCACCGACGGCCGAGATGGTCGGCACGTTGGTCTGCATGTACTCGTCGACCAGGACGTAGCCGCGGTCCATCGCGACGCCCTGCTCCTCGTAGCCCAGACCCTGGGAGACGGGGCCACGGCCCACGGCGACCAGCAGCACCTCGGCCTCGAAAGTCTTGCCGTCGACCAGCGTCACGCGGACGCCGTTCTCGGTGTACTCGGCCTTGTCGAAGAAGGTGCCCAGGTTGAACTTGATGCCGCGCTTGCGGAACGCGCGCTCCAGCAGCTTCGAGCTGTTCTCGTCCTCGACCGGCACGAGGTGCTTGAGGCCCTCGATGACGGTGATGTCGGAACCGAAGGACTTCCACGCCGAGGCGAACTCGACGCCGATGACGCCTCCGCCCAGGACGATCGCCGACTCCGGGACGCGGTCCAGGACCAGCGCGTGGTCCGAGGAGATGATGCGGTTGCCGTCGATGTTCAGGCCCGGCAGGGACTTCGGCACGGAGCCGGTCGCCAGCAGGATGTGGCGGCCCTGGATGCGCCGGCCGTTCACGTCGACGGAAGTCGGGGAGGAGAGGCGGCCCTCTCCCTCGATGTAGGTCACCTTGCGGGAGGCGACCAGGCCCTGCAGACCCTTGTACAGGCCCGAGATGACCTCGTCCTTGTACTTGTGGACACCCGCGATGTCGATTCCCTCGAAGGAGGTCTTGACACCGAACTGGGCGGCTTCACGAGCCTGGTCCGCGATCTCGCCCGCGTGCAGCAGAGCCTTCGTGGGGATGCAGCCGTTGTGCAGGCAGGTGCCGCCGAGCTTGTTCTTCTCGATCAGGGCAACGTCCAGACCCAGCTGGGATGCGCGCAGCGCCGCGGCGTAACCGCCACTGCCACCGCCGAGGATCACTAGGTCGAAAACGGTGCTGGCGTCGTTCGCCACGTCACGTCCTCCATGCATGTGCGCCGGGCACCGGTCCTCAGTGACCGGGCGGCGGCTGGTATACGGCCGCTTGTTTCTTCGGCCCTGTGGTGGGGGCCCTGTCCTGCCGAGAACCCATCTTCGCATTTGTCGGGGGAACGCGGGACGCCGGGCCCACGATGTGATCGGGCGATCAGCCCGGACCGGGGGTTACCTGTGCGTAGGTACCTACCGAGATACCTACCGATTCCTTCAGGTTTCGTCGTGAGACGGACGCGGACGGCACGCGGACGGTACGCGAACGGACGCACCCCGGGCCCTGACCCGGCCCGGGGTGCGTCACATCACATCGAACGAGCTCGTCAGCCGAGGTCGCCCGTGGCCGTGCGCTCGGCCAGCCGCACCAGGGTGCGCACGGCGGAGCCGGTGCCGCCCTTCGGGGTGTAGCCGTGCGGCGCGCCCTCGTGGAAGGCCGGGCCGGCGATGTCGAGGTGGGCCCAGGTGATGCCCTCGCCGACGAACTCCTGCAGGAACAGGCCGGCCACCAGACCGCCGCCCATGCGGACACCCATGTTCGCGATGTCCGCGGTGGGGGAGTCCATGGTCTTGCGCAGCTCGGCGGGGAGCGGCATCGGCCAGGAGGACTCGCCGACCTCCTCGGCGATCTCGTGGATCGACGTACGGAAGGCGTCGTCGTTCGACATGATCCCGAAGGTGCGGTCGCCGAGGGCGAGCACCATGGCGCCGGTCAGGGTGGCGATGTCGACGATCGCGTCCGGGTTGTCCTCGGAGGCCTTGGTCAGCGCGTCACCGAGGACCAGTCGGCCCTCGGCGTCCGTGTTGAGGACCTCGACGGTCTTGCCGCTGTACATGCGCAGCACGTCACCGGGCTTGGTGGCGGAGCCCGACGGCATGTTCTCGGCGAGCGCGAGCCAGCCGGTGACGTTGACCCGCAGGCCCAGCTTCGCGGCCGCGACCACGGAGGCGAAGACGGCGGCGGCGCCGGCCATGTCGCACTTCATCGTCTCGTTGTGGCCGGCCGGCTTCAGGGAGATGCCGCCCGAGTCGTAGGTGATGCCCTTGCCGACGAAGGCCAGGGTCTTCTCCGCCTTCGGGTGCGTGTAGGTGAGCTTCACCAGGCGCGGCAGGTTCTCGGAACCCTTGCCGACGCCCATGATGCCGCCGTAGCCGCCCTTGATCAGGGCCTTCTCGTCCAGCACCTGGACCTTGACGCCGTTCTCCTTCGCGGCCGCGGAGGCGATCGCGGCGAAGGCCTCGGGGGTCAGGTCGTTCGGCGGGGTGTTCACCAGGTCACGGGCGACGTTGACCTCGGCCGCCACGACCGCGGCGCGCTCGACGGCGGCCTTGTGCTCCTTGTCGCGGGGCTTGGCGCCCAGCAGGGCCACCTCGGCCAGGGGGGCCTTCGGGGCCGCGCCCTTGGCCTCCTTGCGGGCCTTGTTCTCGCCGCCCTGGTAGGCGGTGAACGCGTACGCGCCCAGCAGCGCGCCCTCGGCGACGGCGGTGACGGCCGAGGCGTCCTCCAGCGGGAGGGCGAAAGCGGCCTTCTTGTTGCCGTGCAGCGCGCGGGCGGCGGCGCCGGCGGCGCGGCGCAGCACCTCCTCGTCGAACGACTCGTCCTTCTCGGGGACGGGGCCGAGCCCCACCGCCAGCACGACCGGGACCTTGAGGCCCGCCGGGGCCGGCAGCTTGGTGATCTCGCCTTCGGCGCCCGAGGCGCCCAGCGCGTCGAGGACGCCGGCGAGCTTACCGTCGTACGCCTTGTCCACGGCCTCGGCGCCCGCGGCGAGGATCGGTCCCTTGGGGCCCTTCGCCACGCCGACCACGAGGGCGTCGGCGCGGAGCGTCGCCGCGCCGGCAGTGCTGAGAGTCAGAGCAGTCACGGTGGTGAAGTCTCGCTTCCGTTTGTGTGTGTGGGCCGAGTGGGTGGACGGCCGTCCGTAGCGATCGTATTCGGGCCCGACAGCCGCCAGAAATGAGCCTACGCGTACGCGCTCGTCCGTACGTCACTCGAAGGTTTGGCAAGTTGTTCGATCAAGAGGCCGTCAGGTTCACCCATCTGTGGACTCTGCTCCAGGTTTGCCTCGTAGACCTGACGAGGTCCGAAAGACTCGGTCCACTCTCGCAAGGGGACGCGGGGTTCCTTTGCATGATTTCCACAGAGCCTCCCAGGTCCGGCTGTCCGCCAAGGGCCGAGTCGAGGGATGCCTGCGGGGGGAAAGGCCGAAAATGGTCAACAAGAACCGGATGAACAGGGTCGCCGCGATGATGGCGGCAGCAGCCCTGGTATCCGTGGCAGTACCCGCCGCGACCGCACAGGCGGCCGCGACACCGCGCATCGACCTGAAGGTGCTCGTCGTCGACGACGGCGGCAGCTCGGTCGAGGCGATCACCGCGGAACTCCGCGACACGGGGGTGCCCTACACCCGCGTCCAGCTGGGCAGCAGCGGCCGCCCGGTCATCAACGCGGGCTTCCTCAGCGACACGGTGGACGGCCGTCCGCGCGCCAAGTACCAGGGCGTCGTCCTGCCGAACGAGAACCCGTTCGGCGAGGGCTCCGCCGAGATGGCCGCCCTCACCGCCTACGAGACGACGTACGGCATCCGCCAGGTCGACGCCTACACCTGGGCCCACCCGGGCGTCGGCCTCGAATACACCGACAACGGCGGCTACAGCGGCCAGCTCGACGGCACCCAGGCCGCCGTCACCACCGCCGGCAAGGCGGGCCCCTTCGCCTACCTCGGCGGCCAGGTCACCTTCGAGGACAACTCGGCCCTGGTCCCCGAGAGCTTCGGCTTCATGGGCAAGCCGCGCCCCGGCTACACCAGCTACGTCGACGCTCCCGTCGGCTCCGGCCGGGCCTCGCTCGTCGGCGAGTACACGCACGACGGCCGCAGCGAACTGGTCGTCACCTTCGGCTACAACCAGTACCAGCAGCAGTTCCGGCTGCTCGCCCGCGGCATCGTCGACTGGCTGACCCAGGGCGTTCACCTCGGCCAGAGCCGCAACTACTTCGCGGTCCACGTCGACGACGTCTTCGCCCCCGACGCCCGCTGGAACAAAGACCTGAACTGCACCCCGGGCGACTACGCCTGCGCGGGCGGCGAGGGCAAGGAGAGCACCATCCGGATGAGCGCCGCCGACGCCGTGTACGCGGCGCAGTGGCAGACGTCCAAGAACTTCAAGCTCGACATGCTCTTCAACGGCGGTGCCGGAGAGGAGTGGAAGGCCGAGAACGGCGGCGTCGACGCGCTGACCGCCCAGCTCGTCGCCGACCGCGCCAAGTACCGCTGGATGAACCACACCTACACCCACCCGTTCCTCGGCTGCGTCCAGAACACCGCCGTCACCCCGTGGACCTGTACGAAGAACGCCGCCGGCGCCATCCAGTACATGAGCCGCGCCGAGATCTCCGCCCAGATCCGCGACAACAACAACTGGGCCGCCACCAAGGGCATCACCACGGACAAGACCGAACTGGTCACCGGTGAGCACTCCGGCCTCAAGACCGCCCCGCAGCAGCCCGTGGACAACCCCAACCTGGCCGGTGCCCTCGCCGACAACGGGGTCAAGTGGGCAGGCAGCGACAACTCCCGCGAACCCGCGCAGCGCGCGGTCGGCGCGGCCCTCACGGTCCCCCGGCACCCGATGAACGTGTACTACAACACGGGCACCAACGCCGAGATGGCCGACGAGTACAACTGGATCTACACCAGCCGCGCCGACGGCGGCAGCGGCATCTGCGAGGACAACCCGGCGACCTCCACCTGCCTGCCGGCCCCGCTGAACGTCAACACCGGCTACCTCGACACCATCGTCCCCGCCGAGGCCCGCACCGCCCTGCGCCACGTCCTGGCCAACGACCCGCGCCCGCACTACGTCCACCAGTCCAACCTCGCCGAGGACCGCACCCTCTACCCGGTGCTCAACCAGGTCCTCGACACCTACCGCGCCCTCTACGCCCCCAGCGCGCCGATCGTGAACCAGAGCATGAAGGACACCGGCGTCGAGTTCCAGCGCCGCGCCGCCTGGGACAAGGCCCTCGCGGACGGCAAGGTCACCGCCTACCGCATCGGCAAGGACGTCACCATCAAGGCGCCCTCCGGGGTGGTCGCCCCGGTGACCGCCCCCACCGGCACCAAGAAGCAGTTGCTGCTCGGCACCGCCGACTTCGGCACCGCCTACGCCGGTAGCCGCTCCACCTGGACCGGTCCCGAGCTGCTCCAGAGCGCCGTCACGCTCAAGCTGCCCAGCTGACCGTCCCGCACGTCACCACGCGTACCAGTACCACCTAGCGCCGGCGCTCCGCGAACCCACGGGCGCCGGCCCCTTTTCCGTCCTGGGGGGACACACCGTATGAGTCATGGGCGTCACGTCACCATGCTCACCGAAGGCACCTATCCACACGTCCACGGGGGCGTCAGCACCTGGTGCGACCAACTGGTGCGAGGTATGCCGGAAGTCGACTTCAACGTCATAGCCCTGACCGGCTCCGGACGAGAGCCGGTCACCTGGGAACTGCCCCGCAACGTCTACCGGCACACCGCCTTCCCGCTGTGGGGGCCGCTCCCCTCCCGCAGCCGCCGGTCGGCCCTGCGCGGCCGGGCCCACCGCCGCTTCACCCAGGTCTACGAGAGCTTCCTGCTCTCCCTGCTCGACCCCGAGCCCGATCCCGCCCGGCACAGCTTCTCCGAGGCCCTGCGCGAACTGGCCGTCCTGGCCCGGGCCGGAAAGCTCGCACCGGCCCTGCGGTCCGAATCCGTCCTGCGGCTGCTGATGGCCGTATGGACCCGGCCCGGACTCGTCACCGCCGAGGCCGCGCCCACCATCCACGACGCGCTCACCGCCACCGACCTGCTGGAACACGCACTGCGCCCGCTCGCGGTCCGGATCCCGCCCGACAGCGTCGCGCACGCCGTCAGCAGCGGCCTCGCCACCCTCCCGGCCCTCGCCGCCAAATACCTCGACGGGGTCCCCTTCCTGCTCACCGAGCACGGCATCTACCTGCGCGAGCGCTACCTCGGCTACCGCAGCGCCGCCCAACGCTGGCCCGTCAAGGCCCTCATGCTCGGCTTCTACCGCGAGCTCAACACCGAGGGCTACCGGCAGGCCGACCTGATCACCCCGTGCAACCAGTACAACCGCCGCTGGGAGGAACGCGGAGGCGCCGAATCCGACCGCATCCGCACCGTCTACAACGGCGTCGACCCGCACGCCTTCCCCGAGGCCGGACCCGAACCCGAGGTGCCGACCCTCAGCTGGTGCGGCCGCATCGACCCGATCAAGGACCTCGAAACCCTCATCCGGGCCTACGCCTTCATGCGCGAGGAACTGCCCGCCCTGCGGCTGCGCCTGTTCGGCCCCGTGCCGGCCGGCTGCGAGGAGTACAAACTCCGCCTGGAGAAGCTCGCCGCCGAACTCGGCGTGACCGACGGGATCACCTACGAGGGTCGCATCGAGCAGGTGGCGCAGGCCTACGCGGCCGGCAGCGTCGTCATGCTGTCCTCCATCAGCGAGGGCTTCCCCTTCAGCATCATCGAAGCCATGTCATGCGGCCGCACCACCGTCTCCACCGACGTCGGCGGTGTCCGCGAGGCCGTCGGGGACACCGGGCTCGTCGTCCCGCCGCGCGAACCCGAGACCATGGCCCGCGCCACCCTCGCCCTGCTCCGCGACGACCGACGCCGGGCCGAGCTCGGCCGGTCGTCCCGCAAGCGGGTCGTCGAGAAGTTCACCCTCCACCAGTCCGTGGACGGCTTCCGGCACATCTACCGCGAACTCGCCGGCCAGCCCGTCCTGCCCGTCCACGCGGGCGACGAATGGACCCAGCGGCTCGCCGACCCCTGGTACCGCGAACTCGCCGCCGACGGGAGCCTGTGGTGAGCGGATCCCTCTGGCTCAAGCCGCCCGGCTCCGGCCCCGGAGCCGGCTCCGGCGCCGACACGCTCCCGGCCGTCCCCCGGCCGCGCCGCGGCGCCGACGTCACCGCGGCCGATGCCGCCGCCGACCCGATCGACGAACTCGCCGAACGCCTCGACGTGTTCATCGCCTCGGCCGTCCACCCCGACGAGATCGCCGCCATCCTCGAATCCGACGGCATGACGGACGAGTACATCCGGCTCACCTACGGCCGGCACGACTCCTTCGGACTCGCCGAGGAGCTCTACGCCCGGGTGCCCCGCTCCTTCCCGGAGCCGGGCGCCGCCCCCGACCCCTGGAAGGTCTCCCTCACCGCCTGCCTGCTGCGCGGGGTGATCTTCGCCCTGCCCGGCCTGGCCTACCTGCTCGGCGCACCCCTGCTCGAAGGCCCGCAGGACCGCCTCGGCCTGCCCGCCGGAACCCTGACCCTGCTCGCCGGCGCGCTCATCGGCTGGGTCTGGGACCAGACCCTGTCCCACCGGGCCTACTCCTGGCTCGGCCTCGGCGACCGGGGCGCCGCCGGACGGACCCTGCTCGTCGGCGCCCCCGTCGGCGCCCTGCTGGGCACCGCCGCCGCACTCTCGGTGCCCGGCGGGCCCCCGTTCTCCTACGCCTTCGCCGCCGGACAGGCCTTCTACGTCGGGGCCGCCACCGTCCTGCTGGTCCTCGGCCGGGAACGGGTCCTGCTCTGCGCCCTCGCCCCGATGGCCGTCGGAGCACTGCTCGCGCTCTTCGTCGACCTGCCCGTACCGGTCCGGGTGACCCTGCTCGTGATGTCCCTGCTGGCCGCCTGCACCCTGGCCCTCCGGGAACTCCCACTGGCCGACGGGCTACGGGCCGCCGCGCGCCGGATCCGCGGCTGGGCCGCCCGCCGCCCCGGCCAGGGCCCCGTGCGCTGGCAGATGCTGCGCGGCGCCGAGGAGGACTTCGTATCCCGCGGACCCCGGATCGGGGACTCGGTCCCGTACGGGGTCTTCGGGCTCGGCACCGGCCTGCTCGTGCTGTACGCCGCCCTCGGCGAGGTCCTCGCCGGAGGCCCCGCCGAAGCGGTCGCCGCCCCCTCCGCCGTGGCCCTCACCCTCAGCATGGGACCGGCCGAATGGCTGCTCCACCGGTTCCGCAGCGGGAGCCTCTCCGGTCTCCAGGGGGCCCGCTCGCCCCGGGCCTTCCGACGCCGGATGCTCACCACCCTGACCCGGTGCCTCGCCGTCTACCTCACCGTCCTGCTCGCCCTGGGGCTGACCGGCACCCTCCTCTGGCCCGACGCCCCCGTCCTCACCGGCGTCCGGATCGCGACCCTGCTGCTGCTCGGAGCCGTCATGTGGACCGGACTGCTCCTGCAATCGTTCGGAGCCGTCCGGCCCGCGGCCGTCGTCTGCTCCTCGGCCGCCGTCGCCCAGAGCCTGGCCCTGCTGACCGGGCTCGGCCAACCCCGGGCGGTCCAACTGGTGGTGGCCGGCTCCGCCGCCGCCGTACTGGCCGCCCTGGTCTGCCTGCTCCTCGGCCGCGCGACCGCCCACCGATGACGCACCACCCGTACGAGAAGAAGGACCCCATGCTGCTGGTGCCCCTCTACGAGCATCCCGCCGACCGGCCGGAAGCCTGGGAGCGGCTGATCCGCTCCGCCGGCCGGCTGCACTCGGTGGTCCTCAACCCCGACAGCGGACCGGGCGCCGCCCGCGACGAACGCTTCGCCGCCGTCGCCGAGCGGCTGCGGGAGGTCGGCGTACCCGTCCTCGGATACGCCGACACCGACTACGGGCGGCGCCCGCACGCCGAGGTGGTGCAGGACCTGCTGCGCCACCGCGACTGGTACGCCACCGACGGGGCCTTCCTCGACCAGGCCTCCGCCGATCCGGAACTGCTCCCGCACTACGGCAGGCTCGCGGTCGCCGCCCGGGCCGCGGGCGCCCGGACCCTCGTCCTCAACCACGGCGTCCACCCGCACCCCGGCTACGCCGAACTCGCCGACCTGCTCGTCACCTTCGAGGGCCCCTGGGACGCCTACCGGGACGCGCCCGCCGTACCGACCTGGACCGCCGACCATCCGGCCCAGCGGTTCTGCCACCTCGTGTACGGGGTTCCGCCGGGCGCGCTCGCCGCCCGGCTCGCCGAGGAACTCGCCGCCGAACGCGGCGCCGGGGTGCACTGCGCCGTCCCCGGCAGCGGCGCGCACCCCTGGGGGACCCTGCCGTACGCCCTGGAGGCGGCGGGATGAGGAAGCTCGCACTCCTGCTGGCCGTACCCCTGCTGCTGCTCGCCGCCTGTACGAGCCCCCCGCCCGAACCGGAACGGGACGAGCTGTCGCCCGACCCGGCGCCGGGGCAGCGGTGGCAACCGAAACCGGGAGTCGGCTGGCAGTGGCAGCTCACCGGGAAGCTCGACACCTCGGTGAAGGTGGCCGTCTACGACATCGACGGGTTCAACACCACGAAGGAGCAGGTCGCCACCCTGAAGAAGGACGGCCGCAAGACCATCTGCTACCTCTCCACCGGCGCCTGGGAGGACTTCCGACCGGATGCCGACGCCTTCCCGAAGGCGCTGCTCGGCGAGGGCAACGGCTGGGAGGGCGAACGCTGGCTGGACATCCGGGCCCGGGCGGAACTGGAACCGCTGATGGGCAAGCGGTTCGACATGTGCAAGGAGAAGGGCTTCGACGCGGTGGAGCCCGACAACATGGACGGCTACGCCAACCGGTCCGGCTTCCCGCTGACCGCCGACGACCAGCTGAAGTACAACCGCCTGATCGCCCGGCTGGCGCACGACCGGGGCATGTCGGTGGGGCTGAAGAACGACCTGGACCAGATCCCGGAGCTGGTCGGGGACTTCGACTTCGCGGTGAACGAGCAGTGCGTGGAGTACGAGGAGTGCGACCGGTACGCGCCGTTCGTCGACGCGGGCAAGGCGGTGTTCCACGTGGAGTACGAGGGCCGCCTGAACCGCTGGTGCCCGGTCGCTCGCGCGGCGAAGCTGAGCTCCATGCAGAAACGGTACGACTTGGATGCTTGGCGGCAGGTCTGCCAATAGCCTGGCCGGCATTCTCAGCCTGACCTAGGCCACCTCCAGCCCCGCCCGCGGCGCAACCCGGCCGGGGCCACATCCAGCTCGACGGTCAGCCGCAGGCGGCCTGGGCCACCTTCAGCCTCGCCGGGGGGGGGGGGGGGGGGGGGGGGGGGGGGGGGGGGGGGGGGGCGCCGCCGCCCGCGGGGGGGGGGGGGGGGGGGGGGGGGGGGGGGGGGGGGCGCCG
>NZ_JBICYT010000001.1:664439-685169 GCF_043201215.1 Streptomyces sp. NPDC048331 | reverse complement strand
TTGATGCTCGGTCGGGGGCGCGACGCCGGCCGGGGGGGCGCGGCCGGGGCCCCCCGCCCCGCGCCGGCGCGCCCCCCCCCCCCCCCCCCCCCCCCCCCCCCCCCCCCCCCCGGCGAGGCTGGTTCTGCCGGACCGAGGCTGGGACGGCCGGACCGGGGCCGGAAAGGGCTGCTACCCCAGGGGGAGGATGGCGTGGACGCGGTAGCCGCCGCCGAAGCGGGGGCCCGCGAAGCAGGTGCCGCCCAGGGCGCCGGTGCGCTCGCGCATGCCGAGGAGGCCGTGGCCGCCGCCCGGGTCGACCGGTTCCGGCGCCGGGTCCGCCGACTCAC
Organism: Streptomyces sp. NPDC048331; assembly: GCF_043201215.1. Lineage (NCBI taxonomy): Bacteria > Bacillati > Actinomycetota > Actinomycetes > Kitasatosporales > Streptomycetaceae > Streptomyces > Streptomyces sp. NPDC048331. The sequence goes on along the minus strand of NZ_JBICYT010000001.1, from coordinate 684,840 downwards.
CGCCGTCGTCCAGGACCGTCACCTCCACCGACGGCCCCACCCGCACCACGCTGACCTCCGCCTTCGCCCCCGGCCCGGCGTGCTTGCGTACGTTCGTCAGCGCCTCCTGGATCACCCGGTACGCCGCCAGGTCCACGGCCGCCGGCAGCGGCCCCGCCCCCACGTCGTCCAGTTGGACGATGACCTCCACCGGCAGCCCGGCGTGCCGGAAGGTGTCCACCAGTTCGTCCAGGACCCCCAGCCCCGGCGCGGGCTCCGTCGGCGCCTCCGGGTCGCCGGACTGGCGCAGCAGCCCGACCGTGGCCCGTAGTTCGTTCAGCGCCGACCGGCTGGCGTCCCGCACGTGCGCCAGCGCCTCCTTGGCCTGGTCGGGGCGCTTGTCCATGACGTGCGCGGCCACTCCCGCCTGCACGTTGACCAGGGCGATGTGATGGGCGACCACGTCGTGCAGGTCCCGGGCGATCCGCAGCCGCTCCTCGGCGACCCGCCGCTTGGCCTCCTCGTCCCGGGTCCGCTCGGCGCGCTCGGCCCGTTCCCGGATGGCGTCGACGAAGGCCCGCCGGCTGCGCACGGCGTCGCCGGCGGCCGCGGCCATCCCGGTCCAGGCGAAGATCCCGATGTTCTCCTGCGCGTACCAGGGCAGCGGCCCGGCCAGCATGGCCACGCCCGTCAGCCCCGCCATGGTGAGCAGCCCGATCCGCCAGGTCGTCGGCCGGTCGGTGCGGGAGGCCACCGTGTACAGGGCGATCACCGTGCACATCGCGACGGGCGCCCGCGGTTCCCCGGTGGTCAGCTCCAGCAGGGACAGCCCGCAGGTCACGGCGAGTACGGCGCGCGGCTGCCGGCGCCGGAACACCAGGGCGGCCGCGCCGAGCAGCATCAGCAGCAGCGAGAACGGCTCGGGGGTGCGCGTCCCGAAGGTGGGCCCGTGCGGCCCGTGCGGATCGGCGAAGGAGCCGAGGACCATGGCGACGAACGCCCCGAACGCCAGCACGGCATCGGTGGCCAGCGGATGGGTCCGCATCCACTGCCGGGTGGGGGCGAACCGCCCGAGGTCTGTCGTCACCCGGATACCGTACGGCCTGATCCGCCGGCGCCTCCTACGGCGGAGGGCGGAGCCCCAGCGGGACGCGCCGCACCGGCCCCCAGCGCGCCCGCACCACGCACACCGCCATGACGGCGGTGATGGCCGCCAGGTGCTCCTTGCCCGCCAGGTTGTCCTTGACCAGCACCTCGCCGATCATCGCCAGGATCACCAGGGCGCCGGTCAGGTACGCCCGGTAACGCCAGCAGAGGTAGATGGCCAGCCCCACCACCGCCGCCGAGGGCCCGGTGTCGTTGACGATCCGGTCGGACACCGGCAGGCCGAGGGGATGCTCCGGCCCGAGCGTGAGACCGATCCGGGCGTACGTGGTCCCGGCGAGGGTGGCGACGTAGCCGATCAGCAGGGTGCGCCACCAGCCGATGCAGATCTCGGCGATGCCGAAGACGAGCAGGATCTGCGCGAGCGCCCCCCAGACCGGGAGGTCCAGGGCGGGGACGAACAGGGACAGCGGGGTGCGCAGGAGGGCCAGCCAGAGCGGGTCGGCGGCTTTGACCGATCCGAGGTTCTGGACCGGCTGGAACCCCCAGGAGGTGTTCTGGACGATCTGGAAGACCGAGGTCAGGCAGACCGCCCCGAGGGTCATCGGGATCGCCCGCCACCGGTCGCGGACGAGCGCGTCGCGGACGGTCCAGAACATGGGTCCCCACTCACGGCGGGCGAACTGCCGGAGTGGGGAGGTGTTCCACGCTGTCAACGGCGGGTCTCCAGGTGTCTGCGGTGCAGCCACTTCGGCAGGCCGGGGGCCTCCAGGAAGCCTTCGGCCCGGCCCGCCGCGACACCGATCCGCAGCAGATCCGAACTCTTCTCGAAGAGCATGAACCGCGGTTCCCAGATCGGCCGGTATTTGGCGTTGGCCCGGTAGAGGGACTCGATCTGCCACCAGCGGGAGAAGAAGCTGAGCAGCGAGCGCCACATCCGCAGCACCGGACCGGCGCCGAGCCGGGACCCGCGCTCGAAGACGGACCGGAACATCGCGAAGTTGAGGGAGACCTGGGTGACCCCGATCTCCTTGGAGCGTTCGAGGAGTTCGATGACCATGAACTCCATCAGACCGTTCTCGGAGTCGCGGTCGCGGCGCATCAGGTCCAGCGACAGACCCTTGGGCCCCCACGGTACGAAGGACAGCACGGCCCGCAGTTCGCCGTTGCCGTCGGTGCACTCCAGCATCACGCACTGGCCGTCCGCGGGATCACCCAGTCGGCCCAGCGCCATGGAGAATCCGCGCTCGGTGGCGCCGTCGCGCCAGTCGTCGGCGCGGCGCACCAGCTCGGCCATCTCGTCGGCCGGGATGTCGTCGTGCCGGCGGATGCGGACGGTGTACCCGGCCCGCTTGACGCGGTTGAAGGCCTGCCGGACGGTCCGCATGGCACGGCCCTCCAGGGTGAACTCGGCGGTCTCGACGATCGCCTCGTCGCCCAGTTCGAGGGCGTCCAGGCCGTGCCGGGCGTAGATCTGCCCGGCCTCCTCGCTCGCCCCCATCACGGCCGGCACCCAGCCGTGCTCGCGGGCCTCGGCCAACCACGGGTCGATGGCGCCCGGCCAGGCCTCGGGGTCGCCGATCGGGTCGCCGGAGGCCAACGAGACCCCGCCGACGACGCGGTAGGTGACGGCGGCCTTGCCGGTGGGGGACCAGATGACGGACTTCTCGCGGCGCAGCGCGAAGTAGCCGAGCGAGTCGCGGTCGCCTTGCCGGGCCAGCAGCGCCCGTAGCCGCTCCTCGTCCTCCACGCTGATCGGGTCGACGGCGCGGCGCGAGCGGAAGGCGGCGAACAGCACGGCGAGCAGCAGCAGCATCGACATGACGTTGATGAAGACGTCCACCCAGCCGGGCGTGGTGATCGCCTCGGAGGCCCGCTCGCCGGGCGTCAGGGTGATCAGCCGCATCACGCCGTACCACCAGCGCTGCGGGAAGGAGGCCTCGGCGCTGAGCGGAGAGGTGTTGGTGGCGCCGACGAGCAGGGCCGCGACCAGTGAGGTGAGCAGCAGGCCGACGGCGGCGACGGCGCTGGCGAGCGTCGGGTTGGAACGGTCGCCCTTGGCGTAGAACTCGCGGCGGCCCAGCAGCAGGGCCCCGGTGAAGACGGCGGTCAGGACCAGGGAGACCCAGTTCTGCGCGTGCTCACGGATCTCCTCGTGCGTGGAGAGCGCGTTGGCGAGCAGCAGCGCCAGGAGGCCGCTGAGCACCAGGTTGAGGATCCAGGAGGCCCGCTTGCGGCGGCCCAGGGTGACGGCGAGCAGCAGCGTGAACAGCCCGGAGGCGAACCCCGCGGTGAGCATGTACGGGGTGTAGAAGTCCTCGATGCTGTGGCGTCTGAGGTCCTGCCCGAGCGAGACCCACACCGCGCTGAGGAAGTTGACGAAGGTGACGACGCGCAGGTACCACACCGCGAACGCGGCGCCGCGCCGTGAACGGGCGCTGCCGCGGCCGGAATCCCGGCCGGTGCCCGCCGCCCTGCCGGCGGGGTCGCCGCCGGTCTCTTTCCTACCGGCTGACGGACCGGGCGCCGGTACGGCGGTGCGGTCGGTCTCTGCGCTGGTCAAACGGACCTCTCCCATAAAAAGCGATCATATGGGGCGCAGCTGTCCGTGATTGTGCGGTCGGGGGCCACGGCCTGGTCAGGGCCGCGGACCCCGGCGGCTCATTCCGTCGGCTCCTCCACCGCCCGCTCCGGGAGTTCCGCCGCGAGTGCGGCGGCCGCCTGGACGAGGGGGAGAGCCAGCAATGCCCCGGTACCTTCACCTACTGTGACGCCGTGGTCGAGCACGGGGTTGAGCGCCATTCGGTCAAGTGCCTTCGCCTGGCCCGGCTCGCCACTGGCCTGTCCGGCCAGCCACCAGTCAGGAGCCCGGAACGCGGCCCGCTGGGCCACCAGCCCGCACGCGGCCGAAACGACACCGTCAAGGATGACCGGCGTACGGCGCACCGCGCACTGGAGGAGGAATCCGGTGATGGCGGCCACGTCCGCACCGCCGACCGCGGCGAGCAGCGCCACCTGGTCGCCCAGGACCGGGCGGGCCCGGCGCAGCGCGTCGCGGATCGCCGCGCACTTGCGCATCCAGGTCAGGTCGTCGATGGGCAGGCCGCCGCGGCCGGTGACCACCGAGGCGTCGGTTCCGCACAGCGCGGCGACGAGGGTCGCGGCGACCGTGGTGCCGCCCACGCTCAGGTCGCCGAGGACGACCAGGTCCGTTCCGGAGTCGGCCTCCTCGTCGGCGATCCGCATCCCGAGCCGCACCGCGGCCTCGGCCTCCTCGACCGTCAGCGCGTCCTCCACGTCGATCCGGCCGCTGCCACGCCGGACCCGGTGCTCGGTCACGTCCGCGGGGAGCAGCTCGGGATCGCAGTCGAGCCCGGCGTCGACGATCCGTATGGTGGCGCCGAACCGGCCGGCCAGGACGGCGACGGGGCCGGCGCCTTCGAGGACCGCCCGCACCAGTTCGTGGCCGGTGGACGCGGGTCGGGCGGAGACGCCCGCGGCGGCGATCCCGTGGTCGGCGGCGAACAGCACCACGCGCGGGCGCTCGATCGGCTCGACCGGAACTCGACCCTGCGCGGCGGCGAGCCACTCGGCGAGTTCGTCGAGCCGGCCCAGCGCGCCGGGCGGGACGGCGAGGCGCTCACGGCGTTCCTCGGCGTCACGCCGGACGCCCCCGTCGGGGCGCTCGATCAGATCGGAGAAGTCGTCGAGATTCAGCGTGCTCATCTGCCAGAGAGTACAGCCGGTAAGGCCCTCCCTCAGGCCTTGGGCGACCTGTTCCGGCCCGGTCGCGGAACCGCGGAACACCCGTCGGCGGACCGGCCGTCGGACCCGTCGGCGGACCCCTCCTCGTCGAGCCGCGCCGCCGCTGCGCGCCGCTATTCCTTGAGTACGGTCACCAGGCCCGCGACGACGAGCAGTACGTGCTCGCACTCGCCGGCGACGGCCGCGTTCAGCCGGCCCAGCTCGTCCCGGAAGCGACGGCCCGAGGAGGTCGCCGGGACGACACCCGAGCCGACCTCGTTGCTGACCAGCACCACCGGACGACGGGTCGCGCGGACGGCCGCCACCAACTCGGCGGTGCGCTCGGCGAGCTGCTGCCGGCCGCCCTTGGCCCACACCTCGTCGTCCCACGCCCCGGCCCGGTCCATCGCGTCCGTCAACCACAGCGCCAGGCAGTCGATCAGCAGCGCCGGCCCGTCGGCGGCCAGCAACGGCGCCAGCTCGCACGTCTCCACCGTCCGCCAGCTCGCCGGCCGGCGCTCCCGGTGCAGGCCGACCCGCTGGGCCCATTCCGCGTCGCCGTCCCGGGTGCCGCCGGTGGCCACGTAGACCACCTCGGGGAAGGACTCCAGCCGCCGTTCCGCCTCCACGGACTTGCCGGAGCGGGCCCCGCCCAGCACCAGCGTCCGGCGCGGCAGGTCCGGCACCACCGCGTACTCCCCGACGATCACGGTCGTCCCGTCCGGCACGGCCCGGGCGCCGGCGGCCGCGCACCGGCGCTCCAGCTCCCTGCCCGGCGGGGTGTCGTGGTCCAGGTGGACGGCGATCACGTCCGTGCCCGGGCCGACGGCGCCGCTCGCCCGCAGCCGCGCCAGTGCCTCCGGCCGGCCCAGCACGTCCATGAGGACCATGTCGTACGGGCGGCGCCCGGCCTGGTCGGCGGCCCCGGCCGGGGCCCCGCCCGGCGGCAGGTACAGCAGCCGGACGCCGTCCGGTCCGGTCACCTCGTACCCGGTGCCCGGGGCGTCCATCGGCACGGCCCGCACCCGGTGCCCGGAGATCACCGCGAGCTCCCGCCCGTCCGGCACCCGCCCGGCGGCCGGCAGCCCGGGAGGCAACTCGACCGCGGGCCCGTCGTGCGGGTGGGTCAGCAGCACCTGCCGCACCCCGGCGAGCGAATGCCCGGCCCGGGCGCCCGCCAGTACCGCCCCCGGGGTCAGGTCCAGCAGCAGCGCCCCGTCGACGAGAACGGCCGTGGCGGCGCGGGAGCGCGTGCCGACGGACACGGCGCAGGACGCACAGGGGCAGTCGGGGCGGGGCAGACCCTCGGGTGTTCCGGTGCCGAGCAGAGTGAGTTCCACAGGATGATCCTCCCGCGTGGCCGAGACTGCTGCGCGCCCGGTTACTCTGCGGGCACACTCAGGACAGGAAGTGTGCGAGCAACGGAGGCGGACATGGCGTGGACGTGGCGGTTCGAGACGGCCGACGGCACCGAGACGAGCCCGTCGGTGGTACCCGAGGAGTTCACCACGCAGGGGGACGCGGAGTCCTGGGTCGGTGAGTACTGGAAGGACCTGCTGGAGGGCGGCGTCGAGCAGGTGAAGCTGTCCGACGACAGCGGGACCGAGCTCTACACGATGAGCCTGCGGGCCGCACTGGACGCGTAGCCCTGCCGGAGGCTCGGCGGTTCCAGGGCCACCACCGTGACGCGGGAAGGGGCGGGCCGGGGGAGAACCCCGGCCCGCCCCTTCCCCTCACATGTCGCGTACAGGACCGCGGCCGGGGGCGGCGGCGGTCCCGCTTCGGCCGGGGAACCGGCCGGCAGGGTCAGCCCCGTACCCCGCACAGGTGCAGAAGTGCGGCCACACCCCGGTAGGGGTCGATCCGCCCGGCACGGTCCTCGGCGGCCAGCAGCCGCTCCAGTTCCTCGTCGGGCGGCAGGACCTCGCCCGCCTCGGTGCCGTCGGTGAAGACGCGTACGCCGTACCAGGACTGCAGCGGCGCGCCGATCCCCGACAGGGTGGCCGTCAGTCCGGCCAACCGGTCCGCGCGGACGTCCAGGCCCAGCCGGTTCGTGTAGTCGGTGGAGTCGAACGCGGCCAGCGCGCCCTTCCAGTCCCCGTCCAGGCCCGGCCGCATGGCGAGCGCGTCGCCGTTGCGCACCAGCAGCGACAGCAGTCCGCCCGGGGCCAGCATCCTGGCCAGCCCGGCCAGCATCGCGTCCGGTTCGGGTACGTACATCAGCACCCCGTGGCACAGCACCACGTCGAAGCTGCCCGGCAGGAAATGGGCGCCGGTCTCGCGGCCGTCGCCCTCCAGGAGGGTGACCCGCGCGCGGATCCCCTCGGGCTCGGCGGCCAGCGCCTCACGGGCGACGGCCAACATGCCCGCGTCCTGCTCCAGGCCCGTCACCTTGTGCCCGGCGCGGGCCAGCCGCAGTGCCTGCGTGCCCTGGCCCATGCCGACGTCGAGCACGCGCAGCCGCTGCCCGACCGGGAAACGCTGCGCGATCTGCTCGTCGACCTGCCGGCCCACGAGCTCCTGCCGGACGGCGTTACGCAGTCCGCCCAGGCCTTCCAGCCAGAGCCGGGCGCCTTCCGCGAAGCCTTCCCCCGAGGCGCCGGGCGTGGCTCGGCTCAGGGCCGTTCCCCACGCTTGACCTGCGGCTTCGGGAGACGGAGCCGGCGCATCTGGAGGGTGCGCATGAGGCCGTAGGCGATGGCGCCGCGGCGGGGCTCGTCCGGGAAGCGCGTGACCAGGGCCTTGCGGAGGCGGAAGACCAGGCCGACGGAGTCGAGGAGGATCAGGACGATCACACCGAGCCACAGCAGCAGCGCGATGTTCTGGATCGCCGGCTGCCGCACCATGCTCAGCACCAGGATGACCACCGCCAGAGGCAGGAACATCTCGGCCACCGAGTAGCGGGAGTCCACGTAGTCGCGGACGAACCGGCGCACGGGACCCTTGTCCCGGGTGGGCAGGTAACGCTCGTCGCCATTGGCCAGCGCCTCGCGCTGCTTGGCCATCTCGGTACGGCGACGCTCACGCGCTCGCTTGGCATCCTCCTTGCGATTGCCGGTCGAGGCCACCACGGCCTTGCGCTGCGACTGGGCCACAGCACGCTTCGGCGTAGGGCGGCCCTTCGGGGCCTGCGGGTCACGGGGCTGCGAGAGGTCGGCGCTCACCTTGTCGGTGGCGGCGGCCTTCTCTTCCTTGGAGGAGCGGCTACCAAACACAAAACCCAAGCCTACGTGGTTGCGGGCATGGGCCCCACCCCGCTGGGGAACGATCCGGCAACGGCGGGCGTCCTTCCCCTTGCACGGTGTGTGCGGCGGGCCCGTTCTCCTGGGATCACCTACTCCTTACGCCTGATGAGGCGGGGGTGTAGTCGTCCTGGAGGAGGAGCGCATCCGTACTCGAACAGTGCGGTAATGGAGACAGGGCCCGTACTGTGGGTTCTGTCGGTGACCTGGAGCACAGTCCGTCTAGAAGGGGGCGCGCGAAGCCCATGAGCGGTGTCATGAAGCGTATGGGGATGATCTTCCGCGCGAAGGCGAACAAGGCCCTTGACCGGGCCGAGGACCCGCGCGAAACCCTCGACTACTCGTACCAGAAGCAGCTGGAGCTGCTGCAGAAGGTGCGCCGCGGAGTCGCCGACGTGGCGACCTCCCGCAAGCGCCTGGAGCTGCAGCTGAACCAGCTCCAGGGACAGTCCGCCAAGCTGGAGGACCAGGGCCGCAAGGCGCTCGCCCTGGGCCGCGAGGACCTGGCCCGTGAGGCCCTGTCCCGGCGCGCCTCGCTCCAGCAGCAGGTCAGCGACCTGGAGGTGCAGCACCAGACCCTCCAGGGCGAGGAGGAGAAGCTGACGCTGGCCGCCCAGCGGCTGCAGGCCAAGGTGGACGCCTTCCGTACGAAGAAGGAGACCATCAAGGCCACGTACACGGCGGCCCAGGCGCAGACCCGGATCGCGGAGTCCTTCTCCGGCATCTCCGAGGAGATGAGCGACGTCGGCCTGGCCATCCAGCGGGCCGAGGACAAGACCGCGCAGCTGCAGGCCCGCGCCGGCGCGATCGACGAGCTGCTGGCCTCCGGCGCGCTCGACGACCAGAGCGGCCTCGGCTCCAAGGACGACATCCAGGCCGAGCTCGACCGCCTCTCGGGCGGCACGGACGTGGAGCTGGAGCTCCAGCGCATGAAGGCCGAGCTGGCGGGCGGCCCGGCCGCCCAGCAGCAGGCCATCGAAGGCGGCGCCCAGGGCAACGGGCAGCAGTCGCAGGCTCCGCACCGGTTCGACAAGCAGTAGGACGGGCCCGTCATGATTGTCCGCATCATGGGGGAAGGCCAGGTGGAAGTGGCCGACAGCCACTTCCCCGAGCTCAACAAGCTGGACGACGAGCTGCTCTCGGAGATGGAGGGCGGTGACGAGGAGGGCTTCCGGCGGACGCTGGGCGCGCTGCTCGACGCCGTACGACGGCTCGGCACGCCGCTCCCGGACGACGCGCTGGAACCGTCCGAGCTGATCCTCCCCGCGGCGGACGCCGGTCTGGACGAGGTCAGGGAGATGCTCAGCGACGACGGCCTGATCCCGGGCTGATCCCGGGCTGATCCGGGCCGGGCACACCGACAGCACGGCGGCGGGCCCGCCCCCTCTCGAAGGGGGGCGGGCCCGCCGCCGTCGTCGTCAGGGCGGGGGCGGTTTTTCCAGGGACACGCGGTGATCCGGGTCCGGGGTCCCGCCGATGAAGTTCTCGAACGCGCGGCGCGGCCGCGCCCAGCGCCGGTCGTGGTGGTAGGCCCGTAGCTCGGTCTTGGCCCGGGCGCGCGGCCGGTTCGCGTAGAACCGCTTCGCGTACGGGGATCCGGGCCGGGCCAGCCGGATCGCGCCGACCAGCGCCACCAGGGGGACGACCAGGCCGAAGAGCGCGGTGCGTGCCTTGCCCTTCCACAGGGCGATCAGGGCCAGGAAGAAGTTGGTGGCGCCGTTCATGACGACCAGGCCGCGGCTCTGCCGCTCCTCGCTGGACAGGTCGTTCACCCCGAAGGGCACGAACCCGCCGATGACCAGGGCCACGACGGCGGCGGTGATCACCACCAGCTCCACGCTCTTGCGGCCCTGCTCGCTCCAGTAAACGTCGTCGAGGTGCAGGATCAGCGCGAACTCGTCCAGGACCAGGCCCGCGCCCAGGCCGAAGATCACGGCCGAGGCGTAGGCGCCGAAGCCGTACCGGCCGCTGCCGACCGCGCCGAATCCCCCGATGATCACGAGGATGACGCCCGGCACCACGTGGTGGATGTGCAGACCCCCCGGAGTGACGTTCTTGAAGGGACCCCGACCGGCCCGGATCATCCGGGTGATCATGCGAGTGACCAGGAACGACAGCACGAAGGAGAGCAGCGCGAGCAGGAGCGGCAGCTTCCCCGGCTCGACGATGTTCCGATACCACCAGTGACCCATCCCACTGACTCCCTATTTGGCATGTAATGGGTAATTTACCGTCCGCGACGACCGGGTACCGTTCCCGCCGATGACAGATTCGTACGACGGCCCGCCCCAGACGCCGCCCACGGAACGCGCCTCGTTCCCCGACGGCGTCCGTTTCGCGTTCGGCACCCTCACCGTGCTGCCCGCCCGCATCACCCGCTGGGACCGCCCCGCGGCGCGCACCGGCATGGCCTGCGCCCCGCTCGCCGGCCTGGTCGTGGGCGTGCTCGCGGCCCTGCCCGGGGTGCTCCTGCTGCTGCTCGGCGGAGGCCCGCTGCTCGCGGCGACCCTCACCGTCGCCGGACCGGCCGCGCTGACCCGGGCCCTGCACCTGGACGGCCTCGCCGATACCGCCGACGGCCTCGGCAGCGCCAAACCGGCAGACGAGGCCCTGCGGATCATGAAACAGTCCGACATCGGCCCCTTCGGCGTCGTGACCCTGGTCATCGTGCTGCTCCTTCAGGTGGCCGCGCTGTACGAGATCTACGCCGACAGCTGGATCCGGGGCGCCCTCGCCGCCGTGGTCGCCGCCGTCGCCGCCCGCCTCGCCATGACCCTGGCCTGCCGCGAGGGCGTCCCGGCGGCCCGCCCCGGGGGACTCGGCGCCGCCGTCGCCGGGGCGGTCCCGCGCCGCGCCGCCACCCTGATCGCCGTACTCACCGTCGTCGCGGCCGCGGCCGCCGCCCTCCCCATGGGCCTGCCCGCCGCCGGCCGCAGCGCCGCCGCGGTCCTCGCCGCCCTCCTCGCCGCGGAACTGCTGCTCCGCCGCTGCGTACGCCGCTTCGACGGAGTCACCGGTGACGTCTTCGGCGCCCTGGCCGAGGTCGCGGCGACCTGCGCCCTCATCGTCCTCGCCCTCGGCTGAGCGGCCGGCCGGCCCTTCCGCGTACCCTCACCCCCGTGGACCACACTGCGACGGACCTGCCCTCCGCCGCGCCCGTCAGGGTGCTGCTCGTCGACGACCAGGCGCTGCTGCGCAGCGCCTTCAAGGTGCTCGTCGACTCCGAACCCGACATGGAAGTCGTCGGGGAGGCCTCCGACGGGGCCGAGGCCCTCGAACTCGCCCGCCGGACACGCCCCGACGTCGTCCTCATGGACATCCGGATGCCCGGCACCGACGGACTCGCCGCCACCCGCATGATCAGCGCGGACCCGGAACTCGCGGCCGTGCGCGTGGTGATGCTGACGACGTTCGAGGTCGACGAGTACGTGGTCTCGGCCCTGCGGGCCGGCGCCTCCGGCTTCCTCGGCAAGGGCGCCGAGCCGGACGAACTGCTCAACGCCATCCGCGTCGCCGCGGCCGGCGAGGCACTGCTCTCCCCGGCCGCCACCAAAGGGCTCATCGCCACCTTCCTCGCCCAGGGCGGCGGCGTCGACCCCGCCACCGCCGGGGCCTCGGCCGGGTCGCACGCGCAGCGCCTCGCCGCACTGACCGTCCGGGAGCGCGAGGTCCTCGTCCACGTGGCGGCGGGCCTCTCGAACGACGGGATCGCCGAACGGCTGGAGGTCAGCCCGCTGACCGTCAAGACCCACGTGAACCGGGCGATGGCCAAACTCGGCGCCCGCGACCGGGCCCAATTGGTGGTTATTGCCTACGAATCAGGACTGGTCCGCCCACGCGCGGAGTAGCCCCGCCCCGTACGACGTACTCCAGACGCGGTATGCCGCACATAAGGACGGCACCTGCGAGCGACGAAACGCGCCACCGCGGTGCGACAGGGTAGGAGTGCCCTCGCGTTCGTCACTGCAGAGAGATCTCATACCCATGACCTGGCTGTCCCGCTTCAGCCTGGCCCAAAGGGCCCTGGTCGGCCTCGTGTCGATCGTCGCGCTCCTCTTCGGCGCCATAGCCGTCCCGCAGCTCAAGCAGCAGCTGCTGCCCTCCATCGAATTGCCGATGGTGTCCGTGCTCGCGCCGTACCAGGGCGCCTCGCCCGACGTGGTCGAGAAGCAGGTCGTCGAACCGATCGAGGCCATGCTCAAGGGTGTCGACGGCCTCACCGGCATCACCTCCACCGCCAGCGAGGGCAACGCCCTCATCATGGCCACCTTCGACTACGGCGACAGCGGCACCAAGCAGCTCGTCGCCGACGTCCAGCAGGCCGTGAACCGGGCCCGCGTCCGGCTGCCCGCCGAGGTGGACCCGCAGGTCGTGGCCGGTTCCACCGACGACATCCCGACGGTCATCCTGGCCGTCACCGCCGACAAGGACCAGCAGGCGCTCGCCGACCAGCTGGAACGTTCCGTCGTCCCCGTCCTCTCGGACATCGAGGGCGTCGGCCAGGTCACCGTCGACGGCGTCCAGGACCTCCAGGTCACCGTCACCCCCGACAACGCCAAGCTCGCGGCCGCCGGCCTCGACGGCGCCAAGCTCGCCGAGGGCCTCCAGGCGGGCGGCGCGGCCGTCCCCGCCGGCTCCTTCGACGAGGCGGGCAAGAACCGCACCGTCCGCGTCGGCGGCGGCTACACCTCCCTCGCCCAGCTCGAAGAGCTGCGCCTGACCCCCGGCCCGGGCAAGCCCGCCGTCCGCCTCGCCGACGTCGCCACCGTGAAGCAGGAGCCGGCCAAGGCCGTCTCCATCACCCGTACCAACGGCAAGCCCAGCCTCGCCCTCGTCCTCACCATGGACAAGGACGGCAGCGCCGTCGCCATCTCCGACGCCGTCAAGGACCAGCTGCCGGAGCTGCGCACCACCCTCGGCGCCGGCGCCGACCTGACCGTCGTCAGCGACCAGGGCCCGGCCGTCGCCAAGTCCATCTCCAGCCTCACCACCGAGGGCATGCTCGGCCTGCTCTTCGCGGTGATCGTGATCCTGGTCTTCCTGGCCTCGCTGCGCTCGACGCTGGTCACGGCGGTCTCCATCCCGCTGTCCGTGGTCCTCGCGCTCATCGTGCTGTGGACCCAGGACCTGTCGCTCAACATGCTGACCCTGGGCGCGCTCACCATCGCCATCGGCCGCGTGGTCGACGACTCGATCGTGGTCCTGGAGAACATCAAGCGCCACCTCGGCTACGGCGAGGAGCGCGAGGCCGCGATCATCACCGCGGTCAAGGAGGTCGCCGGCGCGGTCACCTCCTCCACCCTCACCACCGTCGCCGTCTTCCTGCCGATCGGCCTCACCGGCGGCATGATCGGCGAGCTCTTCGGCTCCTTCTCGCTCACCGTCACCGCGGCCCTGCTGGCCTCGCTGCTCGTCTCGCTGACGGTCGTACCGGTGCTCTCGTACTGGTTCCTGCGCGCGCCCAAGGGCGTCGAGCCCGGCGACGCCGAGAGCGCGGCCGAGGCCCGCCGCGAGGCCGAGGAGAAGGAGGCGCGCAGCCGCCTCCAGCTCTTCTACGTCCGCGTCCTGGGCTTCGCCACCCGGCGCCGGCTCACCAGTGTGGTCATCGCGGTCGTCGTCCTCTTCGGCACCTTCGGGATGACCCCGCTGCTGAAGACCAACTTCTTCGACCAGGGCGAGCAGGAAGTCCTGACGGTCAAGCAGGAGCTGGCACCCGGCACCTCGCTGGCCGCCTCCGACGAGGCGAGCCGCAAGATCGAGCAGGTGCTGTCCTCGGTCGACGGCGTCAAGAGCTACCAGGTCACCGTCGGCTCCTCCGGCTTCCTCGCCGCCTTCGGCGGCGGTACGGGCTCCAACCAGGCCTCGTACCAGGTCAGCCTGAAGGACTCCGGCAAGGCGGACGCCGTCAAGAAGGGCATCGAGAGCAAGGTGGCCGCCCTCGACGGCATCGGCGAGACCCGCATCGTGGCGGGCGACGGCTTCGGCAGCCAGAACCTCAGCGTGGTCGTCAAGGCCGGTGACGGCAAGACCCTCGCCGAGGCCGCCGAACAGGTCCGCGTCGAGGTCGCCAAGCTCAAGAACGTCGCCGACGTGCAGAGCGACCTGTCCCAGTCCGTGCCCCGCATCTCCGTGACCGCCACCCCCAAGGCGGCCGAGGCCGGCCTGGACCAGGCCGCGCTCGGCGCGGTCGTCGCGCAGGCCGTCCGGGGCAACCCGGCGGGCAAGGCCGTCCTCGACGACACCGAGCGGGACATCGTCATCCGGTCCGCGCAGCCGGCCACCACCCTGGCCGAACTGCAGGCGCTCCCGGTCGGCCCGGTCAAGCTCGGCGACATCGCCGAGGTCAAGGAGGTCCCCGGCCCGGTCGCGATGACCCGGATCGACGGCGCCCGCGCCGCCACCGTCACCGCACGTCCGCTCGGCGACAACACCGGCGCGGTCAGCGCCGAACTGCAGACCAAGCTCAAGGCCCTGGACCTGCCCGAGGGCGCCACCGCGTCCATCGGCGGCGTCTCCGAGAACCAGGACGAGGCCTTCGGCTCGCTGGGCCTGGCCATGCTCGCGGCCATCGCGATCGTGTTCATGCTGCTCGTGGCGACCTTCCGGTCGCTGGTCCAGCCGCTGATCCTGCTGGTCTCCATCCCGTTCGCGGCGACCGGCGCGCTCGGCCTGCTCATCGCCACCGGCACCCCGATGGGCGTCCCGGCGATGATCGGCATGCTGATGCTCATCGGCATCGTGGTGACCAACGCGATCGTCCTGATCGACCTGGTCAACCAGTACCGCGCCCAGGGCCTGGGCGTCGTCGAGGCGGTCATCGAGGGCGGCCGGCACCGGTTGCGCCCGATCCTGATGACGGCCCTGGCGACGATCTTCGCCCTGCTCCCGATGGCGCTGGGCGTCACCGGTGAGGGCGGCTTCATCTCGCAGCCGCTCGCGGTCGTGGTGATCGGCGGCCTGGTCAGCTCCACCGTGCTGACGCTGCTGCTGGTGCCGACCCTCTACACGATGGTCGAACTCCGCAAGGAGCGCCGCCGTGCGAAGCGCGCGGCGAAGCGTGAGGCCCGCCTGACGGTGGTCCCGGCTCCCGCCGCCGCGGAGGACGAGGTCCCGGCCAAGGCCTGACACCCGTCGACACCCGTCGCACGACGGCCGAAGGGCCGCTCCTCGATACGAGGGGCGGCCCTTCGGGCGTGCGGGGGGAGCGGGGGCTACGGGAGCGCCAGCATCCGCTCCAGCGCGAGCTTCGCGAAGCTCTCCGTCTCCTTGTCGACCTGGATCTGGTTGACGAGGTTGCCCTCGGCCAGTGACTCCAGGGTCCACACCAGGTGCGGGAGGTCGATGCGGTTCATCGTCGAGCAGAAGCAGACCGTCTTGTCGAGGAAGACGACTTCCTTGTCCTCGGCGGCGAATCGGTTCGCCAGGCGGCGGACCAGGTTCAGCTCGGTGCCGATGGCCCACTTGGAACCGGCCGGGGCCGCCTCCAGCGCCTTGATGATGTACTCCGTCGAGCCGACGTAATCCGCGGCCGCCACGACCTCGTGCTTGCACTCGGGGTGGACCAGGACGTTCACGCCGGGGATCCGGGCGCGGACGTCGTTGACCGAGTCGACCGAGAACCGGCCGTGCACCGAGCAGTGCCCCCGCCACAGGATCATCTTGGCGTTCCGCAGCTGCTCGACGGTGAGGCCGCCGTTCGGCTTGTGCGGGTTGTAGAGCACGCAGTCGTCCAGGGACATGCCCATGTCGCGGACGGCGGTGTTGCGGCCCAGGTGCTGGTCCGGGAGGAAGAGGATCTTCTCGCCCTGCTCGAACGCCCACTCCAGCGCCTTCTTCGCGTTGGACGAGGTACAGATCGTGCCGCCGTGCTTGCCGGTGAAGGCCTTGATGTCGGCGGAGGAGTTCATGTACGAGACGGGCACCGTGACGTCGGCGATGCCGGCCTCGGTCAGCACGTCCCAGCACTCCGCGACCTGCTCGGCGGTGGCCATGTCGGCCATCGAGCAGCCGGCGGCCAGGTCCGGCAGGACCACCTTCTGGTCGTCCGAGGTCAGGATGTCCGCGGACTCGGCCATGAAGTGCACGCCGCAGAAGACGATGTACTCGGCCTCCGGCTTGGCGGCCGCGTCCTTGGCCAGCTTGAAGGAGTCGCCGGTGACGTCCGCGAACTCGATGACCTCGTCACGCTGGTAGTGGTGGCCCAGGATGAAGACCTTGTCCCCGAGCTTCTCCTTGGCCGCGCGGGCGCGCTCCACGAGGTTCGGGTCCGACGGCGACGGCAGGTCTCCGGGGCACTCCACCCCGCGCTCGCTCTTGGGGTCGGCCTCACGGCCGAGCAGCAGCAGGGCAAGGGGCGTCGGCTGGACGTCCAAGGGCTGGGCGGTGGTCACGACACGCACCCTTTCTGTTCTGCGACAAGGATTTCTGGATCATCGCTTCGACTTCTCGTCTACTTGACGCTATCTATCATAACCGCTTCACGTCAGTTTGACGATGCCGATAGTGTCAATGTGACGCATCAGCCCACGATTCGCCGGGCCCACCCCCTCGCGCGGTGTGCGAGCATGGATTATCTGAAACAAGCGTCGGGTCCCGGAATGAATCCGCGGTCCCGCTCGTTGCCACCGACGGCAAGAGTCCGACGTTTCCTCGCCTCCGGCGGGGAGCCGCCCACTTCGGGAGTGAATGCAGATGTCCGTACAGGACGACAAGACCACTGTGAGCGACGGCATCCTCCTGTCCGACGCCGCCGCCGAGAAGGTCAGGACCCTGCTGGAGCAGGAAGGCCGCGATGACCTGGCGCTCCGCGTCGCCGTCCAGCCCGGTGGTTGCTCCGGCCTGCGCTACCAGCTCTTCTTCGACGAGCGCTCCCTCGACGGCGACGTCGTGAAGGACTTCGACGGTGTGAAGGTCGTCACGGACCGGATGAGCTCCCCGTACCTCCACGGTGCCTCGATCGACTTCGTCGACACCATCGAGAAGCAGGGCTTCACGATCGACAACCCCAACGCCACGGGCTCCTGCGCCTGCGGCGACTCGTTCAGCTAAACCTGGACGGACGCGTGACGAGGGCCCGCCCCGGTCGAATCCGACCGGGGCGGGCCCTCGTGTCATACCCGGTCCCGGACGCTCCCGGGACCCCTCGCGGCTCCTACGACGCCCGCGGCGCCCCCGGTCACTGCCGGGGCAGCGGCTTGCCGGTCGTCGCGTCGAGCACCTTCCGATCACCCAGCGGCTGCTGCAAGGTCACCGACGAGGACATCTCCTCCGCCAGCATGATGCAGGCCTGACCCGGCTTCTTCGGCGTGTCCGTGATCTTCACCAGGACCGACTCCGCCTGCTCCCGCGCCTCCACGGCGTACGTGCTGCACACGCTGCCCCAGAAGTTCACGGTCAGCTTCCGGTCGGCCTCCGCGTACGAGAACCCGGGCACGGTACGACCGTCCTTCGGCCCCGGAGTGCTCTCCTGGGCCGCCGCCGCGGGCTGGGCCACCGTGTGGCCCGGTGCGCCGCCCTGGCCCGCCACCTCGAAGAGCCACGCCGGCACCAGACCCCGCGCCCCATTTACCGTGCCGGGAACCAGCCCGAGCACGGCCCCCTTCACCGTCTCCGTCCGCGGGGGCTTCATCGGCCGCGGCTCCGGGTTGCACGGAACCGTGTCCGTGGCCGCGACCGGGGCGTCCGCCGCCAGCGGGACCGCGCTCGCGCATCCGCTCGGCTCGGGGTCGCCCCCGCCGCCCGACTTCGCGTTCAGCCGGGCCAACGCCTCCACGGCCCCGACCACCGGCTGCTCGGCCGCCCGCACGGGCGCCTTCAGCTCCCCGTCGGCCCCCACCACCGAGCCGTCGGAGCCCACGCTGACCTTCGTGGACCAGCCCTGCGTGGGCAGCCCGCCGACCACCGGATCGGCGGCCACCACCCGTACCGAACCCTGGTTCATCCGGGCGTCCTGCTTGGCCCCCGCCACCCCCGCGGCGGCCAGTACGGGGGCCGCGGCGGCCTTGGCGGCCTCCTCCGACACCGGACTGCCCGACTCGGCCCCACCGCCCGCGCTCCCGCCGCCGACATCCTTGGGCAGGGTGGCCGGGCCGCAGGTGTCCTTGCCGCGCACACAGTTGTCCCCGGCACCGTTGCCGCTACCGCTGCCCGGCGCCTGGAAACGGGCGAAGTTCCACGTCCCTGGCGCCGTACGCGCCACCGTCAGCCGCGGCCCGGAGCCATCGGCGGCCTCCCCGGCCAGCCAGACGTCCCCGCTCAGCCGCGGCTCGCCCGGCAGGCCCAGAGCCGCCGCGAGGCGGGCCACCTCCGCCGAGGTGACCTCACCGGACAGCGCGTAGGTCGGCGCGTTCGCCGGGGCCTCCGGAAGCTTCACGTCGGTCCGGTAGACCACCCCTTCGCCGGACGGGTCGGGCTCCCCGGGCGCGATGCCCGGCCCCGAGGGATCTCCCGCGTCACGGGGCGCGGTCGCCGCGCTGTCCGCCGCGCGGTGGCCCGATCCACCGTCGCCATGGGCGGTCGACGCCCAGTACGCGGTGCCGCCGCCGGCGAGCAGGACGGCGGCCGCGATCGAACCGACGGCCCAGGCGGGCCGCCGCCGTGTGCCGCGTGATGTGTCGTCGGGTTGTTCGCTGGTCACCGCATCGCTCCTTCACCGGTCCGTCGTACCTGATGCGGGTGTGACGGAGCGGGAGCGCAACCGGTTCCCTCCTACTGATCCCCGTACGCGGACGTGGCGGCGATCAGCCGCGCCGAGGCGGGCGGGACGCTGATCCCGTGGATCTGCGAAGGGGCCACGCGGACCGGCCGCGGGCCCGCCGGGACCAGCCAGTGCGGGGCCATCCGGGCGCAGTCACCGAGCAGACGGGCGAAACCGGGCTGCCTCGGGGCTTCCGCCCCACGCTTGTCGCCGCTGTACTCGCCATAGCCGAAACCGTCGGTATAGGTCATGGAGGCACCGTAGACATCGGAGCTCTGGCGAAGAAAGACCTACTAAGGGGTAGTTTCCGGGGTACTGCCAGGGGCCGCTCACCGGGTAGTTTTGACTGTCCCTCGCCGTCCTCAGCAGGAGCGTCCACGCCGTGCGCATCGCAGTCACCGGCTCCATCGCCACCGACCACCTCATGACCTTCCCCGGCCGTTTCGCCGACCAGCTGGTCGCGGACCAGCTGCACACGGTCTCCCTCTCCTTCCTCGTCGACAACCTCGACGTCCGGCGGGGAGGGGTCGGCCCGAACATCTGCTTCGGTATGGGGCAGCTCGGCAGCCGCCCGATCCTCGTCGGAGCCGCCGGCTCCGACTTCGACGAGTACCGCGCCTGGCT
Source organism: Streptomyces sp. NPDC048331 (assembly GCF_043201215.1). NCBI lineage: Bacteria > Bacillati > Actinomycetota > Actinomycetes > Kitasatosporales > Streptomycetaceae > Streptomyces > Streptomyces sp. NPDC048331. Next base: position 665,451 of record NZ_JBICYT010000001.1, on the reverse strand, counting down.
GGACCGGCACGGCGTCGACACCGAGTCCGTCCGGATCTCCGAGGTCCTGCACACCGCGCGCTTCGTGTGCACCACGGACTCCGACCACAACCAGATCGGCTCCTTCTACACGGGCGCGATGAGCGAGGCCCGACTGATCGAGCTGAAGGCCGTCGCCGACCGGGTGGGCGGGCTCGACCTCGTCCTCATCGGCGCCGACGACCCCGAGGCGATGCTGCGCCACACGGAGGAGTGCCGCACGCGCGGGATCCCCTTCGCCGCGGACTTCTCGCAGCAGATCGCCCGCATGGACGGCGACAACATCCGCACCCTGATGGAGGGCGCGACCTTCCTCTTCTCGAACGAGTACGAGAAGGGCCTCATCGAGTCGAAGTCCGGCTGGACCGACGCGGAGATCCTGTCCAAGGTCGGCACCCGCGTGACCACGCTGGGCTCCAACGGCGTCAAGATCGAGCGCGTGGGGGAGGCCCCGATCGTGGTCGGCTGCCCCGAGGAGACCGCGAAGGTCGACCCGACGGGCGTCGGCGACGCGTTCCGCGCCGGGTTCCTCACCGGTCTGGGCTGGGGCGTCGGCCTGGAGCGCGCGGCGCAGCTGGGCTGCATGCTCGCGACGCTGGTCATCGAGACCCTGGGCACCCAGGAGTACGCGCTGGCCCGTGGCCACTTCATGGAGCGCTTCACGAAGGCCTACGGCGAGGATGCCGCGGCGGAGGTCCGCGCCCACCTCGCCTGACGGCGCCGACCGGGCCCGGCCGCTCAGGCCGGGCCCGACCCCTTCCAGCCTTGCCGGCGTTTGAGGCAGGGGGCACCTCCCAGCGGTAGCTGGGGGAGGGTCCGGGCGGAGCCCGGTGCCCGGCGGAGCCGGGTTCCGGGGGGGGGGGGGGGGGGGGGGGGGGGGGGGGGGGGGGGGGGGGGGGGGGGGGGGGGGGGGGGGGGGGGGGGGGGGGGGGGCGGGGGGGGGCGGGGGGGGGGGGGGGCGGGGGGGGGGGGGGTGGGGGGGGGGGGGGTGGGT